>CALMIS010000172.1 GCA_937864185.1 uncultured Chloroflexota bacterium
CAAGAAACAGTTTCCCGTGGCCATATTAAGGGCTTGCCCAGATGAGCTTAAGTCTAGGTCTTGTCTCGCAAAAAGGTTAGCACCCGATCAGCAATCTCATCTCTAATCCGGCGAAACTCTGCCATAACCTCTTCGTCGGTGCCGGTGGCTTCGGCCGGGTCGTCAAAACCGATATGGGTCTTTGTCCCCGCTTTCTCCAACCAGACTGGACAATTCTCCTTAGCCGAGTCGCAAACGGTGATAATGTAATCGAAATACTGACCGCGGAATTGGTCCAGGTTTTTCGACGCGTTAGGGCTCAGATCAATCCCTAACTCGGCCATGACGGCGACGGCTTTAGGATGGACATAGCCGCTGGGTTTTGTTCCGGCGGACCATGCTTGAAACTCCGGCTCCAAGCGAGCGTTGATCAAGCCTTCGGCCATCTGGCTGCGGCAGGAATTGCCCGTACACAAAATCAGCACCTTTTTTGTCACGATAGCTCCTTTAAAGATTGAAAGACTCGAGAAAAAGACTCATAAGCCTTAATGGAAAGACTATATGCATTCTTTTGCATTGAGTCAAAATTCTGCGGCCTTACTCGAGAGGGCTTAAACTGCCCCATGATCCAGGTAGATGACCCTACATCTGACCGGTACCACTCTCAGTTGATTGGATATATAATCAAGAGGTTAATAATTCAATGATTGCTGAAATAATTACGGTTAAGCTCTAGGTAACTTTATGTCTGGCCAAACTGAGGTAGATGAAACATTGGAAAGTGTGTCAGTAGTGCTAAAAGCGATGGCCGACCCAAACCGTCTCCGTATTTTGGCCCTCTTGCTGCAAGCTGACTCTTGCAACGGCGAACTCAACGAAAGATTGGGGCTGCCGCCCAACCTGCTGTCTCATCATTTACGGATTCTGCGCCAGGCTGGTTTAATCAAAAGCCGCCGGGACCGAATTGACGGTCGCTGGATTTACTATAGTGTGGATCGAGCCGTGGTCGGTCGCTGGCAAGGTTGGCTCAGTAACTTTCTGGACTCAACCAGAACTCAGCAGCGTTGCTTATGCGGACCAGAAGCAAGCAGTATCGCTAGAGCAGATTTTACCGGAGCAAGTTAGGTAGAAACCGCCGATTTTTTTGCCAGACTATATGCGTTTTTCTGAATACAGATTTGAACTAGATTTGAACTTAGGGAGGTTGCCATGAAACTCACTCACCAAACACCCCTTGGGCCAGCCTCGAAGCTCGGCGTACCGGGCCTCTTTGGCGGTTTGCGCGACAATTTGGCCCCCTGGAAAAATGAAGGGAAGGCTCTGGCGGTCATTAGCAGTGTCTTCGTACTGCTTTATTTCATACCTCTAGGCAATACCCGCTTCGACAACGCCGTGATGGAGAGCCTTTACCTGGCCCAGTGGTACGCCCGCGAGCATGTGCTGCTGTGCCTGATTCCGGCTTTCTTCATTGCCGGCGGCGTTTCGGTTTTTGTCAGTCAGGCTTCGGTGATGAAATACTTAGGAGCGAATGCGCCTAAGGGGTTGGCTTATGGCGTCGCCGCGGTGTCCGGCTCGATCTTGGCGGTCTGCTCCTGTACCATTTTGCCCCTCTTTGCCGGAATCTACCGAATGGGCGCAGGGTTGGGGCCGGCGGTGGCTTTTCTCTACTCCGGCCCGGCGATCAGTATCCTGGCCATTGTTCTGACCGCGAGCGTGTTAGGGCCGGAAATGGGCCTGGCTCGAGCGATCGGGGCGATCGGTTTTAGTCTAGTCATCGGGGTTTTGATGCACCTCATTTTTCGGTCAGAGGAGCAGGCGAAACAGCAAGCCCAAGCTATCCTACCGGAACCGGAGGTTAAGCGACCGCTGTGGCAAAACGCGTTTTACTTTGCGGCTATGGTCGGCATTCTAGTTTTTGCCAACTGGGGCCGGCCGCAAACCGGTGGAACGCTGTGGAGCGCGATTTATGACGCCCGTTGGTCCGTCACGGCCGGTTTAGCCTTGGTCCTCAGTCTAATCTTGGTGCGCTGGTTTGGCGTCCACTGGAGCGAGATGGCGGCGCTGGGCGGGTTAGTCGCAGCCGCCGCGCTGCTAACGCCCCAAACCCCGACGGTCCCCTTTGTGGTTGGGGTGGTCGGGTTGGCCTGGCTGCTCAATCGCCCGCGTCCAGACTCAGACGGTGAACTTAACGAGTGGTGGCAGCAGAGTTGGGGCTTTGCCAAACAGATTATGCCGCTGTTGTTTTGGGGGGTGCTTATCTCTGGTTTTCTGTTGGGCCGGCCTGGCCAAGAGGGGTTGATCCCATCGACTTGGGTCGTCTGGGCGGTCGGGGGCAATTCGCTGCTTTCTAACTTCATCGCCTCGTTTTTGGGTGCGTTCATGTACTTTGCCACGCTAACGGAAGTGCCGATTTTACAAGGCCTCTTGGGCAGCGGTATGGGCAAAGGTCCAGCCCTGGCCCTCCTGTTGTCTGGACCGGCTTTAAGTTTACCCAATATGCTGGTCATTCGCAGCGTATTAGGCACGCAGAAAACGGTCGTATTTGTGGCGTTGGTGGTAGTGATGGCCACGCTGAGCGGCCTGGTTTACGGCGCCTTTTTTGGCTAAATCACATCTTAATTTTGGAGAAAATGTTATGAAGAAAAAACTACAAATTCTGGGCACCGGCTGCGCCAATTGTCAGAAATTGGCCGGCCAAACGGAAGCGGCAGCCCAAGCCGCCGGCATTGAGTATGAGTTGGTGAAAGTGACCGATATCAACGACATTATGCAGTTTGGGGTGATGATGACTCCGGCTTTGGCCATCGATGGACATGTCAAAGTGGCCGGCAAGGTACCTTCGATCGAGCAAATCAAGGCGCTGTTGCTTTAACCGACGACCTGGCGAATAGCAGGCCCTGGAGGATCCAAAAACCTTTGGGGTCTGTTTTATTTGACAGATTTTCTAGGCAAGCTAGAATTTTGATGCAAAAATTCGAATGTAATGGGCTTTGTCTTGAGTAACTACAAAGAACTCGCTGCCAAAATCAAACTTCTGGCTCACCCCGAACGCCTTAGAATCCTTGACGTGCTGCGTCGCGAGGCGGAATGCGTCTGCCATTTGGAAGCTTTTTTGGACAAACCGCAGCCGTATGTCTCCCAGCAACTGCGGGTGCTGCGAGAAGCGGGCCTGATTCAAGATGAAAAAGTGGGCTTGAATGTTTACTATCGTTTGGTGGACAACCAGGTGGCTCACTGGCTGGCCGAGATTCTGGGTCCGGTTGAAGGTGAACATCCTGAGTTGCTGCCGCTCAAACAGCTTATCTCGTGCGAGTGTCCCAAGTGTGAGCCCACTGAAGTGCCTGACCTAGAGTTAGAGTCCCATAATTGACTACTAATTTAGAAGTTGGCTGACGGAGCAAGAGACTGAACCAAGCCTCAGCCAAAAGTTCCGGTAGGGGACTTAAGTGAGGTTAAGCTGCCTACCGAAAGCGTCCTTGTCCACTTGCTGCCGAAACGCCGCAACCGTTTGCCACAGGGCACGATACTGACCGGCACTGTCGTGCTCGGTTAGCAGTTGCTCAGCCTGGGCCAGCCAGACTCGAGCCAGGCTATGATCTTGACGGGCTAACCCCATCTCAACCAGGTAGGTCAGCGTCCGAATTTCATGGTGTCTGTTGTTCAGGCTGCGCCAGATAGGCAGAGCTGATTTCAGGCTCGCCTCGGCCTCCGGCCACCGGCCTTGCGCCTGATAGATTTGGCCCAGATTATCCAGCACCAAGCCCTGCCCAACCAGATTCTTGAAGCGGTCGAAGATGGCTTGAGCCTGGCGACAGCGCTGCTCCGCTTCGACTAGACGGCCTATCAGCCGCAGACAGTTACCCTGGTTCATCTGGATGGTACCGAGTAGCGCTTCTTCGCCCACCCGTTTGGCTTGGGCCAAGGCTTTCCCATGCCAGCCGAGCGCTTCCTCAAAGCGCTCCATTTCGTTGAGCAGCATCCCCAGATTGAGATAGCCCAACATCAAGCCATAGTCATCGTCCATTGTTTGCCAGAGGGCGCAAGCCCGGTCCAGGTGCCGGCGGGCCCGATCCCACTCCCCTTGCCGGGTGTATAGAATGCCCAGATGGTTTTCGGTGTGAGCCCGGCCGTGCCGGTGATCTAGCTGCTCGAAAATGGTCAGAGCGTGCCAACACATGACCTCAGCTCGGCGCCAGAAGCCCTGCTCGATGAAATAATAGCCCAGGTTGCTGCAAGCCCGAGCCTCGGTTACCTGGTCACCAATTTGCCGGGCGGTGGTGATGGCCAAGCGATAGTGAGCGTTTGCTTCCTTGAAGCGACTTTGGCGAGCCAGCAAACGAGCCGATAAGCCGGCCAAGGCTGCGATCCCGGCCCGCTCGTCCAGTTGCCGGGCGACTTGAAGCGCCCGACCTAAAACTTGGTTCCAACTGTCCCAGTGACCGCGCCGTTCCATATAAGGCGATAGGAGTTCGATTAGCTCCCGGCTGGCGGCCCAGCCCTGCCCTTTCAAGTCCAGCGCAAAAGCCAGCGCTCTCAGAATGAGGCTGTGTTCCGGGTCAAGAGCGGCCGAGTCGGTTAGGCGCGGTTGCACCCAGGCCTGCCAGTAGTGCAGGTTAGCCAGGACACTGCGTTGAAAAAAGTCCAGCCGGCCGAGGGGGTCAGCCAGCGCAGAGGTTGCCGTTGTCATTGCTAACTCATTGACCTCTCACCCGTTCGTTTGCCGGAAGTCCATCACTGCGGCGGCGACAGGCTCTCCCTACCTCACGCCGGTTGCTGCGGCAGATCAGTTGGCTGTGGGGCGGACGTGCAGATAGTATATCACAGTGATGCTGATTTTATGTGGCCACAAGGTTGAAAATTCAGTCTTACTCAAATTTACGCAAAAGAAGAGATTAGGTTATCATACCCTCGCTTGACCACCCCTGAAAATGAGGAGAAAACAGAAATGAACCGTTCCCTGCTTTTGTTGCTCAGTAGCGTCGTTGTCATCGCTGTTATCTTGATTGGAGCCGCCCCCTCGCTGGCCCTGCCGGGCGCTCAGAATGATGAGGACGCTCCAGCCGTTACCCACGGCCCCCTTAGCGGCGAGGTGACCGATACGTCGGTTGTCCTTTGGGCCCGGGGGAGTGTGACCGGCACCCTGACCTTTGAGGTGGCCGAGACTGAGGGGTTCGATCCTATTGTGGACACGGCCACGGTGGAGATTGAGGCCGCCACTGATTTGACCGGTCAGGTCCAGATCGAAGGTTTGGACCCCGGCGGCTCGTATGTCTACCGGGTGTCCCTTGAAGCGGATGGCGACAACAGTGAGGCCGTTAGCGGCCAATTTAACCTCGCGCCCACCGCTGATGACCCGGCCCCCTTTGAATTCGTCTTTGGCGCTTGCCTGGGCGGGCAGGGCTACTGCCGCAATCCCGAAACGGGCTGGACCATCTTCGAGACGATGCTGGCCGAGGAGCCGGATTTCTTCCTACTGCTCGGCGATGGGGTCTATGTCGACTCCGCCTGCCCCGCGCCCGATAATGTCGCCGGCGCGGAAGGGCCGTTCACCGACCTGGCAGGGTTCCGAACCCGCTATCGCTATCATCTGGAAGATCCCTCCTATGCGGCCTTCTTGGCCCAGACCCCGGTTTACGTCACCTGGGATGACCATGAAATTGTCGACAACTTCGGTGGGCCGGCCCTTCAGACCCTCAATCCCGGCTTATTCGCTGACGGGTTGCAGGCTTTCTTTGAATATTGGCCGTTGACCGGGACTCCAGCCGACCCGAATCAGATTTACCGGCCTATCTCCTACGGTGGACACGCCGATTTCTTCATCCTCGACACCCGCTCCTATCGTGATCCCAACGTCAATTGGGACCCCAACCCCCGCACCCTGGCCCCTAAAACGATGCTAGGCCCGGACCAGTTTGCCTGGCTTCAAACCGCCCTGAGCGAGTCGGAGGCCACCTGGAAATTCATCGTGACCAGCGTGCCCCTGTCCTACCCGACCGGTTTTCCCCAGCCGGAGGTGGATGGCCGGGACGGCTGGGCCAATCTGACCGAAAAATCGGGCTATGAAACCGAATTGATGGCCTTACTGTTCTACATTGAGCAGGCCGGCCTTGAGAACGTCGTCTTTCTGACGGCCGATACCCACTGGCCCTTCGCCCTCAGCTATGACCCTGACCGGGACGGCGAGGCCAACTTCCATGAATTTGGCTCCAGCCCGATGAGCGCCATCACCCTGCCCCCGGCCGAGAATCTCGACCCAACCTTCAATCCAACCGTCCTCTATGCCGAGGGTGAATTCCAGGGCACCCTGTTCAACTTCGGTCACATCGCCATCGCTGACGATGGCGATGTGACCTTCCGCGTCGTCGATTGGGAGGGGACCGAGCGGTATACGCTGACGCTGCCGGCCGAGTAAATGGAGTTGGTAGCAAAATTTGAGATAGGCCGGCGTCGACTGAACTTAACAGATTGCTCGGCACAAACAGGGAACCAGACTGCCTCGTCGCTCCGGCCGCACTGTCCAGACCATAACCTCGGCATCGACGTAGCGCTGGCCTAGAGCCCGGGCCACGGAAACGCGATGGTGGCCGTCCTCGACGAAGTAGAGCTCACCCACCTGAATCAATTTCACCGGTGGCAAAGTTACCCCGGTCAGCCAGGCCACGGCCAGGTTGATCCAGCGCTGTTCAGTATGGGGCTGCAGGGGGTTGAAATTTTGGTCAAAGTCGTTGGGCCGATCCACGCTACCCCGGATGGCTTCGACCGGGATCACTTGCGTCCCGCCACTATACTGACCGGCCAGGGGGCGCTTGGTCAGGACTGTTTTCAGATCGAGCAGCGCCAGGGATCGTCCGCTGACCTTGCCCCACACCGACCCGATTCTGCCTTTTAGCCTGGCCCTCTGGTATAAATGTTGTGCTTTTTCGATCAACTCGATTTTCTGTTGCGGATCGGAGTAACCATTCTGGTTTAACATTTGTCTGGCTAAATGAAGTTCTAGCATTGTTTCTTTCCTTAATCGTTTCTTTAATCGTTTCTTTCCTCTAGTTTATCGCCTCACCGTCCGCGCAGCGTGACAGATAGCGTGACAAAGCCCAATTCGTTGATTTTAGGGTCAACTTCCAGTAAAATTAGCCTCATAAAAGTGTTGAGCTGAAAGGGGGGCAGACTTTGGTCTGCTTTGATGCCTAGCCTTAAGCTGTTTCTCCTTGGCCCGCCTCGAGTAGAACGGGATGGGCTGCCCATCTCCATCGGGCGGCGCAAAGCCATTGCCCTGCTCGCTTATCTAGCTGTAACCGGACAGCCGCATAGCCGCGATGCCCTGGCCGCCCTCTTCTGGCCGGAGGCCGATCAAAGCCGGGCGCGCGCGACCCTCCGGCGGGTGCTGTCCGACCTCAATAAAGCTCTGGGCGAAACCTGGTTAGAAACCGAGAACGAGACCGTCACCCTCGGTCACCGCGAGAGAGTCTGGTTGGATGTGACCGTCTTTCAAACCCGCCTGACCGACTCCTCTGTTCAGGCCGAAAGTGGAGCAGGCAACGGCCGGCTAACCGGCCTGGTCGAAGCCGTAGCCTTATACCGGGACGATTTCCTGGCCGGCTTCACCCTCCCCGATAGCCCCGAGTTCGACGATTGGCAATTTTTCCAAACGGAGCGGCTGCGGCGTGAACTGGCCGGAGCCTTAGCCCAGTTAGTTGAGCAATACATCGAGCGCGAAGCGTTTGAAGCGGCTATCTCTCATGCCCGGCGCTGGCTAGGGCTAGATCCGCTGCTTGAAGCGGCCCACCGCGCCTTGATGCGGCTTTACGCCTGGACCGGCCAGCGTAACGCAGCCCTGCGCCAGTACCAGGAGTGCGCTCGCACTCTGAATGAAGAACTGGGCGTTGATCCAGCCGAGGAAACAACAGCCCTGTACGAGCGAATTCGCAGTGGTGAAGAACGGCAGCGCCAGATTGAGCCAAAGGGCCAAGCCGTGTCCGCCGCTGCTCGCTCAGCGCAACCTCCCCCGGTTTCAGAAGAACTCCGCCCCGTCACGGTCCTCTTCGTCGGGTTGAGCCGGGCCACCGAGAGCTTGTGGGACTTGCAGCCGGAGGATATGGCCGCCGCCACAGCCACCCTCCGCCAGGTGGTCAGCCAAGTGATCGCGCCTTACGAAGTCCGCTTGGCGTACGCCGGCGGCGAGGGCCTGCAGCTTCTGTTTGGCCTGCCCCATCTCCATGAAGACGACCCCCTGCGAGCCATCCAGGCCGGGTTGGAGATTCGCGCGGCGGCGGCGCAGCAAGGCCTGCCGGTCAGTCTCGGCCTTAGCACCGGACAGATCTTTTTCAGCGGCGGCCAGGGCGCCGGCGCTGACGAAATAGTAGCCATTGGCCCGGTTGTCGACCTGGCTGCCCGTTTGCAGCACGTGGCCGAAAGCGGGCAAATCCTGGTTAGCTCGACCACCCACGCCCTAACCCGGCGGGCCTTTATTTTCCAGCCCCAAGCGGTGCCACTGGGTCGAGGCGAGCCGGTGGCAGCGTACTTGGTCCATCGGCCTCTGCCCCGCCTCGAAAAGGTGCGGGGGTTGGAAGGACTGCAAACGACCCTGATCGGCCGGGACGACGAGCTAGGCCAACTTATCACCGCCCTCGACGCTGTTCAGCAGGGTCAGGGGCAGATCGTGACTTTAAGCGGCGAGGCCGGCCTGGGAAAATCGCGCCTGATTGCCGAACTCAAACAGACGGCCCTGGACTGGGCCGCCCAATCTCCGCTGCGGTGGCTGGAAGGACGCTGCTTGGAGT
Organism: uncultured Chloroflexota bacterium; assembly: GCA_937864185.1. Taxonomy (GTDB): domain Bacteria; phylum Chloroflexota; class Anaerolineae; order 4572-78; family J111; genus JAGRBY01. Next base: position 8,757 of record CALMIS010000172.1, read on the forward strand.
TCCGGCGGGAAACCGGCTACTGGCCCTTTATTGACTTGCTCCACGATTATCTAGGTACGTTTAACACCGAAGAGCCGGAACGAAGCCAATGTCTGCTGAATGGACTGGCCGAGTTGGTCGAGCAGGGCCGCATCTCGCCGGGGCGAGCCGCGGAACTAAAGACTTACCTGGGAAATCTGCTTTCCTTACAGTTTGAGCCGGGTTGGGATGACCGCCTCAAAACTGCCGGACGTGAACAAATCCGGTATGAGACCTTTACCGCCGTGCGTGATTTTCTGGTGGCGTTGGCCAGGCAGCAGCCGCTAGTCCTGGTGTTTGAGGATTTGCACTGGAGTGATGATCTCTCGCTCGACCTGCTGATGTTACTAACCGAGGCGGTTCCGACCACCTCGCTTTTGCTGGTCTGCGCTTATCGTCCCGAGCCGGACCACAAAGTGCTCCGTCTGAATCGGTTAGCAGCTCAGCGCTACCCGGACCGGTTGACCGAACTGCGTCTGCGCGAGTTGAGTGAAAGGCTCAGCCTCCGCTTGGTTGAGTCGCTGCTGGGGATCGAAGCCCTGCCCCAACCGCTTCAAACTTTAGTCGTAGATCGGGCCCAGGGTAATCCCTTTTTCCTGGAAGAGGCCATTCGAGCCCTCATCGATGCCGGCATTTTGAGCTGTCCAGCCGGCACCTGGGAGATTCGGGGCGATGCCAGGCCTGAAATCTCTTCCAACGTCCAGAGCGTCATCCTCGGCCGGGTGGACCGGCTTAAGCCGGAATTGAAGCAAACGCTCCAATACGCGGCGGTGATGGGACGGCTGTTCCGGCCCTCGATTGTGGCTCACACCTTGCCATCGGCGATCGATTTAACGGCAGCCCTCTGGTCGCTAGAGGAAGCGGCACTGATCTACCAGGAGCGGGTAGTGCCGGAGGTAGAATATTCCTTTAAGCACGCCCTAACTCAAGAGACGGTTTACCAAACCCTCTCCCGGCAACGCCGTAGCGAGATCCATCGCCGGGTGGCCGAGGCTATCGAGCAGCAGTATGCCGACAATCTGCGGGCCTACTACGAGTCGTTGGCTTTCCATTACGATCGAACAGACCGCATTGATCGGGCCATCGAGTATATCATTCTGGCCGGACAGAAATCGTGCGGCGCCTATTTGAACGATGACGCGCTTCATTATTTCAGCAAAGCCCTGAAGCGGATCGAGGCCTGGTCGGCGCCTGACCCGGAACGGGAACGGCACCGGCTGGAGCAGCGGCTGTCGGCCTTGACCAGCCTGGGGGAAATTTATCACGGGATGGGCCGGGATACCGAGGCCGAACCCTATTTGCGGGAAGCTATAACCTTAGGACAGCGTCTAGACATATCGATCTCACGGATGATCCAGCTGTATTATTGGCTGTGCGAAGTGCTGCACTGGCAAGGACGGCATGAGGAGCAGGTCCGGCTGGGTGAAGCAGGTTTAGCTTTGCTGGGGAACCTGGCCACCGAGCCGTGTGTCGAAGCGGTCTTGATGAACCAAGCCATGGCGATAGCGTATTACAACCTGGGAAACTCGGAGCAGTTCCATAAACTGACCGGACGGACCGCTCAGTTTATCGAGCAACTGCCCTATTCTGAAGCACTCCGGCCGGCCTATCTCCATATTGTTGTCAGCCACTATCTCCAGAAAGAATTAGCGGAAGGGCTCCGCTGGATTGAAAAGCTCGAAAAGCTCGCTGGCCAGGCCTACGATCTTCGAGCGCTGGCCGAAGCCCACGAACATCGCTGGAGTTTTGGGTTTGAGAGTGGCCGGCTGCACGATCCGGATCTCCATTTTGATCGCATTCTCGACGGGTACACAAAAATTGGCGACGACAGCCGGCTCTGGCGCACCCTGGGCAGCATGGTCTGGACCTTTGTGATGCGGGGGGACCTGCTTCAGGCTCAACAGCACGTTGAACGGGAACTGGCGGTGGCGCAACGGTTGAGCCGTGAAGGCTTTATGGCGGAAGCTTTGGTCAATCGCGGCGTGGTGCGACTGGCCCAGTCGGCCTGGCCCGAGGCGATTGAGTCGTTTGAGGCAGCCCTGCGCTTTTCCTTGCAGAACAACTGGACCTGGTTGCAGTGGTGGGCGACTTACGGTCTGGGCCGAGCCTATCTAGCCCAAGGTGAACGCTCAAAAGCGTTGTCTACTTTACAAGAGGCGCTAACTATGTTTCAACCCTATCCCTGGGAAGAGTGGCGCTTCCGCTGGTGGCCGTTTTTGGCCAATATCCTGAGCGGGATCGAGGCGGCCCTGGATGATAGCGAAGCATTTAAACGTTTTTGCCGGGATCTACCCCCGGCGAAACAGCAGCAGATCGCTGCTTTGCTGCGCGATCAGTGGTGGCTCGAACCGGTGGAGCTATTACCGTTGCCCAGCCCTGATTTTGAAGATCGCTTTAGCGGATCGCCGGCAGCCGGCTGGTACTGGCTCGATCCTTTCCAGGATTGTGCTTCTGAGACAGAAAACGGCCTAACCATCCGAGTGGCTAACGGGCGGGACTTGTGGTACCTCAACCGCAGCGCCCCGCGACTGATGCGATCGACCAGCGGCGATTTTGTGATCCAGACCCGGCTTGTTTCACCCGGCGAGCTAGAACCCGGCTTGGCGATGGGCGGTCTACTGCTGTGGCAGGATGAGCGGAACTTCCTACGGCTTGTCTGGGGCAATCGCGGTCCCTCTGAGATCTCGTTTGAAGGTTCGCTCGACAACAACGATCTGTTGATTGGCCGCGGCCGGTGGCCGGAGGAAACGAGCGGATTTAAGGGCAGATCTCAACCCCAACCGGGTCCATCCGGCGAGCCATCGCCGGCGATAGCCGGGCATGACCCCCTTGCCTTCTGGCTTCGGCTCGACAGGTGGGGCGACCAGGTCCACGCTCTGGTCAGTTCTGATGGCGAACACTGGTTCAGCGTGGGGCAAATAACCTTTCCAGCCCCAGCAGGGGTCGAGGTCGGTCTTCATGCTACCGGCTGGATTGACCGGCTTCTCTACCCCGGCGCCTACCCGGAAGGAACAACAACCTGCTTCGACTTGTTTCAATATTGGGACCTAAGTCAGGGCAAGAGCCCGAACTTAGATGACTGACAGTCCAACGGGAAGGCGGGTCTTGGTCCGGGAGGGGGATATTCTCATCGCCGCCGTGACGGCATAAAGCAAAGACCCAAGCACAGCAGCAAGCTAATCACCGAAACGGTCAGTCCGAGGCTGAAGCTGGCCGGCCGGTAGGTCAGTTCGAGTTGATGCTCGCCCGGGGGAAAGATGACCCCTTGCAGCACGGCGTTAACGCGCCGCAAGAGCACCGCCCGGCCGTCGATTTTGGCCTGCCAACCCGGATCATAGATCTGGCTGAGGACCAGTAGATGCGTCCCGGTTGCATTCACGCCCAAGACGAGCCGGCCGGGCGCCGTCGACTCGATCCGGACGGTCGCGTTCGATGGATCATCCAGCGCCCCCTCGAGCGGCTGGGCGACAATCGCCGCCCGACGTAGATCAAACGCGTCGTCGGCCAGCCGGCGAAGGGCTTGATCAAAATCGGGCTCCACCTCGACCGCCGAAACAAACCAGGCCCGCTCAAAGGGATCGGCCATCTCATAAACCGTCAGCGGCGCCTCGGTAAACACCGGCCGCAACCCCGGATCGCCGATATCGCGCTCGGCGATGATGTAGCGCACGTTGAGTAACTGCCACAAGCGCCAAGCCGGCATCCGCTCCAGAAAGGCCTGCACTTCGGCAAGCTGAAGCGGCGTGTTGCCGGTGATATCCTCCAGACCGTAGACTGAGCCTGCGCTGTTACCGCCAGGGAGATAGCCGCCGCTGGAGATACGGGAGATGGGAAAGGTGGAAGGTTGGAAGGTTGGAAGGTTGGAGGAGTGGAGGAGTGGAGGAGTGGAGGAGTGGAGAAGTGGAGGGTGGGAGGGTGGGAGGGTTGGGCTTGTTGGTTGTTCATTGTTCACGGCTAATTGTTCATTGTTCATTGCTAATTGTTGATTGTTGGCTTGAAGGAATTGAACGAGGTTCGTGGGGGTGAAGGGGGGTGGGTTAGAAGGAGGGGTCAGGTTGAAGCGCCAGTTGACGGTGAAGAGATTGTAGGCGATCCAGATGGCGAGCAGAGCCATGCCCGCGGGGCGACGCAGCCAGCGACGAGGACGCAGCAGGAATAAGAGCAGCATGCCGCCCAGGAAGAGGAGGCCAAAGAGGTGATGGCGCAGCACGCCGGCCAAGAGATTAACGTCGTCGCCACGAGCCGTGGCTGCGGTTGAACCGTAGATGTAGAAAGCCGTCATGGCCAGAGCGGCGAGAGCCACAGCGTGCAGCCGCTGCCGGAACCGAACGAAGCTGAGGCGGGCCAATTTTGAAAGCGGCTCCGCTAAGACGATCGCTCCATAGCCGGCCAACATCGCCGCGCTAAAGCTGTAGACCAAGAAAGCGCGCTCTTGCTGACGTACCAGATCGAAGCCGGGGACCAGCAAGTAAAAGAGCGGGTAAACAAACAGGTGGCCCCCAAAGGCCAGCAGCAAGCTAATCAGTCCGGCCCCGCCCCAGAAATAGATCTCGGCCCGTGGGCGAGCCAGAACCAACGCCAAAGCGATCAAAACCAACGGCGCAATCCCCACGTACTCCGGCGAGCCGCCAAAGTAGCCGGGATACAGCACCGCTACCAACTCGGTCAAGGGCAGGCCGGCCGAAACGGCCTGGTAGGAGAGATCGGCCCGGACGGAGCGGGAGATGAACTCAACAGTAGGCAGCAGTTGGGCCGCGGCGAGCCCGAGGCCGAGCAGCAGGGCGATCAGATAGCAGGTCAGCGAGAGGAGGGAGGACTGGAAGGCTGGAAGGCTGGAAGGCTGGAAGGCTGGAGGGGTGGAGGGGTGGAGGATTGGAGGAATTGTTAATTGTTCACTGTTAATTATTAATTGTTCATTGTTAATTGCTAATTGATAATTGAAAAAGACGGTGTAGGCCAGGCTGAGGTAGACGATGTACAGCACGGTTTGGGGGTGACCGGCTAACAAGGCGAGAGCGAAAGCCAAAGCGGTTAGCGCCACCGGTCGAGCGGCAGCGCGGAGGGAGCTTAGGAAGGATGAAGCAACTGAAACCCCGGTTCCTGGCTGCCTGGCCGAAGCAGAGAGGGCGCTGCTTAAGCCCCACAGCACCCAGGGCAGCCAGGCGCTCACCGCCAGAATTGTGATCTGCTGCACGGGAAAACCGGTGAGATAGCCGCCGTAGCTAAAAACCAACGCCGCGATGAAGCCGCCGAAGCGAGCCGCTCGGATCCCGGCGCCGTAGCGCCGGCTAGCGTGGCGGGCGAAACCAAAGGTCCCAACGCCGGCGATGGCAAAGTGCAGGATCACTTGCCAGTCCAAGGCCCACAGGGGAAACCCCATCTCGAGGCCCAGCAGCGGTCCCCCCCAACCCAACAGCAAAGACTCCAAGAGATGCGGCGGGTAAAGTGCCCCGGCCTGGATATCGGCCAGGGCCGGTTGGCCGCCAAAGAGATAGGGGTTCCAGAGCGGGACGTCACCGCGGACCCACTGCTGGGCGGTGAAGGCTCGCAGGGGAAAGTACTGCTCGGTGAAGTCGCCGGGGCTGATTTGCAAGCGATCGGCGGGGTTAGGAGTGACCAGGCGCCAAAAGAAAAGCAGCGGCAGCAGAGCCAAAATCAGGCTGAGCGCAACATCGGGCCAGACCGCGCGCAGACTACTCTGCGCCGGCAAGGACCTGGAAGATGGCCGCGTACTCATCGCGATAGACCTCTTGGAGCAAGGGATCATATTCGGCCTGGCTTAAGAAGCGATGGTGCCCCAGATCGGTCAGGACATACTCCGCGCCAAACACCTGGCGAATAGTTTTGGCACTATCCGGGACTTCACCGCGGGTGATGCTGCGCCAGAGCTGATACAGCTCCGGATCGTATTGGTGCATATAGGTCGGATCCAGGCCGAGCATATAGATGTTGTGGGTATTGTAGAAAAAGAGCCGGGTAAAATCATCCCAATCAGTGTTGAAGACCCGGCTGTTGGGCGGGCTATTTTCCACCAGCCAGGCCGAGGCTTGAGCGTAGCGCAAATAGGATGAGGAATCGGCGAGGTCCTCACGGGCTTCGCGAATGTTGAGCCAGATCGCCGGAATGAGCACCAGCATCAAGAGGGCGGGCATTATTTTAGCGAAAATCCGACTCTTCTGCCGCCACTCCGCCAGCAAAGGCTGCCAGGCCACCGCCCCGAACAGGAGGGCAAAGGCCGGGAAGTACTCCACAAAGCGCCGGGACCTGAACAACAGCAGACCAAAGAAGAGCGCGACCAAAAATAAGACGCCCGTCGTCGGATTCATCCGGCGATCACGGAAGCCGAGGGCAAAAGTGCCGGCGAAAAAGATCAACAAGGCCAGGCCGGAGTTTTCCACCAAGGTCCAGGTCTCGTAGGGATACCACTCGTTGCCGACCCTGATATCGGAGTCATCAAAAAGTTTGGGCCAGATATGGTGATAAATGAAAATGATATTGTTGGGAAAGTAAGGATTGATCACCAGGCCCAAGCCCACCCCCAGCCCGGTGTAGATCAACGGGGCCAGGTTAAGCCGCTGATCGAACAGCCAGCGGGTCGCGACGTAGATACCGATCATAATCAGCAGCAAGGGGAAGGCATCGTACAGCCAGGTGTAAATGAAGGCCAGGGGCAAAAGCCAACGATAGCGGCCCTTGAGGGCAACGTGCAGCATCAAGATCAACATCAACAAGGACACGGCCTGCACCCGGGTCATAACCAGCCGATTGAGGAAGGCTTCGGAGACGGCGAAGAAACCCAGGGCCCATAAGGCGGCATAGGGGACTCGCTGGCCGTGCAGGACGAACCAGCCCACCAAGAAGGTCCAAGCCGGAAAGATGATGCCCACCCACTTGGCCCCTTCACGCAGATCACCGTAAGTGAACGGGATGAGCAGAACGTGATAAAAAAAGTGATGATCGAAAAACTCTTCATCATTCAAAATGGTCAAGGGGAGCCAGGGAAAGTGAGGCCGGATCCCCTCCTCGCGCATGATTTGGGCGATTTTGATATGGAAATAATCGTCATTGCCCGGCAAATTGGGGGAAGCGATTTGAATCGTGGCCAGCAGGCCGGCAAAGATCAGCCACAGCCCCACGCCGGTGACCACAAACGGCCAGTCCAGCCGGGTGGACAGCGACAGGGAGCGGGCGCGAACACTGCGCTCTACGGTGTTACTGGGTGAGGTTGAAAAGGACTCCACACCGACTCCGTTCAATCCGTACCGCGGTAACTTTCAACATCGCTCAGAGAGATTGGCGGGGATAAGGTATCGAGCGACAGCAGGCCGCTCTTTTTCTCGGAGAGTCGATGCCGCAGCAAGGTGCTAATGGCGGTGAGACCGTCCCGCCAGCCGATCTTTTTGCCTTCGGCCTGCGTGCGCGGGTTGTAAGAGATGGGTACTTCGGTAATGTGACAGCGGTTGCGGAGCAGTTTGGCGGTCACTTCTGGCTCAAATTCAAAGCGATGGCAGGTTAAGTTCAGGCCCTTGATCACTTCGGCTCGAAAGGCTTTGTAGGCCGTTTCCATATCGGTTAGGCGGGAGCCGTAGAGCCGGTTGGTTGACCAGGTCAGAAATTTGTTAGCCAAAATGGTGCGGCGCGGAATGTTGGGATTGGCCTTGAGAAAGCGGCTGCCGTAGACAACGTTGGCTCGACCGGCCAGTATCGGCTCGAGCAGGAGCCGGTACTCGTTAGGATCCAGTTCCAAATCGGCATCTTGGATGATAACCACCTGGCCGGTGACATAGGTTAAGCCCACCCGGATTGCGGCGCCTTTGCCAAAGTTGATCCGGGAAAAGTGGACAAAGGTCACATCCTGCTGCTTGCGGATTAGCACCTCGGCGGTGTGATCCGTCGAGCCGTCATCAACCACGATGATCTCTTTCTCCAGCGGCAAATCGACCAGGCGGACCTTGTCGATGACCTGGCCGATGGTTGATTCTTCATTATAAACGGGGATAATAACCGAAAGTTTCATAATTGGCCTCTCAAGCCCAATTTAAGCACTGAGCTAAAGATGGGGCAAATTCTATTCTAGCCACTCACACCGAAACGACTAATGAACTCGGCTAGGGTATCGAAAAACGGGTTAAAGTCACCGAGTTCGGATAGGGCTCGCTGTTTTCGGCCGAAGCAGACACCCGATTTGTATCCGAAATCAAGTCCGAGATCCCAGTAATCAAGAAATATTCACCAGCCACCAAATCGTTAGGCAATACCAGGTCAAAATCATCTACAATTATTTCGCCCGCCTTCCATTGCGAGGTAGGATATTGTCCGTTCACAGGCTGGAATTCCCAAGTAAAATACGTTTGTTTTTGGCTATCAAGTAAACGAACAAAGAAGGTAAAATCCTGGCTGATGTCTTTAGTGGCTTGCCAATAGAGTTTGGTCCGATAGACGTTATCTCCCAAGGGTATGATCGGCGAATACCCAAGTAGGCGTACACTAACGCCTAGTTCGGCAACAAGTTCAATTGGAGGGAGGCGCGGATCAAGATCATCTTTACTAACGAAAAATGCACCCAAGGTAATATGATCGCGAGTAGTCGTTTGATCAGGATAAGAAGTCGAAGCAAGGCGACCAGACTGATCAACAAGGCTCAACTTTATCAGATATAGGCCAGGCATAATATCAGCGCTGATATACAATAAATCTTGAGTTCTGACCAACGTGTTTTGTCGCCAACGAAAAAACCCTTCAGGAAAAGATTTCCACTTACCGATATGTGAACCTCGAATATCGGTTATATCCAAGTTGATCCAGTACTGCCAGGGTAATTCAAAATCTTGCCAATACAGATCCAAAATCATTGTCTGACCTGGCTGAACCGGATTGGGCGTTACTTGATATCCCACCAAACGTATTTGATTATCTATTCGAAGGTTCGTAGGAACGAATTCCGGCCAATTCAAAAAAGCAGGTAAGAGAGGTGTCGTATTGCTAACAGGCATCAGATAAGCCCCCGTTTGGCCATTTAACAGTTGATAGGGTGTTTTTGACAAATTACTCGTAAGTTCAAGCCAGTCCGTTGCCGGCCAATGGCTACGAGACACATAGGCCAGACCGGGGTTCGCACCCTGACGTGTTAGCCATACATATGCCGAGTCTTTGACTCGATCCATTCTAGGCGCTAAATGGGAGTTTGGGGTGGTAATCAATAGAGCTGGACGCTTGGGGACAAAATCAACCGGCATCATCTCCTCACGGAATGAATCAAATAACAACATGCGAGTGGTGGGCAGAGCATACATTGAAAAAGGTAAAATGATATCTTTCTCAGTTGACTCGTCAATTAGGTACAGAACAAAATCAGAAATTGGCCCGTCATATTCTTCATAGACGTTAGGCTCGGCCGCCCATCGAACGAAATAAGCATAAAAAGTTAGCGTCGCATTTGCAGCAAAAAGAAGCCCAAAGGCGATGGGAAGAAGCCAGGTAGGCTTTACTTTTTCTCCTACCAAGGAGCTTAGCCACGAGATAAAAGCTACTGAACCCACTCCTGTAATTGCGTAATAAACCGGCATCAACCCTGAGAGGCGCAGCATATGGGGTCTATCGGAAAACGTGATAGGCACCCATAAAACAATCAGGCTAATAAATAGGAACAAGTAAACAGGCTGCCGAATTCTCCGTACAGTGATAATCAGGCCAAGCCAAAACCCTACGAAATTAAGATAACCAAGGCCGTTATAACCTACGATCCCATGCCGCCAATTATGGTCGTAACCGGCGATAAAAACTTGGTAGAAAGACTCAGCCAATTGGGTTGGTAGTGTAGCCAGGGATGGGTTAACTGAATCTGCGGCGGCGTTGGCACTAGCAAAAAAAGCATGAGGGTCATAGATGAAAAACAATCCTAACGGTGCAAATATGATCGCCGCACCAACCACCATAATGAAAAGACCTAACCTCAGTCCCGTTTGTGACGAGACTATTCGAAAACCTAGATGCTTCACCAAGTTGGGCAATAAACCACCTGCCGGTAAATTATTTGTGGAATTCTTCCACACCCGCCGTTTATTGGATACCACCACCCAAGCAAGGGTAAAAAGAATAAATACAATCGGAAAGAGTCGCGCCACGACGTAAGTGTATTGACTTAATCCCAACATAATCCCAGACAAAAGAAAGTGACCAGGTGAGCGTTTGCGCCAGCCTAGCCAAAACAACAAGGACATAAGTATGAAAAAAAGAGGAATGAGAACAGCACGGAAACCTGACCGGCTCAGAACCACGTGCCACATAGAAAAACTAAGGCCACCCGCACCAATAATTGCCAGCCAATACCGGTCTGGATGGTCGATAAATAAGCTCTTAATCCAAACGAAGGCCAAAGGGATGGTTAGGATTCCGACGAAGGCTGCCGTCAACCGAAAGCTAAAGGGCAAAGCGCTAAAGGCAGTCATCATTAGACCACTCAGATAATGAAACATTGGCTCCCGCCCATTATTTCCAACAAAATAAATTTGAGGTGAGCCGGACTGCACCATCCAAAGTGAGTCCATAGCGTTATAAGCTTCATCCCACCATACACCCGGCGGTAGCTCGGACAAACGCCACAAACGAAAAAAAACAGTGGCTAGAATAACAGCCAGAAGAATGAATCTAAAAGTCCAACGAGGCGGGTGGGTAGTTTTTTCTTTGGCTTTTTGCTCTTGTACGCCGTTCATCGATTAATGGTAATGCTCGCTAGGGTCACATAATTAGTTTGGGAAGAGACTATACTCAGGCGGCGCCCTGTCGAAAATTCATACAAACCAGCAATGAGATAGTATTCACCCGGCTCGGCCTGATCAAATATGGGGACAACATATCGATCTTTAAGAACCTCTCCCGGTGTCCAGCTACTGGTCGGGGCCAGCCCGGCCTGAGGCTGGCTGTCCACCTGACCGACCAATTGCCCGTCCGCCCCGAGCAGTTGGACAAACACGGTGTAATCTGGCTCGACCGGGGCCCGCGGTTGCCAAAAAAGGTCCAGGCTGACCGTTTCGCCGGGGCGGTAGGTCTGGCCAGGCGCCAGCCAAAATCCAGCCAGGGTGATGTTCCCGGCAAACTCGACCTTGAGCGGCTTGACCGCTGCCGGCAGATCAAACTGCCGCGGCCGCCCATCAATGCTGACCGAGCGCAACGGCTGCATGCTTACGACTTGCCCCGCTTTCAAGATTTCAAGGCCCAGTTGAAACGCGCCACCCGGAGTTCTGGGGGTAAGCTCCAAGCTCAACTGGCTGCGGATTATCTGCCCCGCGCGCCAGGCCGAAGTGGGATAAAAGGAGACCGGTTCAACTGGCGGGCTTGCCCACCGGATCGCCTGGTCTTGATCAAGCAAGACTAAACGAACTTGATAATCGGCCGCCAGATCCGCCAGGGCCTGCCAGTAAAGGTCAACCTGTAGGCTGTCCCCACTTTTCAGCTCCGCCTGATCGCTTTCAAAGCCGATCAAGCGCAGAGTTTCCAGGCCGGCCTCGACTCTGGTAAGCGTAGCCGGGAGAGAGACAGGGTCATCCCCGGGCCGCACCCTTACCCGGCGAGGGTTATCACCCAGGCCGAAGAGCAGGGCCTCGGCCGGGCCGGTAGCCGATTCGGGATAAAAGCCGAGATAAACCGTGTAATCGCCAGGCGGAGTCCCGGCCGGCAGCACAAGCCGTCCTGTCTCTCGAATAATCTCGCCCTGAAGCCACTCGCTCTCGCTCTCAAGCTGAGGCTCGGGTTGGGTCAAGGCCTCCGCCCAAATCTGTCCATCCTGGCCGACCAGCCATAAAAAGAAGGTTTCTTCCGGCGGTTTCCCCAGATACTCCCACCATAACTCAAAATCCAGCGTCTCGCCCGGCCGGAGCAGCGGCCGATCCGGATCCAGGCCGGGGGTCGTATATTCCCAGCCCAGTAACTCGGCGACACCCGGATAGCGTTCATACTCGAGGTGGTGATCCAACCCCAGCCCCGGATAAATCCAGGCATAAGGCACCCCGTTCAGCTCGATCACGTGCTCCGGCGGCCCCTGCCTGGCGAGAAAATTGTATAGCCCTTCATCCGGCAGCTGGCGCTGGCGTTGGTAAACATAAACCACGACATAATCGCCCGCCAGAACATTGCCTTTTTGTCGGAAGTAGTCCAGCGTGTGCCCCCTAAAAAAAGGGGCGAACGACGAGTCGCCATACCAGGCCGCCGCGGTCAACCGATCGGCTTCCGGCTTCTGATTGAGATAAGCCGCAGCCTGGTCGAGGCCCTCGCCCCAGCCCACAGCCATTAGCCGTTCCGCCACCCGGATCCCGCCAACCAGGGGATTGTAATAAGTAAAATAGTAGGGGAAGGTCGAAATTACCAAAATGAGGTTCGTTGTGGCGACCAGCCCACCCGCTAAGCCGAAAAGCTTCAACGTAGGCCACCGCCATACTGACGGGCGCAGCTCGAGCAGCCAGACCCACCCCAAAGCAGCCAGAATATTCAAAAATGGATAGACCGGCAACAAATAGCGGACCTGTTTGGTGGAATTGAAGGTTAGAAACAGGCCGAAGGTTAGCGCAAACAGCAGCGATGCCTTGAACAAAATCACGCCTTGGCTCGATCCGTAGCCTAGCCAGCGCTGCCAGGCTGGCGCCGAGGCCGGGTTAGGCGCGGCAGCAGGACGAACGCGGCTCCAGCGCAGAAGCAGAGCCAGTCCCAGACCGATCATGGCCAGCGGCGTTGTCTTAAACAGCCAGGTGACCGGGTAAAACCACGGCCCCGGATCCAGCACAAACTGCCCCAAAAAGAAATTACCTTTGTCATCTAACGCCGTGGCATAACCGAAAACAACTCCGAAAACGTAAGTAAAAACCTCACCGGGAATGACCCACCAGGCCGGCCAGAGTAGCAGATAGGTCAACCCGCTCAGCCCCGCCCAGCCTAGCAGGTCGGCGGCCACCCTCAAAGACAGCTTAAGCCGGCCGGCGACGGCTGGAGCGGAGAGCTGTCCCATGCGCCACAAGGCCAGCAATCCGGCAAAGGGAATGAGAAACAGGGCCGGACTCTTTGAGAGGTAACTCAAGCCGGCCATCACTCCGGAGAAAACAAGCCAGCCACGCCCGCCGCCGGCCCCCCAATAGTTGAGCAGCGCCAGTACCGAGAGGGTCAAAAAGATCGTTTCCAAGGCATCAGTGTGGAGAATGCGGCTGAGAGCCAGCTCGTAGGGCGACAGAGCCATCAGCAGGGCCGCCAGCAGAGCCACCAGTTCCCCGGAGCGACCGTCCCGGGCCAGGAAGCGGCGCAGCAGCCCGTACACGCCCACCGTTGCGGCAGCGGCTAAAACGGCGGTTGGCCCTCTGACCCAAGGGATCAGGCCCGACTCAACCGGTTTCACCGGCAGGGTGGCGAGAAACTCCACGAGGGACAGATCGGGAGCACGCCATAGATAGTAAAGCCCTAGCCCCAGACTGCCGGTCCACATCGTCGTCACACCGGGATGTCCGGCCCGCAGGGTACAAGCCCAGCCGCGCCCTTCCGCCAGCACCGATTGGCCTTTGTGTTCGGTCTTCGGCGGACAGGTAAAATTGCGACTGATCAGGCCCCCCAAAAAATCACGCGAACTCTCGATCCAGAATCGTTCATCGGTGGTCAAGAAGCCACCCAGACCGCTCAAGCGCGGCCAGAGGGCGACCAAGAATATCAGCCCTGTGGTCAGGATCAAATTTCGACGACCGGCTGTCTGATCGCGACTCATTGGCTAAAAATCCCACTCTAAGAGCAGCAGACTGTCCTCCGCCGTCCCCACGATCGGCACCCGCTGCCCGGTGGCAAAGTCATAGAGGCCAGCCACCACTTGATACTCCCCGGCCGCTAAACCTGCCGGCAAAGGAATAAGCACCTGATCGGGGATGATCTCGCCGGGGCTCCAGACCGAGGTCGGGTAACGATGATTGGTCGGCGGCCGGTCCGCCTGAGCGACCGTATTGCCGGCCTGATCGCGCACATGGATAAAGGCCGTATAATCGACCCCGGTCACAGCCAGACTCTGCCAGTACAGGGTCAGGTCGAGACTATCGCCCTGCCGCCGTGGCTCGTCATAGCCCAACAAACGGATCTGATCGCCAAAATTGACCTCAAGCCCGCGATCAGGGCGGGCCTGGCTGACGACCAGACCGGGCGGCGGCCCCCCGACCTTGACCGGGCCAAAGGTGACGCTGGTCACATCGCTGGGTTGGCCCTCGATGACTAGCGGCAGCGAGGTTGCCGTCCGGTCAATTTCTTCATACAGGCCGGCATTGAGCCAATAGACGCCGGGTGGAAGATCGGGCGGGACCGGCAGAGCAAAACTATCGACCACGACCTCCTGCTCTAGCCAGTAAAAGGTGGGGTAACCATCGGCGGGCAGCCGCTCGACGCCGGCCCACTGCTGCCGGTGGTCATCAAACAACTTGGTAAACACGGTGTAGCTCTTGGCCGTGGTCCGTAACCCCTGCCAATATAACGTCAACGGGATCGCCTCGCCCGCCCGCAGCGAGCGGCGCGGCAGTTCATAGCCCAACAGCTTGATCCGGTTAGCAAAGTTGGCCTCGAGCGAAACCCAGTTCTCCCGTTGAGCGGGGAGCGCCAGACGACGCGGGCGCTCGTTGACAATGGTCACCAGGGGCCTGGTTTCCCCGGAAGCTACTACCATCTCGTCATGCCAAACTTCAGCCCGTAGCCGGTAAGCTCCTGCTGGCCAGTCAGGGCTGACGGCAAATAGAGCCACTCGAGCAGACAAAGCCTGGCCGGCGTACGTCTCGCCCGAGGGGCCGACCAGCAACCACTGCACCCGCTCAGTAGCAAGCGGCTGTCCCTGCCAAACAATCGGGATCGCCATGCGCGGCCCGTACTCTGGCAAGGTGAGGCCCGGCTGGCTGTCGGCGGCCCAGACGGTGACACCCTGCACCACGCTCCGCGCAGCGATCGTCAGGTCAAGCTCGAAGGCGGGGGCGACCGGCTCGGCAGGGGGCAGTTCAAGGGTCTTCAAAGACAGCCACTCGCCGCCGTTGACCGCCAGCGGGCCGTCGGCGCCGGACAGTTGCACTTCGAGCTGGTACTTGCCGGCCGGCAGATCGACCAGGGGTAGGCGCAGTTGGTCAAGAATCAGCTCCGAGCTTTCCCACAAGCGGCTTGGGTAACGGCCATTGGCCGGGTAGGTATCCCAGACCAGGGCCGCCGTCTCAGGCTGCCGGAGGCGGACCACCCGGCGGTAGTCTTCATCCACATAATCCGGACTACGCCAGTAGAGAGTCAAATCCAAAGCGCCGGCCGCCGGACGGAGATCCACATCGTAACCGGCCAGTACCGGCGAGTCCCCAAAGGGCTGGTTAAGGGGAGTCCAACTCACGGCCCCGGGGTCAAGGCTGGTGCGGATGGGCAGGTACGTTGCCATGTAGTAGGCCTGGATCCAGAAGAGCTGAGCCACACTCCAGCCGGCCAACCCGGCCGCGACGACTCCGGCCAGCCGGAGTTGGCCACGGCTTGGCAGCCAGGCTTGCCAGCCCAGTAAAAACAGTAGGGGCAGAATGGTGGCGATGGGGAAGATGAGGTGCCGGCCCTGAGCCGTTTGAACCAGATGACCTTGGACCACAAAGCGGACCAGCGGCAACGCTAGGAATAAAACAACGTGCAGCGCCAGAAGGGCGAGCCAGGGGCGACGGGCCGGCTGCAACCACCAGAGCCGGACCAGGCCGGCCAGCGTCAGCAGGCAGACTATTCCGATTAAGCCAAAGGCCACCTCCCCTAGTGGGTAGGTCCCCATCTTTTCTACCCAGAAAGTCTGAAACATCTGCCAGGCCCAGGCCAAAAAGGGGACCGACGCCATCTCCAACTGCTGTACGGCCCCAATTTCGCCGCCGCTCAGGGTGTACGCCAGATAGTTTTGGGTGGTATCGCCGCCGCCGGCAATGATCGGCTGGAGTAAGCCGGTGACCAGGCCGAATTCATCGACCTGGTTGAAGTAGATCATCAGGAAGAGAAACCACCAACCGCAGGCCGCCAAAGCGGCTAAGCCGCTTAAGGTCAGGCGCCCCAACCAGAGCCGCCAGCCCCAGCCCTGCCGCCAGGCCAGCAGCGCCAACACCAGGGTCGCTTCCAGCGGCAGCACAACCGCCGCGTATTTGGCCGTCACGGCTAGCCCCAGCCATAAACCCAGGACAATGAAGGTGCGCCGCCTAAGATTGCCCTTGACGATTTTAACCAGGGTCAGAAAGGATAGCCCGACCAGCAGCGCCAGCAGTGGTTCGTAGGACATGACCCCGCTGTAAAAAACATAGGTCGGCACGAAAGCGAGCAGCGCGGCGCCGGCCACGGCTAGGCGGTGCCGGTTTGGAAACAGTTCCAGCACCGTATAATACGCCACCACAATGACGCCCAGACTACACAGCATGGTTACCACCCGGCCTAAATGCCAAAACAGGACCGCCCCCCGATACGGCCACAGTTCGTCGATGGTGTTGGCCAGGCGTTTGGTATCCAACAACTCTCGAGCCAGATCGAAGCGGGGCGACTCCCAGACAAATTTAAGACGCGGCGGATCGAGACTGTCGCTCCAACCGGCCAGGGTGGCCACCAAGACCGGGTACAACGGCGGTTGGTTTGACTTGTAGTCGGCCTCAGCCCGCTCGGCCGCATCGAGCGGCAACCGTCCCGTCTCGGCGATGAAGCGGCTGTAGCGAAAGTGGGCGATCTCGTCGGCAGCTTTGTGGAGGGGGAGCCACATGCTGTAAAGGAGGGTTAGCCCGGCAAAGATGAGCAGCAGCAGGCCCAATTGCAGATAAGCGCGAGGCGGCCTCATGAGCGATCCGGCTCCCAGGTCGTTAACGGGATCTCCATATCCGGCAAATCTGAAACAGGCAGGCGCGTTCCATCGACCAAATTGTAGAGGCCAATCACCAGCCGGTACTCACCGCCGGTGAGATCGACCGGCAGCACCAGTGTGGCCTCATCGACAATAATTTCGCCGGTGTCCCACAACGAGGTCGGGTAGCCGAGTTGGCCGCCCGCCGGACCATCTTTCTGAGCCACAATTTGCCCGTCCGCTCCCCGGAGGTGCGCAAAGATCGACCAGTCCACGGGCGTGTGAGCCAGACACTCCCAGTAGAGGCGTAGAGTCAGGCTGTGCTCACCGGCTGCCAGATCATACCCGCGCAGGGCAATTACCGGCGGGTCCCCGAGTTGACGCGCAGCAGCGTGTTGGGGTTCAATCGATCCAGGGGACACCAGCACCCCTGCCGGCGGACCGGCAACCTTGACCGGTCCCAGGCGCACGCTGTTTTGGCCAACCGACTGCCCCGCCTGCACGAGCGGCAGCGGCGCGGCCGTGGCGTCAGCCTGGTTATACAAACCCAGGTCGATGGTGTAGACGCCGGGGGGCGCGTCCGGCGCCACCGGCAAGCCAAAGGTATCGATCACGATTTCGCCGGGTTGCCACAAGGTTGTCTTTGACGTTTCCTGAGGCCAGCGATCATACCCGCCCCATGGCTGCTGGTTTGCATCCAGCAAGCGGTTGAAGACCACGTAGACTTCGCTCATCGGGCGCAAGGCTTGCCAGTAGAGGGTTAACGGGATCGTCCCGCCCGGCTCGACCCGGCGCTGGGGCAAATCGTAGCCCAGCAGCAGCAGCGTGTCCGCAAAATTAGCCTTGAGCGGGGCGGCGATGGCCGGCATCTCGGTCTGGTAAGGCTGGTTCGCTGCCGGCAAACGGTAGATTTCAATCAGCGGGCCGGGCCGGACCCGGCTGAGGGTCTCGCCGGCCGGACCGTATAACTCATCCAGGTAGAACCAGGCGGGCTGGCGGCCGGCCCGGTAGGGATCAAACCGGATCAGCGCTTCGGCTCGCTCGGCCAGCAGCGCCAACTGCCGGCGGCGCGCGGCTTCCTCGGCAGTGTTGGCTCGAACCCGAGCCGAGGTGAAGTTGCTGACCACAATCAGGTCGGTCTTGTGCTGAAGATAGTAGTCCAGATCGGCGCGCGTCGGGCCGCGCTCGTTGAGTTGGATGGTTTTGTACGGCCACGATCGGCCTAACCAAAACGTGGCCGGCAAGATGCTGTAACTCTCCAACACGGTGACCGTGTCGCTTTCGAACTGCCGGGTGAACCAGGTTGTGGCCAATTCGCGGGTATCGGGCAAGGTCAGCAGGTGGTTAAACCAAATTAGATAGGCCAGCGGTTGGGCCAACAGCAACCCAACAATCAGCGACCAGACCGGACGGGGCTGCTGCCGCCAAATCGACCAGCGCCGCGACAACCAGACCAGACCGAGCGCGGCTAACACCACCAGGGCCGGCACGGCCGGCAACAAAAAACGGGCAAATAGAATCTTTTGCGCGCCAAGATAGGCAAACAAGGCCATTGGCAGACTGGCCACGACCAGTCCGGCTCGATGACGCTGCCCGAAGACCAAGGCCAGCCCCCAAACCATCACCGCCAAAATCAACCAACCCGCGCCCCAGCCCAGCACATACAGGTAAAAGCCCCAGCCGGGCAAGGGCGCCATTTGCAGCCCTTTGTAGCCCTCGGCGCCGAAAGCCAGATGGTCCACAATGGTCTCGAACAGCTGGGGCAGATCGACCAGGACGTGGCCAAAGACCAGGCCAAAGACCAGGGCGGCCACTCCAAGGCTAAGCGCGACATCCGCCAGGTCGCGCCGGCTTCTGGTCCGCAGAAAGTGGGCCGCCAGAAGGGGAAGCACCGCCAGGCCCGCAGTCAGCTTGGTGGCCGCCGCCAGGCCGACGGCGGCTCCGGCAGCCAGGTAAAGCCGCCGCCGGCCTCGCCGCAGGAGCGCCAGGCTGAAGTAGAGGGCCAGCAAGACCCAAAAGGTTGCGGCCGTATCGTTGACGGCGAAGTGAGCCTCGCGGGCCGGTAAAAACAAACCCGCCAGCAGGAGTAAAGCCAACAGCCCCGCCCGCGGGCCGGCGCAGCGGCGCGCGACCGGATAGATCAGAGCCACGGTCAACATCCCAAAGCCGACGCTCCACAGCCGGGCGAAAAAGTAGGCGGGGGTCACCCAGTCCGGTGCCGGCGTGGAGGGCGAGGCAACCAACCAGCCGCTGAAAGCGGCAGCCAGGACATACGTGAAGAAGGGCGGATTGATGAAGCTCAAATTGGCCTGGCCGGTAGTCCGCAAGGCCAGCGCGGCATCGACGTACTGGTGCTCATCGGGGTGAAATTCATACGGCAGACCAAAATCGAGACCCCAAACCCGGAGTTGGAAGGCGACGGCCAGACAGAGGATAATCAACAGCTTATGACGGATCATCGCCTTTCCTCTAGGGCGCAGTCACTTGAATTGGCCCAATGGTGACACTGGTCTGGCCCGTGGGCTGGCCCGCGACCACGAGCGGCAGATTGACCGCGCTTTCACCCACCACCAGATAGTAGCCCACATTGAGATAGTAGTCGCCCGGCGGCGCGCCGGGATCGACCGGCACGGCATAACCATCGACCACTACTTCGCCGGGCGCCCAGAGCAAGGTGTTGTAATATTCCAGCGGCTGGCGGTCGTAGCCACCCCACTTGCGGCCGGTTTGATCGAGGAGATGGTTGAATTGAATAAACTCTGCCTGCGGCGACCGGTCGGGCAGGGCCTGCCAGTAGAGGGTCAGCGGGAAGGCGTCGCCGGCCTTGACCCGGGCCTGAGGCAGGTCGTAGCCCAGCAGCCGGAGTTGATCGGCAAAGTTGGCGGTCAGCGCTTGCCCCACCGGGGGGACCTCAAAGCGGCGCTCGCGCCAGTTTTCGACGGTCAACAGGGCAGCCGTCACGGTTTTGACCGCCGGCCCGCTGCCCCCTGCCAGACCAAGGCGAGCCTGATACGGACCGCTCGGCCAGCGCGGGCCGATGACAAAGGTGCTCACCGTTCCGGTTCGGTCCGACGGTGGCCAGGCCCGGCCGGCCGGATCGACCAGGTCGATCTCGATATCCGGGGAGGTGATAAAACTAATCGTGGCCGGATAGCGGTACACGGGTAGGGTGGTGGCCGCGTCCGAGCCAACCTCAACCGGCCCCTGGCTACGCCAGAGCGCATAACGGGCCTCGACCGGGCTAACCAATTCATCGTCCCCAAAAACCACGCTGTTTGGCAACGGCAAGGTGGTCGGTTGGTCGAGGGTGAAGGTGGCCAGATCCAACCCGGTGTCTTCAGTCCCGGCCAGGAGCAGGGGGCCGGCTTGGCTCAAGAGCTGGACTTGAATCGAATAATCGCCGGCCGGCAAAGCCGGGAGCGGAAGGACCAACCGGTCGAAGACAATGTCACCGGGCTGCCAGGCCAGGGTCGGCACGCGGCTGTTGCCGTGGTAACCCATCCAGTGGGACACCGCTTCTCCGCCGGGGTCAAGGAGCTTGATCCGCAGCAAGTAACTTTCACGGCTGAGCGCGAGCGCCCGCCAGGCCAGCTCGAGCCGCAGTTGGCCGGTTTCCGGTTGGGCCTCCAGGCTGTAACCGGTCAGGGCCACGCTCTCGCCAAAAGCGGCCTCGGCGGGGTGGGCCAGCCAGCCGGCAGCCTGGGCGACGGTGCGGATAGGAAGGGGATCGGGCTGAAAGGTATCGAGGCGATAGACATGGATCCCGGACCAGCCGACCAGCCCGATCACAATCAGGGGCAGGACCCAACGCTGGTAACGAACCGGCAGCGCCGTCGAGAGGCCCCAGACCGCCAAAAGCACCAAGGCCGCGGCAGCGGGGATAAAGATGTGCCGCCCTTGCGCGGTTTTACCCAAACGGCGATTAGCAAAAAAATCGATAATCGGAAAAATGAAAACGATAGAGACGTGGAAAGCCATCAGCCACAGCCACTGGCGCCGGGCCGGATCGAGTCGCCACAATTGCCACAAACCCCAGCCGGTCACCGCCAGAGCGAGACCGATCAAGCCAAAGAGATAGGGCGCGCCGGGAACATGGTGGTCGATACTGACGCCCCAGAAGGTCATAAAGGTCAGGCGGGCCCAACCGGCCAGGGTCCCATCGCTCATCTTGACCGGCTCGGCCTGGTCGAGTTGGCCGCCGCTCAAAACCTGACCAACAGCCGCCAGGGTTTCATCGGTGCCGCCGCCAAACAGGGCGCTCGCCACCCCGGGGATTAGGCCCAATTCCGCGATACGATTGAGATGCCAGATACTCCAGCCAAACCACCAACTCGAAGCCAGGATGGCGCAGCCACCGACCACGGCCACGCGCTGCCCCCACCAGCGCCAGGTCCAGCCATGCCGGCGGGCCACTACCGCCAGCACGACGAGCACTTCAAAGGGAAAAATAGCGGTGGTGTACTTGGCCGTGACCGATAAACCCAAGGTCAGCCCCATCACTGGGTAGGGCCACCAGTGCCGCGGCTCCTTGACCAGACGAATTAATGCCCAAAAATAGAGCGTGCCCAAGGCGGCTACCAAGGAGTCCTCGTTGAGGACTGAGGCGATGAAGAGATAAGCCGGCATAAAACCCAGCAGACAAACTCCGAACAAGGCCAGCCAGCGCCTCTCCGGCAGCAGTTCTAGCACCACCCGGTAGATTAACAGCAGATTGATGAGGCTAAAAAGGATCGACAACCAGCGGCCCAGGTGTAAGGCCAAAATGCGGCCAAAATAGGGCCACTCGAAATCTTCGGTCAGGAGATACCAGACTTCCTCCTCGGAGCCAAGGTCCAGGGCCCGGTAACGAAAAGAGTCCCAGTAAATCTTGAGCGCAGGGGGTTGATCGACCTCAATATTTAGCCAGCGGCTGGGCACGGCCAGAATGAGATGGTAGAGGGCCGGCCAGTTCCCTTCCGGGCCGACTTCTGCCCGCTCCTCAACCGTGACCGGCAGGCGACCTTTGGCCAGAATGAACTCCAGATAGCGCAGATTGTTACCTTCGTCGTTGCCCTTGTTGAAGGGGGTGACCACACTCACCGCCACGGCTAGGGCCAGGTAAAGCGCCAGGCAGAGGGAGGCAATCAAAGCGAAAAACCAGCGCTTCATTGCTGCGATGCCTCGGAGGTCGATTGGGGCAGCAAGCTGACAGTCGCCAACTCAATCGATTCGGCCACGGGCTGGCCGGTTTCATCGAAGATTGGCACCCGGCGGTTTTCCTGGGGTAGGTACATCCCGGCAATCAGACTGTAGACTCCTGGCGGAGTAGCCGGATCAATGATGAGTATGTGAGGATCAGTTACCGGATCCTCCAGGGGCCAGGTAGAGGTCGGCCACCGGCCACAAGCCGGCTGTCCGTTAGACTGGGCCCAGACCCGGGCTTGCGCCTGATCCTCTAGATGCACAAAGACATCCAAATCGACCGGGATCGCGCGCTGGGCCTGCCAGGTGAGCGTTACCCCCAGGCGGCCCCCTGGCCTGGGCTCAGCCAGGCGAATATCATAATCGATGAGTTGGATAGCGTCTGCCAAAGTTACGCCCGACAAACCCTGCACGCGAGCCGGTCGGACAAAGGCGACCGGCCGCGCGGTGCTGTCAAAAAGTCGATGCATAGCCGCCAGATTAACCGGCTCGAGTTCGTGATCAACCGCTCCCCGCCGGTAGATGGTAATCGATTTGTCATTAGGCAGCGTTATCTCGCCGAGGCGGTCATAGTCGGGAAACTCTCGCAGATCGAGCAGCCGGTATGAGACACTAAAGAACTGCCGCGACTGACGATAGCAGCCGCGCAGTTGGTGGCGCGTATACCAGTCGGCTGACTCGTACTGACCGTTGGTGTGATAATCACCTTCTAGCTGCCCCGTGAGATACAAACCTCCGAGCGTCTTCCAACCGGCTCGATGGACAAAGCCAAAGGTATCCTTCGGCGCCATTTTGTCGTAAGGAAACCAATAGAGTCCCGGTTGGCTACGCGGCCAGTCCGTTTCATACTCCGGATTTTGGCGCAGATAAACAACGTACAAATGACCGCCGAAAATTAAGGCCAGCAGCGTACTGCAAACCAGCGGCAGATAAATTGACCGCCGAGCCAAGCGCTGCCACAGCCAAGCGGCGGACAGAGCGGCCAGAAGCAGCCAGGCTGGGACCATGGTGTAGAAATGGGTGCGGGGATCATCGATGAGAAAGAGGTACCCTAAAAAAGCGGCTCCAAACCAGAGAATGGCCAGCCGCTGGGTCAGCGAAATCGCCGGCGACAGGATCGCTCCGGCGACTAACAGCGCGTACGGAATCGGGGCCAGATTAAGCGGACCGATAGTGAACCCGTCCGGGGCCAGCGAGACCACGACCACCCCGGCGAGTAGCGCCGCCGGCAGGCCATAGCGCAGAAAACCAGGGGCGAGCGCTCGGCTCAAGGCCCAGGCCAAAAACCCCAAGGCCAGCCCCCCAACAATGACCACGTAGTAGAGCGAATTGTACAGAATCGTGTAGTAGAAAAATTCACCCAGGCTGCTTTGCCGCGTATCGAGACCGATGCGGCTGCCCAGATAATCACCCGCTACCGTCACTTGGGGGCTGACCAGGAATGGACCAAAGAAGAGGACCACCATCAGCCCAAAACTCAGCCCCACTGCCACGAGCGCGCGTCGTTCCGTCCAGGCTCGGCCTGGGTTTGCCAGAAACAGATAGGCGAGGGCCGGTGCCACCAGAATGGCGTCGTAGTGAGCCAAAACGCCGACTCCTAGAAACAGGCCGGATAGCACCCCCCACCGGGCACGACCCTCTTGGCGCCACAGCCAGGCGCACATCAGCGCCAGCAAGCTCAGCCAGACAACTAGGGCTTGATACTGCACAATCCGGGCAAAGGCGACCATATAACCGTTTAAGGCGGTCAGCCCTGCCGCCAGCAAACCTACCCGCTGGTCGAACCAGGCCCGGCCCAGCAGATAGATGGAGACCACGCCCATCAGCCCGGCGATGGCAAAGGGCAGGCGGACGCCCGGTTCGGTGACCAGGCCGGTTAGCCGCCAGACCATTAGCGGCACCAGGATCTCGCCTGGCCCTTTCTTACGCCCGTCAAACAGGGCAGCCTCTCGCCCTTCGATGGCCTCGGCGGCCGGGACCAAAGCTTTGACCTCGTCGCCCTGAAACTCGCTGTACCCCAAGGCAGTGAAGCGGAACAGCGCGGCGGTCAGCACGATAGCGGTTAGCCCCACCACGGCCGCGCCCGGGGCGAGTGGCAAAGCCTTGGGGGCGAGGTCTAGCGCCGGAGCAGGCCATAACCAGGCGCCGAGGGTCAGGCCGTCGAGCGCCACCACCACCGCCCACAGCGGGATGCCGCCGGGTAAGTAATGCAGCAGCAGCCCCAACAGCATAAACAAAACGTAGCTTAAGCCTAATCCCAGGGTCCAGCGCCAAGCTCGATCCGCAGCCAGACCCAGCCGCTCCGCCCAGACCAGCCCCGGTAGCAGGAGCAGCACCAACGCCCCGATCAAGCGCCACCAGCCCCCTGCCGGGGCCAGCAGCAAAGCATTGCCGGCCAGCAGCACAACCAGGACGCTCATCTGACCGGGCCAGGCCAACCGGGTTGGCCAGGGGTTCTCTTTTGATTGAAACACGCTGAAGAGTTTACTCACCATCGCCACTACTGGGCCGGAATCTTGAATGTCCCCAGCACCACTGCTTGATCAGCCGTCCCCGGCACCGGCAGCCGGACGCCGCTGGTCAGATCGTACATCCCAACCACCAACTCGTAAGCGCCGGGCGCCAGCGCAGCCAGCGAAAGTTGCCGCCGATCTCTGACGGTCTCCCCCGTGTCCCACAGGTTGGTCGGATAAAGGCCTTGAGCGGGGGGACCATCGCCTTGGGCCACGATTTCGCCGGCCTGGTTGCGAACATGAACGAAGACGGCATAAGCCGTCTCCACCGGCTGCCGCGCCGTCCAGTACAGCGTCAAGTCCAGGGTTTCGGCCGAGACTACGGCCGGAGAACCGCTTAAAGCCGGCGCGTCAAAGCCCACCAACTCGATGACATCGCCCAATGAGGCTGTCACCGCTACTTGGGGCTGAGCCGGCGCGATCGTCACTTCCGGCGGCGGAGCCCCCACCTTGATTGGGCCGATCGTCACAGCCGTGGCCTCGGTCGGCTGCCCGGTCTCGATATTCAAAATCGGCAGCGACTCGGCCTGACCGGCCAAGGGTCGATACCAGCCGACACTGAGCCAATAAACGCCATTCGGCGCATCCGGCTCGATCGGAACGGCGAAACCGTCAGTGATGATTTCGCCGGGCGCCCAGAGCAGCGTGCTGTAATTCTCGCGAGCCAGGCGATCATAGCCGCCCCTGGCAACTTGCTGATTATCGAGCAGGCGGGTAAAAATGACAAATTCCTCGCTAAACCAGTCGAGGCCCTGCCAGTAGAGCGTCACCGGCAGGCCGTCTCCCGGCGTCGCTCGCCGGTTAGGCAGCTCGTAGCCCAGCAGCTTGATTTTGCCGTCAAAGATGACATCGAGGCTGTGAGACATCGCCGGCATCTGAAAGGTGCGGCCGTTTTCGGCGACATAGAACAGGGGCCGGGTTGGCTCCGTGGCCAGGGCGTAAGGACCGGGCGGCCAGTCCGGTGCGATGATGAAGCTGGGGGTAGTCGGGTCAAGCGCGAGGGGGGAGCGAGGTTGGCCGGTCGGGTCGAGTAATTGGTAACTCGTCGAAGCCAATGGGGCAGGCGCCACTTGAAGGGTCTCGCGCTCGTGGAGGCGGGGGGGGCGGGAAAGAGGTTGGCCGTTGTACCAGAACTGGGGCGTATCGACTGGGTTGGTTGATTGGGTTAGGCTGTAAGCTCCGAGCGACTGCCAATCGGTCACGGGCTCGGTTTGATGGAGCAGGCGCAGGCGGACCTCATAGTCGCCGGGGGGCAGGCCGGGCAGCGGCAGCCAGGCGTCGTCACGAATGGTGTCGCCGGGTTCCCAGGCGCGGGTGGGATAGCGGGCTTGGGTTTGGTAGGCGCGCCAGGAGGATAGAGTTTCGCCCTGGGCATCGACCAGAGCCAGTTCGGTCAGGTAGTCCGCCGGCGCCCAGGTCGAGCCGCCTTGCCAGAAGAGCTCAACATGCAGCGACGATCCGGCCGGCGCCCAGCGATAGTCGATCAGCTTGGCGCCACCCGGCAGATCCAGCGCCACCTCGGCAGGCTCAGCCGGCCGATAGGCCGTGGTTTGCACCGGCAGCGGCGGCGCGTAGGCACGCTGCATAAATCCGAGTTGACCAATGGCGCCGGTCAGAAGTAGCGCCGGGACCAAGAAAAACGTAAAACGTAAAACGTAAAAGGAAGGCCGGATCGCTGACAAATATCGGGTAACAACCAGTAATCCCCAGACAAACAGTATGGCAAAGGCCGGGCCGGCCAGGAAGAGAAGGTGTCGCCCCTGGACCGCTTCGAGCGCGTCGCGCGCGCCAAAGAGGCGAACAAGCATGAAGGGAACGGGCAAGAGGCAGTAGAGAATGAGCAGGCCGAGCAGCCTCTGCCCCGACCGGTCGAGACTGCGCCAGCCCAGCCCCAGCCCGACTCCAGCCGCGACAGTGAGGAGACTCATGACCACCACGAACCAGGTTAAGGGATAGGGCTGGGCCACCGGGTTGCCCCAGAAGGTCAGCGGCAGGTGCCAAATGATTTCCCAGGCGCTGTAGCGCTGCTGCTCGATGTAGTCCGGCGGCGGCGCTTGCCCCCCGCTGAGCCAGGCAAAAAGCTGCTCGACGGTGCGATCGCTGCCGTCGCCGCGCAGGAGGGGCGCCAACGTGCCCAAGACCGGCCCATAGCGCTCGACCTCGTTGAAATTGATCAGCAGGTAGGCAAACCAGGGGCTGATGAGGAGTGAATAGGCCAGGAGGGCGGTGAGGAAGGGACGTGGAACGTGGAACGTAGGTCTTAACGCCTGACCGGCCTCGCTGCGCCTCGACTTCCCTGCTTCTCCAATCTTTTGCCCAGGCTTTAGCCAACTCACCCCAATGATTACCAACAGCAGCGGCGCAGCCAGATACTTCGTCACTAACGCGAGTCCGGCCAGACCGCCCAAGCCCCAAAAACTCCAGCTCGAACTATAACCCCTGACTATACGAATAACCAACCAAAGAAAGAGGGCGGATAAGAATAAAGTCAAACTATCGTAATTAAACAGCATCCCGGTGAAGAGAAAACGCGGATTAAAGGCTAGGACGATGGCGGCAACGAGAGCCATGAAGGTTGGAAGGTTGGAAGATTGGAAGGGGGGAAGATTGGCAGGCTGCCCCTGAGCGAAGTCGAAGGGGTGGAGGGTTGGAGGATTGGAGGATTGTGGATCCAAAGGAGGAGGTGGAGGAACGGGCAGCCACTCGTCACTCGCCACTCGTAACTCGTTCATTACTTCGCGGGCGATGAAATAGGTGACCACCACCGTGCCGGCCGAGAACAGAATCGACAAGAAACGCCCTAAGTGCCAGACCAAATTCTCCTGCTGCCAGGGGAACAACTCGTCTTCGGTATGGAGAATGGCCTCCGAACCCTGGGCCGGGATCAATTGGCGACGAACATGATCGGCCCGATATTTGAAGGTCGGCGGGCCGGCGGTCTCGATCCAGCCCGTCAGTCCAGCGGTCAGAAGGTGGTAGAGCGGCGGCCAGTCGGATTTGTAGCCGGCGGTCTCGCGCTCGGCGGGGGAGAGGGGCAGCCGGCCATTTTGGGCGATGAACTGGGCGTACCAATAATGGGCCCATTCATCCGCGCCCCGACCGATCGGCACCACGACGCTGTAGCTCACCGCCAGGCTTAAGTAGACAGCCACGATCAGGCTCAAAGCGACCGTGGGGCGCGGCCACCATCTCCTCAACGGTCGGCCTCCGTGGCCGCGGACTCGGCGGCTACCGGGGCCACCCGCACCGGCCCAATTTTGAGGCTGGTCTCCTGGCTCAACTGGCCGTCCTGCACCAGCGGGAGCGAGACCGGCGCTTCACCGACTGGCAGGTAGAGGCCGACAAAGATAGTGTAGTTGCCGGGCGGCGTCTCCGGAGCCACTTGTATGGCAAACGGATCAGACACGATCTCGCCCGGCGCCCAGAGCATGGTGCTGTAGACTTCGCGGGCCTTGCGATCGCGGCCGCCCCAGACCTGGCCTTGGTCATCGAGCAAGCGATTGACTAGAATTAGATCGGCGCCAATCGTGCGCCGGGCTTGCCAGTAGAGCGTTAGCGGCAGCGCCTGTCCTGGCTGAACCTGGCTTTGAGGCAGATCATAACCGAGAAGGTTCACGTAATTGGCAAAATTTGCCTCCACCGGTTGGGCCGGCGCTTCAGGCTCCAAGGCAAATTGGCGCCTTTCGGTTTCAGTCCGTAGCAGCGGCGGGGTGTCAGCTTGCTCCACAGGCTGACCCGGACTTTGCTGCTTTAGGCGAAGACGATAGTCACCGCTGGCATCGCCGGGCTGAATCTGGAAATTATAGACCTGACCAAGCCGGTCAAACGGTTCACGCTCTTGACCAGCCGGTCCAAGCAAGAGAAGCCCGACGTCTACCGGCAGGGGTGGCTCGATTGAAACGACAACGGTGGCGTTTTCACGATACACCGGCAGCTCGCGTTTCGCTTCGGCCCAGAGCGTATAGACAAAGTTCAGCCGACCGAGCGATAAAGTCCCCTGGCTTCCGGTCAAGCCAGCGCCTAACACCGAGCCCGGACCGCTCCCAGCCCAAACCAGGTTACCGAGGTTCACCCTGTCGCCGGTCGCCGCGGGCAGGGGCCTGTCCCCGTTGAGCAGCCGCAGTTGAACTTGATACTCACCGGCAGTCAGCCCGACGATCGGCAGTTTGATCTGATCGCGGAGCCGGTCACCGGGCAACCAGGCCCGGGTTGGATAGCGGCCATTCAACGGTTGTCCGCTCCAGCGAGCCACAGGCTGTCCGGATGGATCGATCAGGGACAGCTCGACCCGATAATCCTCGGCCAGCAGTTCTTCAGCCCGCCAGATCAGGGTGACAGCCAGTTGGCGGTCGAGCAGCTCAGGCCGGTAGTCAAGCAACGATACGCCCGCGAAGGTGGCCAGGGTTTGTTCCGGCTCGGCATACGGCACGCTTCTGACCGGCCAGGGGGTCGCCATATTGCCGGCTACGGAGAGGCCGGAGCGAACCAGGCTCAAGGCCGTCACAGCCAACAGAACAGCCACCACTACCTTGGGCTTGAGCCAGACCTGCAGACCCTGGATCACCAGTAGCAGCACCATAGCCCCGGCCGGAAAAGCGAGATGTTGGGCCATACCGGTCTCCGCTTGACCGGTTAGCCAAAAGCGAGCCAGCGGCAGACTCGCAAGCAGCAGTAAATGGCCAAGTAGGAGGCCGGCCCACCCTCGTGGCCAGGTCTCTAAATCTCGCCACCCCCGGGCCAGCCCAACCCCGGCTCCAACCGCCAACCCGAGCAACAGCCAACTCAGCGGTCCAAAGCCCCAATCGACCATCCGCCAGAACCAGCTAAAAAACGGGTCATTGGCCGCCTGACTGCTGCCGATGGCCCCACCGCTGAGTAGACTGGCAAATCGCAGCGAAGTCGTGTCGCTGCCGTCACTGGCCAGAAACGGATAAATAAGGCCCTGAAGCCAGCCTCGGTTGGCGATTTGGTTGAAGTGAAGCAGCGAAAAAGCCAACCACGGCCCTAAGGCTAGCATCATCCCGGCCCCGGCCAGCCCGGTGCTGATGGTCAGGTGCCGTCCCGACCACTTTTGGGCAATTCCGAGACCGGCGATTAGCAGGATCAAAGCCGGCAGCAGTGGCCAGGGCGTATATTTGACCAGACAGGCCAACCCTAAGAGAAAACCAACCACGAGGAAACGCCAGGATTGCCGCGGTCGCTGCATAGCCCGATACAAGACCAGCAGATAGAGAGTCACCGTTGCCCCCAGCAGGGGCTCATAGCTGATGACGCCGCTCGTCTTTAGATAAACCGGCAGAAAGCCTAGCAACGCGGCGCCGCTCACGGCCAGCCAGGGCTGTCCCGGATAGACCGTTAGGAGCAAGAGGTAGACCATAACCAGGCCGACCAAACCACTCAGCACCGTAAACCAGCGGCCCAGATACCAAAGTAACACCTCACCGCGATAGGGGTCTTCCGTCGTCAGCGCGCGCCAAGCAATGATATTTTCATGACCAACAACGAGTTGTAAACGCGGGTTATCCTGGGCTATTTTGATAAACGGCGGCGAGTCGAGATCGAGTCCCTGGCCTAAATAGCCAACCGCCAAATAGAACAGCGGCGGCAGATCGGATTTGTAACCGGCTTCGGCCCGCTCGGTGGGCGAAGCCGGCAGTCGCCCGGTCTCGGCGATGAATCGAGCCGCCATAAAGTGGGCGACTTCATCCGGCCCGGCGTTGAACGGCGCGGTCAGACTGACCGTTAAGGCCATAGCGCCGAAGAGGGTCAGCAAGGCCAGTTGGCTGAGACGCAGCTTCATCAAAAAGGGCACGATTACTCCAGTTCCAGTTGCAGCAGCGGCAGGCTGTTATCGGCCTGGTCGGGGATGGGCAGTCGCTGGTCGCTGTGCGGGTCATACAGGCCCACCCGCAGCTCGTAGCGGCCGGGGGATAACTCAGCCGGCAGCGGCACGTCGATCTGATCGGCGATGATCTCGCCGGGGTCCCACAGACTGGTGGGATAAGCCCCCTTGAGCGGCGGCTGGTCTCGCTGGGCGACAAGGTCGCCGGCGCTGTTGGAGAGATGGAGGAAAGTGGTGTAATCGAGGGGGAGGGGGGACTCGGAGCGCCAGTAGAGGGTGATGGAGAGAGTGGAAGATTGGAAGATCGGAAGATTGGAAGAGCGGAGGGTTGGGGGGTTGGAGGATTGGAGGGTTGGAGGGTTGGGATCAGAGGATTTGGTTGGGGATTGGATATCGAAGCCGAGGAGGGTGAGGTGAGGGGCGTTACCAAAGGGTTGGTCGAGAGCAACTTGCGGGTTGGCTTCGGTTTGGACAAATTCGGGGGGCGTGCGACCTACTTTGATCGGGCCAAGGGTGACGCTGCTGGCGTCAATCGGTTGGCCGTTCTCCACCAGCGGCAGCGAGAGCGCTTGCCCAGCGACCTCATAATACAACCCCAAGTTGAGGTAATAGACCCCGGCCGGGGCATCGGCCTCGACCGGCACGCCAAACGAGTCGGTCACGATCTCGGCGGGGGCCCAGTATATGGTCCGATAGCCCTCCTGTGGCAGCCGGTCGCGCCCACCGTGCACGGTTTGATCCGCGGCCAGTAGTTTAGCAAAAATAGTATAACTTTGCCCCATCCAGTCGAGCCCCTGCCAATAGAGAGTGACCGGCAGGCCACCGCCCGGCTCAACCCGATTGGCGGCCAGCTCATAACCGAGCAGTTTGACCTGGTTGGCAAAGTTGGCCTCAAGCCGGTGCGAGATGGCCGGTTCGACGAAGCTGCGCTCCCAACGATCGGTGACTTGAACGAGCGGGGGGCTTACCGCTTTAGTATTGGCTGTGAAAAGTTGGTAGGTGCCCGTCGACCAGGTGGGACCAACCATAAACAGGGCAGCCCGATCCCAGTGCCGCCCCGGAAAAGCCATGACGCTTTGGTCGGCATTGGCCATAAATAGGGCGGGCGGCGGCTCGCCGTTAAAGGTGACCAGGATAGTCTCTCGATAGCGGAAAGGGCTGGGCTCGGTTAGAGGCCGGCCGTTTTGCCAGATGGTAAAATCGCCCGCTGCCAGGGCCGTATCGGGGAGAGCCGCCTCGCTCGGGCTGGCGGTAGAGGGCAACTCAACCTGGCCCAAGATCAGCGGCTGGTCAGGCAGCTCAGCCACCTGGCTGATCAACGGATTGTCGGCAGCGGTCGGCTCCAAAGTTAGACCGAGGCTGTAGGTTCCCGCCGCCAGGCCGGCAGTGGGCAACCAGACGGTATCCAAAACGAGATCGCCGGGATCCCAGGCGCGGGTGGGGTAGCGACCTGCAGCGGGATGGCCTTGCCACAGGGATTGGGCTTGGCCTTGAGCATCGAAGAGGGTGACTTGAGTGAGGTAATCGAGGCGGCTCACTTGAGTGGCCTGCCACAGCAGATCGACCTGCAACAGGCCGGTCGCTCCATCGAGCCGGCGGTCATAACCGATCAACTCGCCAGTCGGGGTTAGGCGCCGGTCAAGTTCAAATTGAGGGCCGGGCGCATTTTGAGCCACCGTCCAAACCGGCAGCGGCGGCAGGTAAGCCCAGGTCATAGTGTAAAGTTGGGTGAGAGTCCAGAAGAGAAGGAAGGTGGGGAGGAGGAAAAATGGAAGAATGGAAGAATGGAAGGTTGGAAGGTTGGAGGACTGGAGGATTGGAGGATTGGAGGGTTGGAAGGTTGGAGGGATTGCTAATTGTTCATTGTTAATTATTAATTGTTCATTGTTAATTAAAAAATTGGCGAGGGCGGTGAGGCCCCATACGAGCAGGATAGCAAAAGCAGGTCCGACCAGGAAGAGGACGTGGCGACCTTGGGCGGTGTCGGCCAGGCTAAAGGTGGTGGCGTAGCGAATGAGCGGCAGGATGAAAGCGGCGGTGAGGTGGAGGAGCAGGAGCGTCAAGAGGAGAAGGGGGAAGTTGGAAGGTTGGAAGGTTGGAAGGTTGGGGGATTGGAGGAGTGGAGGAGTGGAGGAGTGGAGGGTTGGAAGGTTGGAGGGCTGGAGAGTTGGAGGGTGGTGAATTTTGAATTTTGAATTTTGAATTTTGAATTTTTTTATCAGGCCCACGATCGCCAAGAGGCAGAAGAGCAGGGCGACGACGAGGCCTGCCCAGCCGAGGGGCTGCTGCTCTTCGATACCGACGGCCCAGAAGGTGCGGAAGAAAGTGGCGGCCCAGACCCACGGAGGCCCGGAACTCAGGTTGTCAATCGGGGCGGCAAAGCCGGCCTCGCCGCCGGTAAGCGCGCTCAGCAGCCGGTTTGTGGTGGCATCGCTGGCATCGGCGGCGATGAGCGGCCGCAGCAGGCCGGTCCACCAGCCGTCTTGAGCGATGGTATTAAACTGGACCAGCACAAAACCAAACCACCACCCGGCACCCACCACGAGACCGATGGCAGCCACGCTTACAGCTCGAGTCCAACGTGACCAGGACCAGCCGCAGCGGTGACTAATCAACGCCAGCCCCCCGATCAAGACCAACGGCAGAATCAGCGCACTCAGTTTGACCGTGATCGCCAGGCCGGCAAGGAGGCCGAGGAGGAGGAGTTGGAAGATTGGAAGATTGGAAGATTGGAAGACTGGAAGGTTGGAAGGATGGAGGATTGGAGGGTTGGAGGGTTGGAGGGTTGGATTTGTTGACTGTTCATTGTTAATTGTTAATTGCTCATTGTTAATTGCTAATTGTTCATTGTTAATTGCTAATTGTTCGCTGCTCATTGCTGATTGAGCAGCGACTCGGAGCAGGAGCCACAGAAACAGGGTAGAGACAAGAGCTTGCAGGGTCTCGTAGTTGAGCATGGAGCCGGTCAGGGCGAAACGAGGAATAAAGGCCACTACCGCCGCCGTAGCCAGCGCCAATCCATGCGGCGATTTTTGCAAGATTGAGCTCCACCGCGCCTCTGCTCCTTTGCTCCCGGCTTCCTGCTCCCTGCTCTCGATCCAGCCAAACACGTCTCGAGCCAGGAAATAAGTGACCGCCACCACGCCCGCCCCAAAGAGAATCGCCATCCAGCGGCCGATGTGCCAACGCAGCACCTCACCGCGATAAGGCCACTGTTCGTCCTGAGTATTGTAGAGACCCCAGGCGTGGCGGGTACGCTCGATCAACTGGCGGCGTTCATGATCGGTTACGCGCTTAAGAAAAGGCGGGCCCTCGGTGTCGACCAGGGCAGCCGGCCAGGCAGCGAGAAGGTGATAGAGCGGGGGTTGGTCGGATTTGTAACTAGCTTGCGCCCGCTCGGCCAGAGTGAGGGGTAAGCGGCCCTGCTCGGCAATGAAGTTGAGGTATTCGTAGTGGGCCAGTTCATCGGGGCCGGTGGTTAGAGGGGCCAGGTAAGCGTGGGCGGCAGCGATGATAAGATAGAGAATAACTAACAGCGCCAGCCCAACCCATTCAGTTGGGGCGAGCCGGCGGCTAGGGTGTGGCGCCATGGGTCATACTCACCAAAATCACCGCCGTCCGCGCCGGGACAGCGACCACCAACCGGCCCTGTTCCGGGCTTAAAATCGGGCCCTGATCCGGCCAAACCGTCTTATAACTCGCTGGCGCCGTACCGCCCAAATCAAGCGGCACGCTGGTCAAGTCTGAACCGGCATTGAAAACAACAATCATCTGCTCCCCGTCGAGTTGGCGCCGGAAGGCGTAACTGCTGCCCGTGGCCAGCAGAGTTTCAAAATGGCCGGTTCGGAGGGCTGGATAGTGGTGGCGCAGCCGGATGACTCGCCGGTAAAAGTCATGAAGCTCGTGGTCCCAGAGATGGGGGCTGTCCCAGGGAAAAGCCTCGCGGCAGTAAGGATCGTCGCCGGCGGAGAGGCCGATCTCGCTCCCGTAATAAACACAAGGCGCGCCCGGCATCGTCATCATCAGCAGGACGCATAGTTTCAGGGCCGGTTTATCGTTGCCCATAATCCATAAAGCGCGGGCCATATCATGGCTATCGAGCATATTAAGCTGGGCCGTCGTAATTTCCCAATCATACAGCTTCAGCATGTACTCCATTTCTTGGGCAAAGATAGGGGCAGCGATGGGCGCCAGCTCGATATATTTTTTGCGATAGCCCGGCCGCAAGGTCTTGCCGCCAAAGAAGCTGAGCATCGGCCCGGTGAGGACATAGTTCATCACCGCGTCATACATATCGCCTTGCAGCCAGCGTTGGGCCGGATGCCAGATTTCGCCGACAATATAGGCTTGAGGATTGATCTTTTTGACCTCCTGGCGGAACTCCCGCCAGAAATCATCGTCGTCAATCTCGGTCGGCACGTCTAGCCGCCAACCATCGATTCCAAACTCGAGCCAGTAGCGAGCCACCTCAAAGAGGTAGTCCCGCACGCCGGGATTAGCGGTGTTGAGTTTGGGCAGAGCGGGCAGATTCCACCAGGCCGCGTAGTTATGGGAGTTTAACTCATCGCTGTGGTAAGCCCGCAGCGGCCAATTGTGAATAATAAACCAGTCGATGTAGGGCGAGTCAGGCCCATTTTCGAGCACGTGATGGAATGGCCAGAAGCCCCGGCTGGCGTGATTAAACACCCCGTCCAGGATCACTCGAATGCCTTTAGCATGGGCGGCATCGAGCAGTTCCCGCAGAGCCGCGTTACCGCCTAACAGCGGATCGACTTCCATATAATCATAGGTGTGGTACCCATGGTTGGTGGCGGAAGAAAAAACAGGATTTAAATAGAGCGCGTTGATCCCTAAATCCTGCAAATAATCCAACTTATCGACAATACCGCGCAAATCGCCCCCTTGAAAGCCCTGCTCCTCCGGCGGGCTGCCCCACGGCTTGAATTTAAGGCCGCGCGGGTGCTGGGTCCGCGGGCTGCGGGCAAAGCGATCCGGAAAAATCTGGTAAACGACGGCGTGCTTGATCCAATCGGGCGTCTTAATCATCAATGTACCTCCTATTTGGCGGTCACGCTACTGGGCATCCTTTTTGGAAAGCATACGCCTAAATTCATTAGACGCCAAATTTTATCAGATACCACGCTTACCGCCCGCTTGAACTTGACCTACCGGCCCGGTTGTTTATGATTGAAGGCAAACACATTAATAAGGAGGGAGTGGGTGATCTACGTCTTTGGCTTCCTGTTTTCCGTCTTGGCTGCCTTCATTCCGGCCTTGGTTTATGGTTGGTTCATCTACTGGCTTGATCGCCACGAGAAAGAGCCGTGGTGGCTCCTGACCCTGGCCTTTGGCTGGGGCATGGTTCCGGCGGTCGTTTTGGCCATTATCGTCCAGATCATTTTGGATGTGCCGACCGCCCGGCTCTTGGTAGACAATCCGCTGGCTTACGATCTGGTGGGTGGGACGCTGTGGGCGCCCCTAACCGAAGAGGTGACCAAGGGCATCGGGGTGGCGTTGGTAATTTGGCTGGCCTACCGCTACGGTACGCTCGACAGTACGCTTGACAGTCTGATCTATGGCGCGTTAGTGGGCTTGGGCTTTGCTCTAACCGAGGACTTCTTTTATATCTTCGGCACTCTATTCGATACCGGAGTGGCCGGGATGGTCAGTGTCGCCTTCTTGAGAACAATAGTCTTTGGCTTGAGCCACACCTTGTTCACCGGCCTGTTTGGCTTTGCCTTGGGCTACGCCTTCTTGACTCGGTCAGTCTGGCAGAAGATCCTGGTCCCGCCGCTGGGCTTGGGGCTGGGTATGTTTTTTCACAGTTTGCACAACCTGGGCGCATCTTTGGCTCAGGTCAACTGCCTCAGCATCTTTGTGACCCTTTTTGCCAACTGGGGCGGTCTGTTGTTGATGGCTGTGATTATCGTGCTGATCTGGCGGCAGGAAAAAAATTGGATTGCCAGCCACCTCTTAGACGAGGTGGGGATGGATACGCTTTCGCTCTTGACGCGCTGGCCGACCTGGCAAAAGCAGCGCTGGCAAGCCTTGCTAAAGGGGGATTTTAAATCCTACCGGACCCTGGGCCTCATCCGGCAAACGGGCGCCACCCTGGCCTTCAAAAAGCAGCAGTTGATCACCGCCGGGGCTAATGCCACTCTCGAAGCCAAGATTGCCCAATACCGGCAGGAGCTGGCCATTCTGGGCGTGGCCTTGAGCGCCGGCGACCATCGGGAAATTTAGGCGACCAGGGTTAACTATCTCTCATTTACGACATGGCGACTGGTCCGGTTCTCCTCTAGCCGCTCGTCCGCCATCCGGCTAAGTTGAGCCTTGGTCGGGGCCGACTCGGCTAAGAGCCGCTCAAAGGTGGCTTTATCCAGGGTGGCCACTTCGACCTCGGTATCCGGAGCAGCCCGAACCGTGGCGACATGCTGGCCTCCGCGTAGCAGCTCGATTTCGCCAAAGTACTGGCCGGGGCCCATTTGGCTAACCCGCAACTCGCGGCCGCTGGGCTCTTGCAAGACGATTTCAACCCGCCCTTTGGTAATTAGATAAAATTTATCCGGCGCTCCGCCTTCGCTGAGAATGATGGCCCCGGGAGCGATTTTGATCCGCTCGAGATTGTGGGTGGCCTCTTTGAGTTGAGCTTCGGTCAGGGCGGGAAAGATCTGGGCCAGATACTCGTCGATGATCTCCCCATCGGCGATGACCACCGTGCGATTGACCCGCTTGGCCAGGTCGGCATCGTGGGTCACCATCAAGATGGTTTTGCCCTGCTCGGCCAGCCGTTCAAAGAGTCTAAAAATGGCCTCCGAGGTGTGCGAGTCGAGGTTACCGGTCGGCTCGTCGGCCACAATCAGCGGCGGGTCGTTGGCCAGAGCCCGGGCAATGGCCACCCGCTGCTGCTGCCCCCCGGAGAGAGCCGTGGGTAATTTGTCGGCCTGATCGGCCAGGTCAACCCGGGTCAAAAGCTGCATCGCCCGCTCATAGCGTTCCTGATTTGAATAGAGGTCGCAAAAATCCATCGGCAGCATCACATTTTCAACCACGGTCAGGGTGGGCAGCAGTTGAAAGAACTGAAAGACGACGCCCACATTCCGCCCGCGCCAGACGGCCATCTGGCCCTCATTGAGTTCATGCACGGCCGTATCGCCGATAAAGACCTGGCCCGAGGTAGGCCGGTCGATGCCGGTGATCATATTGAGCAGCGTGGACTTACCGCTGCCGGACTTGCCGATGATGGCCACAAACTCACCCGTATCAATTTGCAGATCGATCTCTTTAAGCACGGTTAGCGGTCCGGCCGCGGTTTCATACGTTTTGACCACGTCTCGCAGTTCGATCAGGTGGGTGTTACCGTAGCGATATTGGCCGTTATCGGCCGTGGCCTTGTGACCGCTTAGACGTTTAAACCAACTAAACACGACTAGCCTCCCCGAAGGTAGCTGTTAACAAAATACCTCAATTGTATCATACACGGCCAGCGTGAGCTTGTCATTAGTCAAAGGGTGTATTCCCGGGGTTGATTTTAGGAGCCTCAGCCGGCTTGGGCCTCTCCCCAAAAACAAAGGCGGGACATAACGGTAGTCCCGCCTCAGTTCGGGCTGATGCCCGCGTGTCTGTTGTCTAAGCTGGTGATGGCTTAGTTCACCAACTTGTGCCTCAAGGCCACCGCTACGGCTTCGGCGCGATTGGAGGCGCTCAATTTGGTCAAGATGTTACCGACATGGAATCTAACCGTCGATGGGCTGATGACCAGGCGGTCGGCAATTTGGCTGTTGCTGAGCCCTTCGACCATGAGCGGCAGCACCTGAAGTTCGCGCTTGGTCAGGTTATCACCGGGTTTAGTAGGATGGGAAGCAACGTGCATCAGCGCTTGGGTGGCCTCCGGGGCCAGAGTAGGCCGCCCAACCACCGCCGAGCGAATCGCGTCGGCCAAATCTTCCTCGGTCACATTCTTTAATAAGTAACTGATGGCCCCGGCCGCAAAGGCGTTCTGAACCATAGACTCATCTTGATAGCTGGTGAGCGCAATGACTCGTACCTTTGGGCAATTATCAAGAATGGCCTTTGTTACCTGGGCCCCATCCATGCCGGGCATTACCATATCCATCAGCACGACATCCGGCTTAACCTCCTGGCAGCGGACAATGGCCTCGGGGCCATTGCTGGCCTCGCCGACAAGTTCCATATCATCGCTAGCCAGCAGGAAAGTGGCCAGACCGCGCCGAACCATTAAGTGGTCATCCACAATCATAACTTGAATAGGCCGACCCTTCATCATCGTAGGCTACTCCTTTCTGTGCCTGTGACCAGATAACGTCGATGTGCGTTCCTTGCCCCGGTTGGCTGTAAAGCGAAAATGTGGCGCCAACGCTTTCGGCCCGTTCCCGCATAATGCTTAAGCCAAAGTGACCCGAACGGACTCGAGCGGGCTTAAAACCTCGTCCATCATCCTTGATCCAAAGGGAGACCTGTTCCGGCAAGCGTTGCAAGCGGACCAGAGCATTCTTAGCTTCAGCATGTTTGACCAGGTTATTAAGCGCTTCTTGTGTAATGCGATACAGAACCAGTTTTACATCCAGGGGCAAGAGACAATTTCCCTCTAGTTCAAGCTCAATAGCGGTCTGAGTGCGGCTATTTGCCGCCTCAACCAGGTGCTTCATTAAATCGTCGAGTTTGGCTTCGGCCAGTGCGGCCGGGCGGAGTTCCAGCAGCAGGGTCCGCATCTCGGCGAGCGCGCCGCGCGTCAGTTGGCGGAGTTCAACTGCCTTGCGCTTGGACTCATTGAGATCGCGGTCCATCAGCCGGGGTAGGACTCCGGCGATCAGGCTGGCCGAAAAGAGGGTTTGGCTGACAGCATCGTGCAAATCCCGGGCCAGCCGGTTGCGCTCGGCCATAACGGCCGCTTCCTCGGCCTGGGCCTGCAACCGGGCATTCTCGATCGCCAGGGCGGCTTGATCACAAAAGGTAATGGCCAGTTCAATCTCATCGGTCGAAAAGTTGCGGGGCTCGGTGTAGTACAGGGTCAGGCTGCCATAAACTT
This sequence comes from uncultured Chloroflexota bacterium, assembly GCA_937864185.1. Taxonomy (GTDB): domain Bacteria; phylum Chloroflexota; class Anaerolineae; order 4572-78; family J111; genus JAGRBY01. Next base: position 48,182 of record CALMIS010000172.1, read on the forward strand.
CATCCTTAACCACCAGCGGCACCGCTAGCATCGATTTGAAGCCGTTATTGAAGACCGGCGCCAGACTCGTCTTTAAATCAAGATCATCGCTAAACTCTAACATATCCGCCAGATTTGAGAGAATCACCGGTCGACGCGTGGTCAGGGTTAAGGCAATTGGCCGCTGGCTCATAAAGGCGCTGGTCTGTTTGAGATAATCATCCGAAAGCCCGTGGCTAGCTCTGGCGGTAAATTTGCCGGCTTCTTGCAAGCGCAAAACGGCGCTGGCTTTGGTTTTGAGCAGTAAGCCGGCCTGATTGACCAGGCAGTCCAGGATTTCGTCCACCGAACGATTTGAATTGAGCAGAGCCAACATATCCCGCAGGCTTTCAGCGACTTGCCGGCGCTGCTGCTCCTCTTGATAAAGGCGGGCATTTTCCAAAGCGATGACCGCCCCGGTCGCGAGCAAACTCAGCACCCGCTCCTCGTCCGGACCCAGTTTGCCGCTCACTTTATTGCCAACGGCAATCACACCCCGCGCCTCGGATCCGACCAACATCGGCACGGCTAAGTAGCAAGAGATATCAACCCGCCGGACAAAATCGATGTGAACCCGTGAGTCTTCGTGAATATCATAGACATGGATCGACTGCCCCAGCCGCACCGCCGACCCGGTAATCGACTGCGAGATCGGCACGCGATAGCCCACCCCGATCCCGTTGGGCAGATGCTCACCCGCCAGGGCAGCGATGCGGAGATCATCGCCTTCGACCAAATAAACGATGCTCACCCATGAACTGGTCAAGCGGAGAGCCGCATCCGCGATTAGCCGTAGAATCGCCTCGGAGTCCAGCCGGCTGGTAATAGCTTGCTGGACCATAAAGACAGCCTCTAGCTCATCCGAGTGCTGCTTGACCCGGAGATAGAGCCGGGCGTTTTCAATCGCCACCGCAATTTGGTAGGCAAACACTAAAATCAGATCGGCTTGAGCCCCTGAGTACCGGTTGGCGGCCTGGTGTCCCAGGACAACCGCGCCAACGAGCTGATCCTTGACCAGGAGAGGCACCCACATCCAGGACCGCACATCGCCAAACATAGCGGTCAATGGTTGGCTAAAGGCCTCGTTTAAGGTATGCACCTGGCGGGTATCGGCCTGAATATCAGGGACAAAGACGGGGGCATAAAGGTTAAAATCGTCCGGTGGCGAGTCAAAGCCACGCACTGAAAAACGCAACTGAAAGATATCTTGCCGGGAACTGGGACCACTGTAGCTTAAAACGGACATTTCGCCGTTTTCTGCCGTAAAAATCAAGCTTTCAGTGTAGGGGATGGCCGCCTTAATTTGTTCAAGAATCAAGTCCAATAACGGCTCAAGTTCCAGTGTCGAGGCCACATTTCGAGAAACTTGTAACAGGCTGAATATTTCGCGGTTAGGCGTCACTCTAATACCTCCTCTAGCCCTATTTTTAATATAAGGCAAAAAACCGGGAAAAGCGCTGGACAGTTGAGCAGATCATGTCCTAAACAACTCTATAGTCTTCACCCTATCCAAACGTCTAGGCTGGCCAAATTCTGTCCGAGAGAAGGAGTAGGCTTTAAGGTTCGTTGCCGGCCAGGGGCAAGGTAAAAAAAAAGGTACTGCCTTGACCTGGGCCGGCGCTGGTCGCGTGGAGTTCGCCGCCCATAGCCCAAGCCAAGTGGCGGGAGATGGTTAAGCCGATGCCGCTCCCACCGCTGCTGCGCGCCCGGGAAGGATCAACCCGGTAAAATCGCTCGAAAATGTAGGGCAGCGCTTCCGCCGGGATACCGATCCCCGTGTCGAGGACCGCGACCTGAGCCGTTTGGGCCAGGCGAGTCACGCCCACCGTAATCCGGCCCCCTTCCGGCGTGTAATGGATCGCGTTACCAATTAGATTGAGTAACACTTGAGCCGTGCGGTCGGCATCGGCGCAGACGAGCATTTTGGCTAAAGGTAAGTCAACCAGGAGCTGCAAATCCTGTCCTTCAGCCTGAGGTTGAAGCTGAGTGACCACCCGCTTAACCAGCGGAATTAAATCAAACTTTTCCGGCCTGAGCCCGATTTGACCGGCCTCGATCCGGGACAGAGCCTGCAGATCATCCACCAGCCGCCGCAAGCGCCGCACTTCCTGGTACATATGGGCAAAGGTTTCGGTGTCGCTGGGAAGAACGCCGTCCATCATGCCTTCCAGGTAGCCCTCAATGCCCGTCAAGGGTGTCCTCAATTCGTGCGAAACGTTGCCGATTAAGGCCACCCGCTGCTGCTCAACCTGTTCTAAGGCCTCGGCCATCTGGTTGAAGTTAGTAGCCACCAGGGCCAGTTCCGTACTGGTCGGCACAGCCACCCGTTCGTTGTAATGGCCGGCCGCCAAGCGCTGGCTGCTCTGAGCCAACTGCCACAACGGTCTCAGAATCTCGCGGGCCAAGAATAAGCTGGTCAACAGGCCGACCAGAATAGCGCTCAAAGCGGCTACCAAGAGAGCCCGGTAGACCGCGCTCCGATAGAAGGCCTCGAGTAGATCGGTGGTAACCGCCTCGAAAGCTGCGGGGCTCTCGGCCTGGCTGAGAGCGGCCAAGTACGGTTCTATCTCAAAGGGCAGCCCGCGCAAGACCAAAAACTCACCGGCCAGCGAGAGCGCCAAAACCCCCACAATGACCACCAACATATGCCCGGCTATAATTTTCCAACGCAGTTGGCGGAAGCTGAACGCAATCAAGAGTTTAGGCATAACCGGTCCACCAATCGCGGTGGCGTTGATTGTCTGTCGAAACCACGGCCTTCGACCAGCTCCGGCTTCGCCGGCACCGGAGTATAGAAAGGGGATGTTTAAGATTTATCAACAAACTTGTAGCCTACACCACGCACGGTCTGGATCAAGGTCTGCTCGCTGGCCTGCTCGAGTTTGCGCCGGACCTGGCCCACGTAGACATCCACCACGCGATCCGTTCCGTAAAAATCATGCCCCCAAACCCGGTCAATCAACTGCTCCCGGGTCAAGACCCGGCCGGCGTGGCGAGCCAACTCCAGCAGCACGCTAAACTCCGTGGTGGTCAGATCGAGGAGTTGGCCGCTAGCTCTGGCCTCGTGCCGGTCCGGATCGATTTCCACGTGGGCGAAACGAAGGGTGTTACTGGCCACCGAAACGCCCGCGCCGCCCCGCTGGCGCCGCAGAATAGCCTGCACCCGGGCCACCAGTTCATTAGGGCTAAACGGTTTGGTCAGGTAGTCATCCGCCCCAATCCGCAACCCGGCGACTCGATCCGCCTCTTCAGTGCGGGCGGTCAGCATCAAAATATAGACATCTGACTCTTGCCGCAGCCGGGCCGCTACCTCCATGCCACCCATCCCGGGCAGGTTCAGATCAAGGATAACAAGTTCGGGCCGGTGTTTGCGGGCCAGTTCGAGCCCATCCGGCCCGTTATCGACGCAGATGACCCGATAGTTCTCTTGTTCCAAATAGACCCGCACAATGTTGCGGATACTGGTTTCATCTTCGACAACGAGAATGGTGCCTTTCATCAAGCCCTTACTTTCTCTAGGCCGCCGGGCCAACCACGGGGTTGACCAGCACGCCTAAGCCCTCCACTTCAACTTCGACGCGATCACCAGGCTGAAGAAAGACTTTCGGCTCCCGGGCGAAACCCACGCCGCCGGGAGTGCCGGTGGCAATGATATCGCCCGGCGCCAAGGTCATAATCTGTGACAGATAGCTGATAGTAAAAGGCACGTCAAAGACATGGTCGGCGGTATTAGAGTCCTGCATCACCTCGCCATTGAGCCGGAGTTGGAGGCCCAGGCTGAGCGGATCGCTTAACTCGTCCAGGGTGACGATCGCCGGGCCAATGGGGCCGGTGGTATCGAAGGTTTTGCCCTGCAAAAATTGAATAGTCCGCCGTTGGTAATCGCGCACCGACACATCGTTAAAGTTGGTATAGCCGGCCACGTAGTCCAGCGCCACTTCCGGGGCCACATCTTTGGCCGTTCGCCCGATCACCACGGCCAGCTCCGCCTCGTAATCGACCAGGCTCGATACTTTTGGCAGCACAATCGGCTGCCCGTGGCCGACCAGGGTATTGGCAAACTTGGCAAAAATGACCGGGTATTCGGGCAGCTCGCGCCCCATCTCCTGGATATGAGTCCGGAAGTTCAGTCCCAGACAAATGATTTTTTCAGGGCTCAGGATCGGCGGCAGATAACTGACCTGATCGACCGAAAAGGCCAGCCCTTCGGCCACCAGGCGATCAATCTGCCCGGCGGCAAAGTCGACCAGTTGGACCCCGGTCTCTTTCATCGCTGCACCGCCGGCTAAAAACTCAAGCAGTGTCGCCGGGAAAGATGACCCCTCCCCGTTTTGTGACCATAACCCGTAAACCCCCGGCAGGTCGATAAGGTAACCGCTGATCTGTACGCCGTAGCGGACACCGACTGGACTGGAAAATGTAGAAAGACGCATGCGTTGATCTCCTCCATGTCATATCGCTACCGGTATTTTTACCCCAACCCCCCGCAAAAGCAAAACCGGCAGGGTTCAAGCCGCATCGCTTCAACCCTGCCGGGAATAAGGCCACCTTCTCGGATTTTAGTTACCGCGTTGATCTTGCCGATAATCGCGCACTGCCTGGCGAAAATCCTGCGCGGCAGTGGTCAGGGTCTGGCGCGCATCCTGCAACGCCCGTTTTGCGCTTTCAATAGTATCGGCCGCTTGCGCCCGATCGACTACTTTGCCGTCAGCATCGAAGCCGGCTTTCTCGTCCAGGACCCGCTTGGCCTCGGCATTCAACGCCTCCGCTTGATCAATTTCTGTCCGGAAAGTACTGAGCGCGGCTTCCAGGGCCGAGGTGTCCCGCCCGGCGGCCTGCTGGTCTTCGATAAATTCTTCCGTCAGGTCGGCGTACTGTCTGGCGCCCTCAATCAAGTCCTGCTGAACACCGGCTCGAATAGCCAACCGCTTGAGCGCATACTCTAGCCGGACATACTCGCGCGCCGGTGTTGTCGTTGGCTCCTGTGCCGCCGCCGGACTAACCCATGCGCCGGCCAATAGAGCCACAGCGCAGAGACCAAACACAAATTTCATGACCAGATTTACAGTTTTCATGGTGAAAAGCTCCTTTCGAAACGTGAAAAAATGTAATTGATTGAACTACTTTTAGGATAAGGTTAATCTGTTATCGATGTTTGGGGAATTTGTAAAAAATCTGCAAAATCAGCAGACTTGGCCAGGTTGAGCGTACAATATTTGACCGTCGCCTGATCAGTCTGTAGTAGGATGACAAGATTACCACATTTATGGTAAACTCTAAGTCAGGTACCGGAACCACTTTGTCTTCCCCGCCGTCCTACAGATGAAAACTTCAAGCTAAGCTTGTATTTTAACAACGTACCTACTTTGTTAGTAGTAGGTCTTTCGCTCTTATACAGGCCACCTGTGGTTTGTTAGAGGGGCAGACGCCAAAGGTAGAATAGGGGGCACCGGAGACACGTGGGGCCGGGTGGAATGGGTTAAGGAATAAGACAATGAGCCAAAAGAATGGTTCAACCAGACGATTTTTTGAAGATTGGTCCCAATTGGAACTGGGACTGTTAGGCGTAATTCTAGTTTTGGTGGTGACCGGCGTGGCCATCACGCTGCTGCTGGGTCGGATGTTACTGAACTCTCCCACCGAGGCCGGTGACGCGATTACCGGTCTACCGCCCGGCGCTACCGAAGAGGCCACCGCAGAGGCAGCGACGGATGAAACCGGCCTGCCGGTCATCGAGCTTTCGCCGACCGTCGGCTCGGCGGGCAGCACCGTTACGGTCCGGGGCGAAGGCTGGCCCGACGGCAGCCGGGTGGTAATCTACCTGGTTCCATCCGAGCCGCCCCGGTACGCGGTTAATAGTGTCATCGTCGACCCCGATGGCACCTTTGCCATTGATATCATTGTCCCCTCGGATCCACGCTGGCTCAGCGAGAGTCCGGTGCCGGTCTTGGCCCTCACCGATGACGAACGCGTTTCGTCGCAGGCAATGCTCAGCATCAGCGGTCCGGTAGACCTGCCCCAAGAGGCGCCCACCACCGAGCCCACGACCGAACCAACGGTGGAGCCTACCACCCAGCCCTCCGGCGCCGGCCCGACCGCTACCCCGCGCCAACCGACTGCTACGCCCACAGCCAATCCTACAATCGTGCCTACCCGGGTGCCGGCGCCGATCCCGGCTCCCCCTGTCGGGGCAGGCGTGGCCCAATTGGCCGTCAACGCCAATCTCAATGTCCGGGCCGGTCCGGGCACCAACTATCCGATCTTGGGAGTGCTGCTCTACGGCCAGAAAGCCGAAATCATCGGCCGCAACCCGCAAGGAGATTGGTGGCAGGTTCGTTTTGCCGGCACTTACAACGATCACGGTTGGGTCTCGGCGGCCTACGCCACGGCCGTTAACATCAGTAATGTCCCGATTGTCTACGCGCCCCCGCCCCCGCCCCCGCCGCCCGCTAAACCAACCGCTACCCCACCGCCCCAAGTGGTTATTACCGACTGGCGCGGAGAGTATTACCATAATCGCTTCCTCAGCGGCTCGCCGGCCCTGATCCGGAACGATGTGGCCGTCAGCTTCGACTGGGCATTTGGAGCGCCGGCTCCCGGCTTGCCCGCCGATGACTTCTCGGCCCGCTGGACTCGGACGGTTCACTTTCCGGCCGGGCCTTATCGCTTCTTCGCCCGGGTAGATGACGGCGTGCGGCTGTGGGTCGATAACGCGCTTCTGATCGATCAGTGGCGCGACACCGGCCCGGTGACGCACAGCGGTGATATTTACCTGACCGAAGGTCCGCACAACATTCGGGTGGAGTATTACGAGCACACCGGCGGCGCCCTGATGGTCCTCAGTTGGCAGCGGTTGGACAGCGTGACCAACTGGCGGGCTGAGTATTACAACAATCGTGATCTACAAGGTCCGCCCGTCTTGGTCCGCGACGAAGCTAACCTCAACTTAAACTGGGGTGGCGGTTCGCCCGGGCCGGGTATCCCTGCTGATAATTTCTCCGCCCGGTTTTACAGTCGCCAGGAGTTTCAGAATGGTGACTACATTTTCCGCATCCGGGCCGATGACGGCATCCGGATCTTTGTGGATAACAGCCTGGTCTACGATCGCTGGGGTGAACACGACGGGCAGTTAGTCGAATTCACCCGCTTCATTCCCGGTGGCCATCGCGAGGTTAGAGTTGAATACTTTGAGTACAAAGGCGACGCCCGGCTGGAGCTATCCTGGGCTCGCACCTACCCGCCGGATGACAACGACAACAATGACAACAATGACAACAACGACAATAACGACAACAACGACAATAACGACAACAACGACAATAACGACAACAACGATAATAACGACAATGACGATGATCTGGAACCGCTGGCCATTATCTGGGCCCCGAGCGAAGGGCAAGTCGGCGTGCCGATCACGTTCGATGGCAGCCGCTCCCTGCGCGGCGACAGTAGCATTCGTAAGTACGAGTGGGAGTTTGGTGACGGCAAGCGGGCCGAAGGCGAAAAGGTAACCTATACCTACAGCCAGGCCGGCAGCTATCGGGTCAAACTGTTGGTTAGGGATCGCGAGGATGACCGCGACGAAGCTCGCATGACGATCGTGATTCGGAATCAACCGCCTTCAACCACCCCGCCTATCGCCGTGATCAGCGTCCCGGCCTTAACGGTTCGTGTCGGCGAGATCATTAGTTTTGATGCCTCCCGCTCCATTGCCTTTAACGAAGTAGCAGGGTATGAGTGGATCTTTGGCGACGGCGCGACCGGAGTGGGGCGGGTGGTTCAGCATGCCTACCAGCAGGCCGGTCTGTACAATGTCAATCTTACCGTCGTCGATGTCACCGGCTTGCGGGGCAGTTCGATCATTCAGTTGCGCGTCGACGACCAGTTGATCGCTCCTATGCCGGTCATCACCGGCCCAACGACGGCCAATGTCAACCAGCCGGTCAGCTTTAACGCCAGCCAAACTCAATCCAGCAGCCCTGTTGTCAGCTACAACTGGCAGTTCGGCGATGGCGCCATTGGCAGCGGCTCGGTGGTGACGCATACCTTTACCGCCACCGGCACCTACGGGCTGGTGTTGACCGTGATCGATCAAAACGGTCTGAGCGGTAGTGACACCGCCCAAATCAGTATCGTGCAGCCGGCCACGCCCACGCCGACCGCGACGCCTACGGTGACGTCAACGCTTGTGCCGGCGCCGACCATTACGCCTTCGGTAACCCTGACCCCGACAGCGACGACCACGCCCACAATGACGCCCACGGCGACACCGACAAATACGCCAACAAACACGCCAACCCTGACGCCGACGGCCACGGCAACCCCGACAAACACGCCGACCATCACGCCTACGGCGACGCTGACGCCGACTGTGACGCCGTCAGTGACGGTGACGCCAACGGTCACCGTGACTCCTTCGGTGACCCTGACCCCGACGGTGACCACTACTCCGACCATTACCAGTACGGCGACCACCACCCCGACTCTAACCGGCACCGAGATCGACGATGAGGCTTCGCCGCCGGCGCCGGCGGCGCCGGCTCGGGCAACGCGGACGCCCACGCCAGATGGCACCGTCGAGCCTACGCTCGAACCGGCCGAAGTCACGGCGACGGCCACGGCTTCGCTTAGCCCGACCGTCTCAGCTACGGCTGAACCAACCGAAGAACCAAGCGCCACCACCACCACCGAACCAACCGACGAACCGGCCACGGCGACTCCGACCCGCCGGACGACGATCAGCCCGACCCGGACGTTGCCCGCAACCGAGGAAGCCACGGACGAGCCGGCCGATCTCGAAACAACCGCTACGCCAACAGCCACCCCGCCGGCGACGGATGAAGCCACGACCGAACCAACCCGATCGGCGACCGCGACCAAGACAGCCACGGCCAAGCCGACCGCAACCGAGACCGCCACTCCCACCCTCGAGCCGACGGACCCGCCGACGTCGCCGCCGACCAACACGCCGCGCCCGACCGCTACGCCGACCCCTGTCCCACCATCACCCACCCCGACGCCTGTCCCGCCCACCGACACGCCTGTTCC
>CALMIS010000173.1 GCA_937864185.1 uncultured Chloroflexota bacterium
GGCGCGGGCCAACTCCTCGACAGTCCACCGCTGATCAGGGTGGGTGTGCATTAGTTTGAACCAGAACATCAAGCCATACAGGAAAACTTCCCGCAACGACCCCATGTGATCGGTCAGACCTGCCGCCATGGCCCTGTCTCAAAAACCGCTGACACGCCATCGCCTCGATGTCTAATGATCCTACTCCCATGGGCGCTAACCAGTTCCCCAGAATAACATCGTGGCGAGCCAGAGCTAATCCCATCGCATGGCCCTTCTTCCTATGTTCGGTTCTGGACCTTGGTTGCCTGCCTGGGCTACTTCTTGGATGAACAGAAAGCGCTACGCCCTGACTGTTCGACCTGGGGTGATGTCCGCCGGGCCCTGTAAAAAGAGCTCCAGCATAATCTGTTGACCTGGTTGGAAAGTCAATTCAAGGTAGGCTTATCCGTCCAGCAGATTGGCACCCAATTGGCTATATTCAGTTCTTAATGTGCAAAGGTAGTAGGAATAATCTCTCTGTACTAATTTACCCGCTCTTCCATAAACGGTAAGGTCAAGGTAAAACTTGTGCCGCGATTGAGCCCGGGGCTGGTGGCGGTGACCGTGCCGCCATGGGCCTCGATGATCGCTTTGACTATGGCCAGGCCCAGGCCGGTGCCGCCGGTTTGACGGCTGCGCGAGTCATCGGTGCGATAAAAGCGGTCAAAAACGTGGGCCAGGTGTTCAGAGGCAATGCCCTGACCCGTATCGGTGATGCTGATTTGGGTGGCCCGGTCAGTCTGGTTAATGGTCAGGATAATTTGGCCGCCGGGGGTGTGCCGCACGGCATTGGCGAGCAAGTTGTGCAAGACCTGGCGTAGGCGAGCGCCGTCTACCCGCACCGGCCGTAACCCGGCCGCAATCTCGCATTTTAGGCAAATGCCTTCCTCTTCAGTTATCGGCCCAAAAATATCCACGGTTTGGCGAATTAACTCGGCCAGATCGGTCTGGTGCAGGGCCAGCGGCAACCGGTTGGTTTCGGCTTGAGCGATTTCATGCAGATCATTCACCAGGCGAATCAGGTGATGAGTCTGGCTGTACAAATCGGCCAGATTTTGCTCGTCCAGGCGAGACACTCTGTCCAGGGCCGCCCGCAAGTTGCCTTCCAACACGGTTAAGGGAGTGCGCAGTTCGTGGGACACGTCGGCCATCATCTGGCGCTGGATCTGTTCTGCCCGTTCAAGGTTGGCGGACATCTGATTAAAGGTGTCGGCCAGTTCCCTGACCTCCTTACTACCCTTTACTTTCACCCGGTAACTCAACTCCCTGGCCCCAATCACCCGGGCCGCTTGGGCCAGATGGCGCAGAGGGGCGGTGAGGGTGCGGCTTAACCAGATGCCTAGCCCCACACCCAAGACCAGGCCAACCACAATATTCCGCACAATCTCCTCGAAGAAAAGCTCTAAAGTGTCGATGATCGACGGGTTTTCGGCCACGAACGAGTTATTAACAATCTGGATATCCGCGGCCGAGAATCGCGCGGCCAAGCTGTCTGTCTCAGTGATGGGCACACGCCCGCTAATATATAATTGAGTTTGCGGCAGCGCAGGGTTTTCCAGGGAAGCGGCATTTTCAAAAATTATATTAAGTTTGCTGGTTTGCTCCGGGGGCAGGCGTTGAATAACCTCTTCAACTTGGGCCAGCCCTGGCCCCAGGGAAACTATGCTTTCCATCGAAAAATAACCATCGGGGTAAAAGTCAACCTTTAAAAGCGTGATGCCTCGCCCCGTCACCGTCTCCAGCAGCCGTTCAACTTCAACCGGGGTCAGGGTCGGTGGAAAATCGGTTACAACTTCAAACGTATCCGGGTAAAGCCAATTCTGAAAAAAAAACAAGGCCAGCGGAGAGAGGGTGGCCAGAATAATCGCCAGGGTAATGGCCAGACTGAACTGTACCCACAGGCGATTCATCGGTCACCTGATTGCCATTCGGCGGCCAGGCGGTAGCCGATGCTGTAAACGGTTTGGATGTACTCCGGGTTTTTGGGGTCCGGCTCTACCTTTTGGCGCAGGTTTTTGATGTGGGTGTCGAGAGTGCGCCCCATACCTTCGTAGGCGTAACCCAAGGCTCTTTCCAGCAGTTCTTCGCGGGTAAAGGTGTGGCCGGGGCTTTCCAGCAGGGTTTGCAGTAGGTTAAATTCGGTGGGGGTTAGTTCGACCGGACTGCCGTCCACGCACAGTTCGCGCCGTTCCAGGTGCAGGTGCAGCCGGCCCACCTGCAATACAGGGGCAGCCGCACGTTGACCAAATTGACTGCGACGGATCAGGGCGCGCACACGAGCCACGACTTCACCGGCGTTAAAGGGTTTGGTAATGTAATCATCCGCGCCCAATTCCAGCCCGACGATTTTATCGGTATCCTCCACACGGGCGGTTAGCATAATGATGGGCGTCGCCGCCAGTATGGTGTCGGCGCGGATGGCGCGGGTTAGGTCGCGCCCGTCTCGGTCGGGTAGCATCAAATCCAGGATAAGCAGGGCCGGCTTTTCGCGGCGCAGGGTGTGCAGGGCCGTGCCGCCCTCGTAAGCCACCAGCACTTCAAAGCCGGCTTGCTCCAGGTAGGTGCGCAAAACACGGGCAATCGATGGGTCGTCGTCGACAACAAGAATACGTTGTTTGGTCATAAGTGGTCTGCTATGGGTATTTTGTTAGTTTATTTTTAGCACGAATAGTCCAAATGGTCGAGTGACGTCGTCCGTTTTAGCCCTCTGTCTAGCGCCACGAAAAAAGCTGCTCGTGGACGCCGTTATAAGCAAATTGCAGATTACCAGTGATTTCAACCGGCAGGAAGGGCCGGGCGTTGCTGCCGTCGGCGTCCATAATCCAGGGCTGCCACCGGCCGGACCGGTCGGTCAGGAAAAGTAGCTGCTGGCCATCTGGCGACCAGGCCGGCGCGGCGCTGCTGGCGGTGCGCTCGTTGTAAGGGTGGCCGGTGGTCAGGCGGGTCAATGCGCCGTTGGCGGCGTCAACGGTGTAAATTTCCCAGTGATCGTGCAGCCAAAAGGTGACGGCCACTTGCCGGCCATCGGGCGAGAAAACCGGCCTGAACATTTTGGCCGGCATCTCAAGGAAGGGAAAGTAAAAGCTCCGATTGAGATCCAGTTGTAGCAGGCCGTTAAAGGGTGTGAAAAAGACGACGCGCCAGGGGTTGGCCGGATCCCAGGTTGGGGCAAAGGCGTAGCGTTCGGACGGTAAGTCTTGAAATTGGCCGGTTTCAACATTGACTTTGCGTAGCTGCCAGGGCAAATCCGGCGGTAAGGTAAAACACATCTCCTTCTGGTTAAAACTCATATCAGTAGCTTGTTCAGGGATGGCTCCGTCATAATTATGGCTGACGCAGCGCTTTTGTTCGGTTTGCCGGCCGCCCCGTTGGTAATTCAAAATAATCTCTTTTCCGTCCGGTGACCAGGTGGGCGCCTTGGGCTCGTAAAGATCACCCAGTAAGGCTCGCTTCTGGCTGGTTTTTAAATTGTAAATCCAGAGCGTGCCAATTTCCGAAGGAAAAGCGCCGCCGGCCACGGCTTGATAGGTGGTATAAGCCAGTTGGGTCCCATCCGGCGAGAGGGCCGGATCCATGCCGGTATCCAGGTAACGAGGTTGGGGTGGACTTGCTTCATTTAAAGCCGCCGCTTCAACGGCGTAAATGGGGCCGCCACTGTGAGGCTGAAAGATGATGGTCCCGGTGGGGTTAATGGGAAGATGGGCATATTGATCAGCCTCAAACCAGCGAGTCAACTCGGGAGCGTTGCTAACCCAACCGAGGCGATTATCCGGCAGCCGCACCAGCCACCAGCCGGAGGCCGGATCCGATTGGATGACGGTAACGATTTGGCCTTGAGTGAGCTGGGCAAACTCAGCATAAGCGGCGCCCGGCCCGACGCGCACGTTCAGGTTGGCCGCTGCCACATAAAGGCGCTGGTTTGACGGCTGCCTGATTTTAGCCGTCACCGTGATAGCCGTACTGTGAGGCGAGGGTATGTTGGAATCGGCCGGGTGGGCTTGGGTAAAGGTCGGATTGCTGCTGACCCAGCCCAGTTGTCCATCCGGCAGGCGAACCAACCACCAGCCGCTCTGGCTATCTTGCGAAACTATCTCCACCGTGTCGTCTTGGTTGAGTTGGGCCAGTTCCGGCGAGCTGTCGGTGGGTCCCTGCCGGACCTCAAGTTGGGCCGCGACCACACTTAGTTTGGCGGGCTGAGGGCTATCGGCCAGGGCTATGCCGGTGAAAACGAAAAAAAGCGGGATGAACCAGATAAGCGCATAACTCCGCACAGAATATTTTTTGAGGGAAGTATTCATTGTCCTACTCCGCCACGACTATATTCCCTTCAGCCGGGAACATACCGAAGGAGTCTTCATCTAAGAATGAGCTAAGATAGGCTTCTACTTCATCGCCCGCCTGCAAGTCAGGCGAGTGAACCACCGTCCATTCACCCTGGGCCAGACCCGGTTCCACACTTAGCGTGAGCGCTTCGTTGTGGCGATATACGGTCAACATCGCTCCCTGATCAGCTGGTTGGAGGGCGCTGGTTGGTACCAACCAGGCATCCGCCATGGTCTCGTCCATAAAGCTGACCAGGGCCGTCATGCCGGCCCGGACTCCGGCGGCCTCTTTAAGATCAAGATCCACGGTTACGGCGTAACTGACCAGCCCGTTGTCAGTCTGGTTAAGCGGGGAGATGTAACTGATTTTGCCGGCAAAGGTGCGGTCGGGGATAGCATCCAGGCTGATCGTGGCCGCCTGGCCTTGGCGCAGCCGGTTTATCTTGGTTTCCGGCACATTGACGGTGAGCATAAAGGCTTGCAAGTTGGCCACCGTAACCATCTTATCATTCACCTCGGCGGTTTTGCCGGACTGGGCTTCGATATTGACCACCGTGCCGGCTAGGGGCGCAGCCAATTTGGCGTTAGCCAGGGTGGCTTCGGCCTCGGCCACCAACAGGGCCTTTTTCTGCACTTCCATTTTCGCTTCGACCAGTTTGTCGGGCTCGGGCGGGCCGGTCAGCTTGTCCAGTTCTTCTTTGGCCTCGGCCACTTTGAGTGCCGCTTCGGCCAGATCCTTGGGCGTTGGCTTTTGGCGCAACTCGGTCAACTTTTCCTGAGCTTTCAGGGCTTCGCTGTAGGCGCTGCGCAAATCTTTTTCTTCAGCCGGTTGGGCCGCTTTATTGTAAGCAGCTTTGGCGTTTTCATAGGCGATGGTGGCCGTTTCCAAAGTTTTGGCCCGTTCCTCGGTAATTTCAAAATGGTCACGCCAGGCGACGGCGTCATAATCCTCCTGAGCTCGCTTCAAGGTTCTTTCCGCCTGGCTCAAGGCAATACGCTCGCCGGCCAGCTCGTCATCAGTTTTGCCGGCAACCAGGGCGTTGTATTTGGCCCAGGCGACAAATACGTCGGTTTCGGCCGCCTGAAGGTCCACCGTGTTCGGTCCGGCTTTGACTTTAGCCAATTCCTCCTGGGCGATCAATAGCTTTTGTTCAGCGGGGGTGACTTTATCCGGATCGGGTGGGTCGGTTAGCCTTTCTAGCTCCGCTTGTGCTTTTTTGAGGTTAAAATGGGCCTCTTCGACCTCCCGCTGCAAGTTCCGGGTATCCAGTTCGACCAATACGTCGCCCGCGGCTACTTGATCGCCCAGCTTGACGTGGACAACCGTAATGAGGGCTTTGACCTTGGCCAGAACAACCTCCTGCTCTTGCAAGGCGATGCTGCCGGTGGTTTTAATTGGCATCACCTCTGCAGCAGGGCGAATGGTCTGCCGGGGCAGTTGGACCAATCCCACCGGGGTTTCACCAGCCAGGGCCGTAAACGCGGCCTCCTCAGATGGCACTTCCTGAAAAGTAATTCCAGCCCAGTCTTCACTCGCAATCGCAGTGGTACTGCTGTCACCCGGCAGTTCCTGCCGCAAACTGTCGGGCAGCCACTCCGGGTGCTGATAGTAGATGCCGCTGCTGACCACGGCGGTTAGCAGTAAAGCTGAAACAAGGACATGCCATTTTTTATGGCGCATACCATCATCCTTTTCTATTCGTAGCGAAGTGCTTCGATGGGACTAAGCCGGGCGGCCCGGATGGCCGGATAGAGACCAAAAATCAGCCCACTGACCAGGCTGATGCCCAGAGCCAGCAAGATTGCTTCGCTTTGAATTAAGATTTTGAGGGGAAAATCGGGGGTCGAGAACTGCTCGGCCACAATGCGGACAAGATAAGTTAAGCCCAGGCCCAGGCCGCCGCCCAACAAACAAAAGACCAAGGCCTCGGTCAAAAATTGCAACAGTATATCGCTGTAATGCGCGCCGATGGCTTTACGCACACCAATTTCGCGGGTGCGCTCGGTTACGGACACCAGCATAATGTTCATAATGCCAATGCCGGCCACCACCAGGCTGATCGAACCGATGGCTCCCAGGAAAAGGGTCAGGGTGTTGGCAATATCCTGAGCCATTTTGATCATGTCCATTTGGGATTGAATATAAAAATTGTTGCGCTCGTCGGCTTTTAAGCCGCGTAGCAGCCGTAGGGTGACCTCGATCTGGACTTTGGCCGTCTCCAGTTGGGTCGCGTCGGTGGCTTGCACAAGGATCGAGGTCAGCTCGCGGCTGCCGTCGTGGCGGGGCGCGTTGAATAAGGTTTCCTGGCCGGTAGATAGAGGGACGATAATTTGACGATCCGGGCCGTAATAGTCGAACCCACCCTTTTTCTCCAAAATTCCAACTACCAGCAGCGTTTCCTGTTTAAGATGCAAGGTTTGGCCAATGGGATTTTCACCGGCGAAGAACTCTTCGCCTATATTTGCGCCCACTACCGCCACCGGGGCGCGTTGAGCCAGGTCATCTGGGCTGATAAACCGCCCGGTGGCCAGGCTTAAATCCTTGACAGCCAGGTAATGGTCGGTGACACCCAGGAACGACAGGTCTTGTGATAGCCCATCGATGATAACGTTGGTGTCTTGTTGGGAAACCGGGGCCACGGTGGCCAAAGCCGGGTTAAAGCGAGTGTCGGCCAGGGCGGCAGCCTCGGCGTTGGTGAAAGGGATATCGGCATAAAGCTCCAATAGATCAAGCCCGCCGCTGTTATTGACCTCGGTCATAATGTCATTCGACATCCCCTGGCCCAAGCCCACCATGCTCACCACCGCCGCCACCCCGATGATAAACCCCAGCAGGGTCAGGCTAGCCCGTAATTTATAAGCCAGAATGCTTTCAAGGGCGACCTGTAAATAGCGAAGTAGTTTCATGGAGTGTAAACCGTAGGGGTGTTCAAGATTTAAGTCCTCCCAAATTCCAACGGTTCTAAACTGTAAGAGTTTCTGCTATAAATCCTTATTTTTTACTCTTGACTATTCCGCGTATCACTGATAATGTTCCCGTCACTTAGGGTAATGAGCCGTCGAGCGTGGTGGGCCACCTGCGGATCGTGGGTAACGACAATCACGGTTAGCTTTTGCCGGTGGAGTTCGGTGAACAGATCAAGTACCTGCTGGCCGGTTTTGCTGTCCAGGGCCCCGGTGGGTTCATCGGCCAGCAGAATTTTGGGTTGATTGACCAGGGCCCGGGCAATAGCCACGCGCTGCTGCTGCCCGCCCGAAAGCTCTTCCGGTTTGTGGTTGGCCCGCTCGGCCATGCCTACCTGGGCCAGAGCTGCCAGGGCCAATTTTTTACTCTGAGCCGCGGGCAAGCCGGCATAAAATAGGGGCAGTTCCACCTGACGCCGGGCGCTCGTGCGAGCCAGCAAATTAAACCGCTGAAATATAAAGCCAATTTCCCGATTCCTTAAGATGGCCAGGTTACGCTGGCTCAATTGACTGGTCTCCTGGCCATGGAGATGATAAGTTCCGGCGCTGGGTCGATCAAGCAGGCCCAGCATGTTCATAAGCGTGCTTTTACCGGAGCCGCTCGCACCCATAATGGCCACGTACTCCCCCGCCTGGATGGTCAAGAAAATTTCGCGCAAGGCGTAAACCTCGCTTTCGCCCATTTGATAAATTTTTTGTAAGCCCTTGATTTCAATCAGGGAAGAACTGGTAGGGGCGGATAAAGCGGGGATGTGCATCTGTCAGTCAGGCCTCTTGGAAACTGCTTTAATCTTTCTTAATGAAGCACCGCTATTGAGCGTGTTGCGT
This sequence comes from uncultured Chloroflexota bacterium, assembly GCA_937864185.1. GTDB lineage: Bacteria > Chloroflexota > Anaerolineae > 4572-78 > J111 > JAGRBY01. The sequence continues at coordinate 8,136 of CALMIS010000173.1, forward strand.
AATTCCCATTTTTGCCCAAACAAGCCGGTTTTTCGATAGGGGGTTGACAGTACCCTCTAAATCTGTCAGTCTATTCTCAGAAATCCGCATAGAAACGATCGAGACTAACCAAAATTTCGACTCTGAGCCGATTTTCTCAGTTTTGAGGCTATCACTCGAAAATTTCTAAATTTCTCCGATAGCCAACTTTAGAGACTCAACCCCAAATTGGCCTCAGCCGAGGATTCTTGATTTACGCAACACTCTCCTATTAATTATTTTTCAGTTTAAAGGCCAAATCTGAAGGTTTTGTGGAGGAAATCTTGGTGGTTTCTGAATATTGGCTATCAATCTGCCGCTTGAGACGGGGCGCCCCCTGTTCTTCATGCTAAACTTACCTGGTGTTCACCAACTAAGTTATGGCCACGTCAGCCCTTCTTGAGATAACATCAGTCTATCTCTACTTTGCCTTCCGGTGGTCTGACCAGTGGCCGCATCCTTCTCTCTCGGCTCACTAATAACTCAAAAAGCTATGTTGAAATTCTCCACCTTTTAAGCCTTACCCTAGGGTTAATCTCTTTGACCTCGATGCGGTCTTAACCGCCGCCGGCAGCCATGCTTTTAAGCAACTGCCCTGACTTTCATTTTTCGTTGATCAGACCTATATCCCGGTGGCCACAATGCCTCCGCCCCGAATCGCTATGAATTTGCCATTTAAGGGAGCGCCTGCGCCAGACTATTGCCGATGTCTGGGCTGGCGACCGGACTTTTTGCCATCTACATGACCATGTCACTCCACTGATAGCTTATCCCAACTTCGGGTGCTAACCGTAGAGCTACAAGCCTCCATCGGTCTCAGCTCCGCGGGCGAAGGTTGGGTCAGTTGACTACCAGGCAAGAGCCCAGACTGCCGCGCACAGCAAGACCGAAGCCACAACAACCCCGGTCAAGAGTTGCCCTGAGAGCAAGCTATTTCGATCCTTCATCACCAACCATTTCCCGCAGTTGACCAGTGAACGGCGCTCCCTGCTCGGCCACGAGCTGGCCCGGGGTGGCGTGGGTGTAAGGCTCATTGGCCCAGTTTAGCTCGGCATAGCCGCTTGGCTCACCCGCTTCCGGACCGAACAGGCGCACCGCCTGAGCAATGACCGCCGCTTGCCGCGCGGCGGCCGTTAGCCGCCGGCCGGCGCTGTCGTTGCCCAGCCAGCCAAACAGGCCGCCCCGGCTTTCATCCGCCGGGGTGGCGTCGTGCCACTGTCCCACCGGCCCCAGGTGGCTCACCGCCAGACCGGACAGCCCCTGCTCGCGCCAGAATGGGCGGGGATAGACCAGGACCACTTTCATCGCCTGCCCCATCCAGGTCTGGGTGGCCTGCATCACCGCCCTTAGCGCCGGCGGCAGAGCCGGCTCAAAGTCGAGGCGCTTGACCGCCAGCCGGGGCGGCAGGGTGACGATCACCTGCCGGGCCGGCTCGTGGCCGGTGGCGCTTTCCACCCTAAGCCCATCCCTGCTCTGCGCCACCCGGTGAACCGGGCTGCTCAACCGCAGACAAGAGCCGGGCAGCCCGGCCGCCAGTTGGGTCACCAGCGCGCCCATTCCGCCCTCGACCCGATAGGCCGTTACCCCCGGCCAGTCCGGTCGAAAGCGGGCCGGCGGCCGGCCGGGTCCTTGGTCAAATAGCGCTGCCCCAGTCTCAAACTGCTCAAAGTGAGCCAGCCCCAGGTCCCGGACCAACGCCTGCACCCCGGTCTGCTCCGGCCAGAACCAGGTCGGGCCCAGGTCGAAGGCGCCTCGGCCGTCCGGGGGGATGACGCTCACCATCCGCCCACCGAGCCGGTCACGGGCCTCAAGCACCTGCACCGCCACGCCGGCTTGGCTCAGGGCCCGGGCCGCGACCAGCCCGGACAACCCCGCCCCGATGATAATGACCTCGCTCATTTGTCCCGCCCGCCCAGCCGCTTAGCCAGCAGCGGCGTAAGCGCCTGATTGAGCGCGGCGTAACCGCTCCGGTTCAGATGCAGCAAGTCCAGGGCGTAGGCCGGTTTGACCCGGTCGCCCTCGGCCAGCAGAGCATAAGCGTCAAAGATGATCACCCGCTCGCCGGCCAGGCCGGATAGAAAGGCATTGACCTCGAGGATCGCCGGCACTACGTCGTCCAGACGGGATAAGCCCATAAACTCAAAGCCGGCCGGAGCCGGGGGAAAGATGGTGGTCACGATTACGGTCGCGCCCAGAGCGAGGCTCCGGCTGACCATCTGCGCCAGATTGCGCCGGCAGCGGCGGATGAGGGCTGGCCGCTCGGGCGGGGCATATTCAAGCGCGACCAGGTCGTTGATGCCGGCTTGCAGCACGATAAGATCCGGCCCCAGCGGCGCGACCGCCGGGGCAAAGCGCTGCAGCGAGCCGGCGGTCGTCTCGCCGGGCATGCCAAGATTGCGGCAGCGAATGCCGGGCAGGTCAGGCGCCGGCCAGTCCGCGGCCCGGGAGTCGCCGTAGAACAGGAGGGTAGTTTCACTTCCTTTCATCATCACCACCTTTGGCTGGAATAGTCGCGATTATAGGCCGGTCGAGGGCTGCGGTCAACGCCCCGGGAAGTTTGCGCCATTTGCGCAAATCGCCTGCAAAGCTCCGACTGACGGGCAAATCGGATTGTCAGAGAATGGTCTTAGGGTTGGTTATCTTTCAGTCGCTCAGGGAGGGAAGGCTATGACAATCACAACGTTAGTTTTGCTGTTGGTCCTGGGGATACTGCTTGGCATGTTGGGCGTCAGTCTGCTAATCGCCCGCCTCATCTAATCGGCCGGCTCTTTTTGAGCGGGCGAGGCGGGTTGTAGCCGGGATTTGGAGCGTGGGGTTTGATCAAAAGACCCCCCCCATCTCCCGGCCAAAAAAAGGTGGCATAGAACCGGCAGCACCGTTACGGGCCGGCATTTTGAAGCCGGCGTACAAGCTCGCCGGCCGCGGCCCGATCCGGCATCCCCAGCCGCTCAAACCAGTCCCCGGCTTCCCCGGCGTGGAGCAGGGCGGCGTGCTTCTCGCCCAGCGCTTCTTCGGCCAGCGCCAGCCGATACTTCAACGTCGCCAGAAAACCCTTGGTCCCGTAGCTCTCGAAAAACTCAAGACTGCGCTGGCACAACTGTTTGGCCTCGGCCGGCCG
>CALMIS010000174.1 GCA_937864185.1 uncultured Chloroflexota bacterium
CAGCAGGCTGCTTTAGACGCGGCTCCGGATAACCTGGAGATCACCATGCTGCGCCAGCCGAGCCGCGAGACACTGCTGGCTCATCTGGCCGATGCGGTCTACTTGATCTCCGAGCGGGTGGGCACGATGGATGCCGGACTGATCCAGGCCGCGCCCAAGCTCAAATTGATTCAGCGGCTGGGGTCACTGACCTACGATATCGATCTTGAGGCGGCCCAGGCGGCCGGGGTCATCGTGTGTTACTGGCCGGTGGGCAGCGTCATCCGGGTGGCCGAGCATTTGATGCTGCAAATGCTGGCCCTCAGCAAAAAGCTGCGCGAAACCGAAGCCATCGCCCTGGCAACCAGTCCGGTCTGGGGCGAGAGCAAGCGCACCACCGAAGATACCTTTGCCTACAACTGGTCAAACCGGCAAAATGTGGAAGGGCTGTGGCAGCGGACCGTTGGCATTCTCGGTTTGGGTGAAATTGGGGCGGAGTTGGCTCGCCGGCTGCGCGGGTGGGATTGTCCCCTGCTCTACCACAAACGACGCCGCTTACCGGAGACGGTTGAAGCGGAGCTGGGGCTGACCTACGTCACACTTGAAGACCTGTTGACCCAAAGCGATTTCCTGGTCAACCTGCTGCCTTACTTCTCCAACACAGACCTGATGATTAACGCGGCCTATTTTGAGCGCATGAAAGACGGGGCTTACCTGGTCAGTTGTGGCAGTGGCAGCGTGATCAATGAGGCCGACCTAGCCGCGGCGGTCAAATCCGGCAAGCTCGGTGGAGCGGCGCTGGACACCTTTGAGTGGGAGCCGCTCAAGCCGGACAACCCGTTGATTGCCCTGGCCAAGGCCAATGATAATGTTCTTCTTACCCCTCACATCGCCGCCGGAGGCTCGGCGGCGGCAGCCAGGGAACGCCTAGGAGATTATACCAACTTGACCAGGCACATTAACGGCCAACCTCTGCGGTACGTAGCCGGAGACGGGCAGGGGTGAATGGAGGGTGGTGGGCGGCCATCTCCCGGCCAACCGCCACCAACGCTGACATCTTAACCTTTCGCTACCTTGATAGCTTTGGCCTTAATTAACAACGACTGATCCGCTTTCAAGCCTTGTTGGGCCAGGGCTTCCACATACTCCGGATGAAATTGAAACCGGCCATCTTTGAAGATTTCTCGATCCCAAGGGTTGAGCAGTAAGCTATCCGTGGTTAAACCAGTATAGTCCGGCACTGCCGTTCCCCAACTGTGGGCATACAACACAGCGCTCCTCACCGCTGTCGCCCCCATCGCTGCCACTCTTTCCTTGACCAGTCTGGATAATGGACCCAGTCCTCGAACCGATGAGCAGTCCGGTTGCCGAATAATGTTTATTGGCCTAAAATCGGGAAATCTTGGAGAATAACAAATATCCAGCCCAACTTGTGTACTTAGCGGCCAACTTCTGAAAGTATAGCGTCGTTTAAAAGGCAGACAAACCCATGGCTAAGCTCCTCATCGAAAATGGAACAGTAGTGACTCTTAACAATTCGGACCAACTCTTCACGCCCGGCTATGTCCTGATCGAGGCGGATCGAATTGCCGCTGTCGGCGAGGGGCAAGCACCGGCCGAGGTACGCAGCCGGGCGGAGACGATCATCGATGCCGCTTTGATGGCCGTCATGCCCGGCATGGTCAACGCCCACACCCACCTGTTTCAAACCTTCATCCGCGGCCTGGCCGATGACAAACCGCTCTTGGAGTGGCTGGCGGCCGCCATCTGGCCGGTGGCCAAAGCCTTGACCGAAGAAGAGGCCTATTTGGCAGCTATGGTCGGCCTGGTCGAGAACATTCGCAGCGGCTCAACCTCTGTCAACGACCACCACTATGTCCATACCGAACCGGGCAATGACGACGGCATCTTTCGCGCCGCGGAAGAGTCGGGCATCCGCTTTATGATGGCTCGCGGCTGGGCCGATATGAACTACCACGAAGCCTTTATGGAAACCCCGGACCGCATCACCAAGGAGATGGCTCGGTTGCGTGAAGTCTGGCACGGCAAACACAATGACCGGCTCCGCCTTCAGTTTGGCCCCCTCATTCCCTGGGGCTGCTCGGATGAGACGATGCGCCGCACCTTTCAGTTGGCCAAAGAGTGGAGGATGGGCACCCATATCCATGTGGCCGAAAGCCAGGCTGAAGTGGCGATCGATCTAGAGAAGCGCGGCCTGCGCCATATCGAGTGGCTGGCGGCTCTGGATGCACTCGACCCGAGCGTCCAATTAGTCCACAGTGTCTGGCTCACTGACAATGAGTTGGAGTTGATTGCCAACCATGGCGCGATTGTGGTCCATTGCCCGGTAGCAAATATGTACCTGGCCTCCGGCGTGGCCCGCATCCCGGAAATGTTACAGCGCGGTATCACCGTCGCCCTCGGCACCGATGGCCCCGGCAGCAACAACAGCCAGGATATGTTGGAAACGCTCAAAGCGACCGCCCTGCTGCACAAAGTCCACACCCTCAATGCCATGATCCTGCTGCCGGAAGATGTCCTGCGCCTGGTCTGCCGCGGTGGGGCCAAAGCCTTTGGGCTGCCGGACCAGATCGGTTCGTTGGAGGTCGGCAAAAAAGCCGATGTGGTGCTGGTCGATTTGAACAGTCCGTTTGCCATGCCGGTTCATAAAGTCCCTTCGGCCTTGGTTTACAATCTCAACGCTCAGCAGGTGGATACCGTTATTGTCAACGGCGAAGTCTTGATGCGCGACAAGAAAATCCTATTTGTCGACGAAGCGGCGCTTTTAGAGGAAGCTCGCCAGGCCTGCCAGCGGTTATTTAAACGGGCTGGCGTGGCAGTTTGAATAAACCGATTTTCAGAGGAGACCAACAGAACCGGGGGTTCGAGACCGGGAATGAAAATGAGTTTTTGGG
>CALMIS010000175.1 GCA_937864185.1 uncultured Chloroflexota bacterium
TGGTTTGCCGGCAGAGCAAGCTCTGCACTCCTTTTTACTAACGCTCTACCCGTTTACGCTGCTCCGCCAATGTTTCACCCAGACTGCATCCAGCCGGGCCAGGCGGGCTTTCTTCAAGTTCTCCCGCATGATCCACTGAATATCCTTGTCCGGGTTGACCAACCACTTCTCCATGAGCGCCTGGCCCTCCGCGGGGAGAGCGACCACCGCCACGCTCCAGCAGTAAGCCAGCCCTTTCCTCAGAGTCAAGAAGTCCGGGTCCCGGCGATTCGGGATCGGGTCAAGGCTGGCCGTAATCCCATCCAGGATTTGCAGGACCGCGTGAGCGTGGTTGGCCTGACCGAGTAGCTTTGGCTCGCACAGGGCAGCGGCGGCCGCTCTTTGCTCGAGCAGGGAGCCTTGGCTCCAGGCCCGCATCGCGCTTAGCAACTGATCCATATCGACCTCGCCCAGGCGCTGGAGGGCCATGGCCACCGCCTCGCGTATGCGCCAGCGGGGATCAGCGGCATGCTTTTGTAACAGCGGGAGCATGCGCGGGTCACCTTCGGCCAGCAAACGCCCCAGGCCAACCACGCCGCAGAAAGCCAGGAACTCATAGGGCGAATTGACCGGCGCTTGATCGACAGTGTAGCCGGTGTAGCGTTGAAACAACTCCAGATCACCTTCATCGGCCACAACCTGGGCCAATTCCAGGTTGCCGCGAGGTCCGGGCAGCCCGGACTCGGCCAGCAGATAGGTGTCCCACACGGCCAGACTGCGCAGCTTTGCTCGATAATCATTTGCTTTCGACATGGCGAACTCCAGGGATACTCAAGACTAATCGGTTCTCCGCCTTGAAACGGGTGGCGGTAGAAATGCGCTTCTCACTCAGCCCAGCGGGCGAGAGGCAGCAGGGGGGTGTTGAGAGAGAAGCAGAGGCGCGACAACATCGGCCTCGCCGCGCTTGCTCTTGAGGCTGACCGCGTGGGTGACGGCTTGCTTCAAAATCGGCATCGAATGGGCCGGGTCGAGCCGGGCGGCGACGGTGTTATCCATCAGCGCCAGCAGCGCCTGGCCGGGAGTGAGCCTCCGAGGTCGCCAGGGGGCCTTCGGCTGATACCCGGTCACGATGACCAGTCCCACGGGCAGAGGATCGACGCCGGCTTGCCCGCCAAGCGCTTCAATCGATGTCTTGCGGCCCGGCTGCCCGTTAGGTCCGCGAATGGACAGCGCGACCGGGTAGGGGTGAACGTAGCCCTTCTTATCCAGAATAGCGTACTCATCGGAATAGTAGGTGGCCCCGGCCTCAACCAGGGCCTTAACCAGCGTCGTTTTGCCGCTCATACTGCGGCCCGGAATGAGAATGGCCTGCCCCTGCCAACCGACGACACCGGCGTGAACAAAGAGGCAGTCCGACGCCCGAAAGGCGGTCAGCAGTTCGGCGTGTTTTTCGAAGGCTGTTAGTAACGCCGGTAGATCCAGGCCGCGACTAAGGAGAGCGGAGCCGCAATAGAGGAGATGGTAGTGACGCTGGCCCTGGCGTTGGCTGGGCGGGGCCAACCGCAGCGAATATAAGATATCTACCTCGCCGGTGCCGGTAGGCTGCCAACCGAGCGGCAGATGCGGTGCGGCCTGGTCCAGCGCGGCCAGGTTGTTACTCCGCAGGCCAAAACGCAGGCCATAGGCGGCATAGCTTTGTCCAGCCGTCCAGCCTAGACGGTCTACTTTGGCCTGTCAGGTGGTGATGCGGGCCAGGGTCGGCAAGGAGCCGGTGGGCATTTTTTTACTCCTGCTTGCTGCTTGGCTTAACGGGAAAACCCGGGCGCTCTGCCAGGGTTAGATGACGGTTTTAATCCACCCATACTTTTTTAAGAACAATCAAACCGGCAAAAGACTTCCACGGTATAGGGCTCCTCCGGCGTGCCTATATTCCATAATTTATACCCTACATAGGCTTCATCAAAGTTAGTAGTACACTGATCAAAATAAATCACCTGCACATTAGCACAAAGGGCTTGAGCAAACTGCCAAAGAACAGGCTCTTCTTTACACCCGATAGGGCTTGGGGTCCACCACCCCCCGGAAGGGCCAGTCCTGGCGTTAGGAAATTCAGGCAATTCATTATCCCAGCCTCTGTGGCTGCTAATACCTCTTGAACATAACAGAGCGGTCGGCGACTGGGCGGCGACCGGCCCCGGCGCGACGATGGAACTGACCACGGGCAGCAAAGCGGCAGCCACGCCTAGCCCTTTGAGCAGCTCGCGGCGGGTCAGCGTTTTGTGGCCGGCTGGTTTGACGACAGCCTCTTGCAGCAGGTGGGCCTTTTCTAGCCGGGACAACGTCAGCCAGACCAACTCTTCGGCCTGAGCCGGGGTTAGATCACCTGGCAGTTGCGCGGCCATCTGCTGCGGGCTGGTCTGGCCATCACATAAGGTCCACACCGTGGCGGCCGTAGGGTTGAGATTGTGGACCTCCATACGCTGCCAGTCGTAAAGGCACAGCTCATTGTTCAGACTTTCGATGTGGACGGTTTCTACTTTCTTGGGGTGTGACATTGTTTTTCTCCTTGAAATAGAGGCCCAAAGTGACTCTAACTGGCTGGCCAGTTGACTGGAGCGTGGCAAATTGCAGCCGCCCCGGCTCAACCGCTGGCTTGCCATCGAAGGTACTACGGCTCCTAAAGTACCCCAGGGGGTACTTTAGGCTAAAGTCCTGCTCCCTGCAACGGGTGGCGACGGCTAGCCGACGGGTTGCAGCGTCGGTGTCGGTGCCGGCGACTGGGCGGCGACCGGGTCCGGCGCGACGATGGAACTGACCACGGGCAGCAAAGCGGCAGCCACGCCTAGCCCTTTGAGCAGCTCGCGGCGGGTCAGCGTTTTGTGGCCGGCTGGTTTGACGACAGCCTCTTGCAGCAGGTGGGCCTTTTCTAGCCGGGACAACGTCAGCCAGACCAACTCTTCGGCCTGAGCCGGGGTTAGATCACCTGGCAGTTGCGCGGCCATCTGCTGCGGGCTGGTCTGGCCATCACATAAGGTCCACACCGTGGCGGCCGTAGGGTTGAGATTGTGGACCTCCATACGCTGCCAGTCGTAAAGGCACAGCTCATTGTTCAGACTTTCGATGTGGACGGTTTCTATTCTTTTGGGGTGTGACATTGTTTTTCTCCTTTGGTTTTAAAATAAAAAAACCCTGAAGGTTCTTTAAACCTTTAGGGTTTAACTTTCATTACGCATCGTGAGGGGCACGGCCCAATTTAGGCAGGCTGACGGAGTGAAAGAATGATCAGAAAAGCGAAACTGGGTAACCGGCACGTCTCCTCCTCTACCTGGGGGAGTGGATGGTCAACGCGGCGGATAGTAAAACAAAAGCGGCAGATTGTCAATTCAGCGCCATTCCGGACGGTCTTGAAGCCGGAAATCCGGGGGCGTTAGCCGTGCCGGTAGTAATGGGCGAGCCAGCCCAGGATATGGAGGGGGTGGCTGACGAGACGGCCCCACCATAAGGCCGGGCCGGAAGACAGGCCATGGTAAAGGCGCAGCCAGCCCTCGGCGGGCCACAAGCTGTCGCGGACAAGGCGGCCATAGCCTTTGGATCGCTGGGCGGCTAGAGCATAGCGCGGCCAGCCTTGAAATTCGCAGCCGAGGCCGTGGGGCGGGCGACCAGGCTTGAGCCCGGCGGCGCGGCGTAGCTCATCAGACAGGGGGGTAAACCAGTGGCACAGGGCCAGGGCCTTCAAGAGGCGAGGGCTGAGGCGCGGCCAGTCAATCTCGGTCACGAAACGCTCGGCCAGGCTGACCAAATCAGCGATCCAAATCAGGCGGAGAGAGTCAAGCAGGAGATTCGTCCGCAGGTGTTGGTAAATGTGGGCCAACATTGCTTCATAGCTCAAGGTGTAGGCCGGCCCGCCGGCGATAGTGAAAGGAATCGCGTCCGACCGCAACGCCTCTAGCTCGGTGGCGGGTGAACCGGTGGTGTACAGATTGTGATGGAGTTCGACGGTGACTGGCAGCCCCTCGACCTGACGCGTGGCAGCGGCCAGATGCTTGGCGGGCAGACGATCGCCGGGAAGGGGCGCATCAAAACCCAACTCGGCCAACAGGGCCTGAGCTGATCGCGCTTGGGATCTGCTCACCAACACATCAAGGTCACGCATGGGGCGTAGCCCCGGCCTGGGGTAAACCAAGTGAGCCAGGGCTGCCCCTTTTAAGACCAAAGCGTCAATGCCGGCGGTCTGAAAGGCGGTCAGAATTTCAGCCAACACCCGGCCACGCACCTGGTTGGCGTGGCTGTGTTGCATAGCGCGGACTTGCAACTGTTGTTGAACAGCGTCCGGCACGGCGACCCCGGCGGCTGGCAAATGGGTGTAGAGCAGGGGAGTTAGACCGTGGGCTTCGGCGAGGGAGGGCAGGTTAGGCCATTCGATCCCTTCAGCAGCACGGTCTCTCAGATGGTGGTATTGAGTTGGCTGGCCCGGCGCTTGGGCACAAAGCGCGAGAAGAGTGTAGGTATTTTCTGATAGGATCATTGAGGCAGGCAATGTCCAAGCCGCTAGATTGCCCTCATCCGGTTGTTACGAGGGTTATGCTCGACCTCGGCCAGCCCCAGTTCTTCCATGAGAGGGGGAATATACAGGGCAAATCGGCCCCGGTAGCCCTTTTTCAGGCCGTACCAACCGCCAATTGGATTGTCCGGTGAGCGCCCCCAGTGCTCCACCGTGCCTGCTTCGGTTTCCTGTTTTTCGTCCTTGCTGCCCAAGAGCATCCAATCGCCATGCTCTTTTAGCATGGCCTGGAGGTCGGCCAGACAGCGGGAGTCATAGTGCAGGACCGTTTTGCCAACGGTGCAAACAATGATTTCTTTGCCGTCTTTTTCATCAATATACATTTCGTACTCTGAGGTTTGGGGAGGTGTTTTTAAT
>CALMIS010000176.1 GCA_937864185.1 uncultured Chloroflexota bacterium
TTTTTCGCCGCTCAACTCACGGATGATTTCGGCCGGGTCGCTGGTTTGGGAGAGGTGTTTGACCGTATTTTCATTGCCCAAGACGTGGGTCAAACGAGCCAGTACTGCCAAGTGCTCATCGGACTTAGCGGCGATCCCGACAATGAGGGTCGCCTTTTCGCCGGGGTTCCACTCGACGCCGTCCGGAACCTGAAGCACCGCGATGCCGGTCTTCATAATTAATTCTCGGTCCTTCGGCAGGCCGTGGGGAATAGAGATGCCGTTGCCGAGAAAGGTGTTGGCTACCTTTTCCCGACCCAGCATGCTGTCAATATAGCCAGCCTTGATATACTGGCTTTTGACCAGGAGGGATCCAACTTCACGGATGGCTTCCGCTTTGTTGCCGACGCGGGCCTGAAGCTGGATATTCGCGGGGTCTAGCTTCATCATCGTTCAACTCCTTTGTTTTTAGGTACCGCTATGTAACGCTAGAAATTTTTATTGTCTTTGTAATCGATTACATACATATTGTAAACGATTACAGTCTTTTTGTCAAGGCTTTCTTGGAATTACCTCAGAGTTTTAAGGTTGTTTGACAATCTGGTTTTGGGGTTGACCCGTAGAGACTTGACCGGCCGACGCCAGAGGCCTTGCCGAATTTTCCCCTGGTGCATGTTCTACTCTTAGTTTAGGACAAATTCTCTGCCTCCACATCTGGAGATAGATGAGCTTTTTAACTATACTTTTGACAAGTTTTTTTCCTGGTTATGCAGTTAGGAGGTTTGGGCCAATTGAGCACAACTACACCTTGTCTGTTAACGACCTCCGGGATTAGCCAGCTGCCCCGTCGCCATTTTGAGCAAGCAATATTGTCCTCAACTCAGCTAAGAGCTTGTCTTCCGTTTCCTGTTTTAAGACGTAAGCGGTTGCTCCGGCGGCCATAGCGTCCAGCCGGTAGTGCTCGCCATCGTGCATGGTCCAAACTACCAACTGCGCCTCCGGCCGAGCGGCCTTGAGGTGACGGGCTAGCTCAAGCCAGCCTCGGGCTGGCCACCCCAAATCGATGATCGATGCTTGCAGCCGCTGGTCGCGCGCCAGGGCTAAGGCAGTCGCTTCGTCCGCCGCTTCGATTATCGGCCAAGCCGGAAAAGCCAGCTCCAAGCGCTCGCGGAGGGCCTTCCGGACAACTTCATGGTCTCCAATGACCAAAATCATTGCTTTCATCTTTCGGCTATTGACCCGGCGCCAATTTCTCGATTTCTCAAACGGATAGGGTGGGGCTGAAGCAGGTCAGACTGGGGTAATAAAGCTAATAAAAAGGAAGGAAGGCCGGGACGGCGTTCTCTGTTCCCCCCTAAGTGTGGCATGAAGGTGGCTATCTGTCTGTCGGGAAAGTACGACAATTTGTAGGCAGAAACTACGAATCTGATTAGCAGGGTGATCCGCCGGCCCGCCGCAGACCTTCCGGTCCGGGATGAACCACCCAGTTCTCTTGGATCATTCTATTAAGGTCTTGGGCCTTTGTCTCCAGTAACCCGGCATCCCAGGGAGTTTGCCAGGTTAAAAAGGCAACTTCAATGTGGGGATGGTTGGCGCGCAGAGTCGCCAGCTCACCGGCACAAGCCGAACAGGGACTGTAAGGGTTATTGCGAACATCGATCCGGGTCACTCGGTTGCGCCACTCTTCCGGCTGCTGCTCGAACCAGACCACAAATTGGTGCTCTGCATGGCTGATGTTTGAATTTAGGTCGCCACTGCCGGTGGCCCAACTCAATACCTGAACTTGGGCTGTAGCCTGTCCGGCTGCCACAGGCGCAGGTTGGCGCAAACGGCCTCCGGCGATGCTACCCGGTTCTCGACCCGTATCCAGACGCTCTTCTGATCGAAGCTGCCAATATGGCGTTGTGCGCCCTCGCCTTAAGCCTAAATCCTCCCGCACGCCAAGAGGAACCGCCTGGGTTTGACCCGCGACCGGGCGGGGAACGGTGGTGAGGACCGGTTCCGTGGCACTAACGCGCACCGTAAGGGTCACCGAAGTGGCCATAGCCCGGCTGCCGCCGCCTTCAAAGGGGCGTAAGCCACAAAAGAGTTGGAATAATGCGCGTAAATTATCCGCCAAACGCTGCTCGGCCGGACGGGTTTCGGTCAAGACCTCTTGAGCCGTGGGTACATTCTGCTGCCTTTGAACTGGCTCTGTACTGCCTTGAGTCCTCCGCACGACATTTCGCACTTCACGGAGCGGGAGTCCTTCCAATCTCTGCCGCGCGTTGCGGATATAAGTCCGGGCTCTATTTTGAGCATCGGGCGCAAGTTCTTCCAAACGGCCTTCCAGGTGGTCCAGCAGAGTGGCCACCTGGGTGGGTTGGCCACTGGCTATCAAAACCACCGGCGTGTCGCCCTGAACTTCAATCCACAGGCGGTGGTCCTCTCGGTCTGCGTTGAACTCTATCCCTTCATCTTGGAAGGCGACGGCACTTTCTGCTCCGCCACCCAAGCCCAGCATACTCAGGAACGATTGCCCCACACTGACCGCTCGATCCAACAGCCAATCCAACGCCCGGTCGATCAGGCCACGGATGTCAGCGATAATCTCCTGAATTCGCTCGCCCAGATTGCCCAAGCCGACCTGGTTGGCCAGAAAACCGATAGCCACCGGCAAACTTTGAGCCAGGGTGTTTTCCAAAAACTGAGCCGCCCGGCCGAGGCTGCCCCGGGCGATCTCGGCTACGGTGGTGACAAAGGAATTGACGATCTCCAGCATCTCCCGCAGATACTGGATGGCCGACTGGACCGCATTGAAGAAGGCCATAAAGCCGTTGATCACGGCCATAATCCCGGTCGGGTCGAGCATGCTCAGCAGCCGGGTGACGACCCGCTCGATGATGCGGGTGACGATCCAGTTGCGGGCCTGTTCCAGGACCATGTCCCACAAGTTGCTGATCTGCGCTTGGATATACTCCCAGATGACCGCCACCCCTCGCTCCTGCACATCGCGCACAAAGTTCCAGATGCCGGTCAGCCGGTCGATGGCCCCGCGAAGGCGGTCCACATTCTCCTGGCCGATCCGTTCGGCCAACTTCTGCCAGATGCGCTCCATGCTGATGCCCAGAATCTGCAGCACCAGATCCAGGACCGAGGCCAACGTAAGCTCGGTCGGTGGTTGGATGCCGGCGTCGCGCAGTTGGCCAAAGAGCCAGTTGGTTAGGCCGCTGAGAAGATGCTGGAGGATGTTGTCGAAGAAGCGGCTGAAGCCCTCTTTGACCGCGCCGAGCAGGTTCAGGAAGAATTGGACCGGATCCCGCTTGATATCCTCGTAGGCTTGCATGGCGTTGGCAATGATGCTGGTGATCAGGTCGGTCGGGAAGTTCATCAGCTCCAACACCAGGGTCATGATTTCCCGCAGGACAACCTGGATAAAGGCAAAGAGCCGGCCAATCGGCTCGCCAAACTGATCGACAATCCGCTGGAAAGCGCCGATGGGATCGATCAGGTCCTGGATGCTGAGGCTCTCCCAGATACCGGTGAACAGCCCGACGATAAAGTCCCAACTGATGCCCAGCGACTCCATCGCCCCTTCGATCCGTTGGGCGGCCTGGGCAATGGTGCCGGTCTGCTGGAGCTGCTCGTACTTTTCGTTGCCGCCCGGCAGCAGGGTGATGAAGCCGCGGATGATGTTTTCGGCGGTGCGCGGGACCGGCTCGTTGGTAAAGGGGTTGCGTCCCAACAAAACCGTGACCAGGTGGAAGCCCGGCACCTGATGGGCGAAGTCGCTGAGCCAACTGAGCAGGGCATTCTTGATCAGCGCCAGCACTTGCGCCGCTACGGTCGTGGCAAAGTCCCAGACTCGCTGCAAAAAGCCGCCGGCTTGAACGGCCAGGCTTTGCAGGTTGGTCATCAGGTTGGGCAGATTCTCCGGCTGAATAGCCTCCCAGGCGGCACCGATCAGACCACGCAGCTCCGCCAGCAGCGAGACGAAGAGGGCGAACTGGGTCTCGAGCCAGGCCGCGGTTTCGGCCAGGGTGCCGCGCTGGCGCATCTGGTCCAACTCCTGCTCTTTGCCGATCAGCAGCAGGAAATCTTCCAAAATCTCCACGGTCGTGGCCTCGACCGGCTCATCCCGGAGCGGATCATACTTCAAGATCTTCTTGATCAAGGCCCAAGCCCGGTTTTCGGCCAGCAGATCTTCGGCCAGCCCGATAGCCGCCTCTTTGATCATCTCAACGACAGCCGTGACCAGCGACTCGGCAAACTGCCGGACATCGTTCAACAAGTCGCTAAACTTGCGGGTCAAAACGCCGAGGTTGTAATCAAACGGATCCAGGCGGAGGAAGTCCATCTCCTCGTAGGCTTCCTCCAGCAGCCGTTCCAGCCGGCTGAGCGACAGATCAAAGCGGGTCAACTGCTCATCGATGAAGCCAAAAGCTTGCTGCAAAATCTCAAGCTCGCGCAGCTTATCGAAGATGGCCGTCCCAAAGGGCACCAGGCCCATTACCCCTTCAACCAGGTTCATGGCCGTCCGCTCGACCCGCGAGCCAGTCAGCGGATTGAAGCCGATGATGACCGTGAACAAAGTGTAGCCGGGGATGTGCCGGGCGTAGCTGGCCAGTTCGTCGGCGATAAAGGCGGGCATGCGCTGCAGGGGCGGGGGCGCCAGGCCGGGTTGAGGCAGGCGCTGAACGGCCGCGCCCTGCTGGACCACGTGCGTGGCTTCGTGGGCCAGCAGGCGAGTGTCGCGACTGGACTCGGCCCGGTTGAGAAAGATGTGGTGGCGGTAGGTGAAGGCCCGGGCCTGGAGGCTGCCGGCGGCCCGGTTGGCCCGGGGCCCGGTGTGGAGCCGGACCCCGCTCAGATTGGCGCCCAGGTGCGGCTCGATCCGCCGCCGCGCCTCCGCCGGCAAGGGGCGACCTGAACCCGGGCTGCGGATGGTCGCGGCTGTGGCCGGCGAGACGCTCGGTTGGTGCTGACCCTGGCGCTGCGCGGTTTCTTCGCCTGGCAGTGGCTGGCGCTCAAGAGTCTCCTCTTCCGGGGCAGTTTGGCGTTGAAGCTTCTCTTCCGGTTCGGCTTGGCGCTGCACCGTTTCTTCTTCAGGCAAGGACTGCCGCTGGATCTCCTCTTCCGGCGTGGCTTGACGCTGGAGGGCTTCTTCCTCGGGGGCGATTTGCCGCTGCACGCCGGTGATGCTGCCGCGCTCCTCCTCCGGCGGCGGGGCCGGCGTGGGGGACTGCACCACAGCCGTGGCAACCGCCTCGGCTTCGCGCTCGAAGAGGTCATCCGGCTGGTTGACCGCCAGCTTGGCCTGCACCGCCGGCCGGCGCAGCGCCAGCGCCGAGATCGGCGTGCGCGCCGGCTGGGTCGCCTCGTGATGCGGCGCCGGCGGGTCTATGCTTTGGCGGCGCGGCGTGCGCGCAACCCGCAGACTCATGGCTTACTCTTTCCCTGGCCTAGCCGAATTTTGACAGGATTTACACGATTCACACGATTTTGTTTTTCAATAAACCCAAATAATCTTGTAAATCCTGTAAATCGTGTCCCTTTCACGCTTTAATGTGGTCCTGCCCCAGCGTGCTAAGACGCAAAGTTTTCTTGTTTTCTCCTGGCGCCTTTGCTCCTTGGCGCCCTGGCGTTAAATTGCTGGCTCATTGGCTAAATATGCCGGGACCAGCGTGCTAGTTAAGGGGCGAGGCGGCCCCTTGCTTGGTATATTCCCGGTTGATGCCTTCGGCCAGCAGCGCGTCGCAGACCGGCGCGCCCGCATCGACGGCCAGCACGGTGGCGTGCAGCGCGGCGTTGCGGATCTGCCCGCCGGTCAACGGGCAGCGCAGCGAGACGGTCCGCAGAAAGCCGGGGCTGATCGCGTGTTGGCCCGGCAGGTGAAGCTGCCACAAGCGCTGGCGCTGGCCGGCGTCGGGCGGGCTAAACTCGATGAAGACATCTATCCGCCGTTGAAACGCGCCGTCGATGCGGCTGGCAGCGTTGGTGGTAATCAAGATGATGCCTTCATACTGTTCCAGGCGCTGGAGCAGGTAGTTGGTTTCCATATTGGCGTAACGATCGTTGGCGCTGCGCACGTCGGTCCGGGCCGTGAGCAGCGAGTCCCCCTCGTCCAGCAGCAGCACAATATCCTGCTCTTCGGCCCGGGCAAAGAGCCGGCTCAGATTGCGCTCGGTCTCACCGATATACTTGCTGACCACGGCCGAGAGATCGACCCGGTACAGATCGAGCCGCAGCTCGGCGGCGATCAAGCGGGCGGCCAGCGTCTTACCGGTGCCGCTCGGCCCGCCGAAGAGGGCCCGCACGCCGCGCTTGATCCCGGTAAAGCCTCGCCCCAAATGGGCCAGGACCGTCTCCCGCTGGCGGCAGCGCCGGACCAGGTTGGCCAGGTCGGCCCGGGTGGTCTCGGACACGATCAAATCAGCCCAAGCCCCGTCCGTCTGAATCCGACTGGCCAGGTTTTCGAGGGACTGGCGATTAAGGGCCCGGCAGGCCTCTTGCACGTCGGCCAGCTCGATGTGGGCGTGGTCGTTGAGCGCGGCATAGGCCTGCGCCAGCTTGCCCGCTCGCGCCACCGCGCCCAGGGTTAGGTGATAATTCCGGCTGGCATCCTCGATGACGGCCTGGGTGCCGTTGACCCGGCCGTCCAGCACCTGGGACCACTGCCGGCGGCGGGCCTCGTGGTCGGCTGCCGGGACCTCGAGCAGCAGGCAGCCTTCGGCCTGCGGGCCGGTCAGGCTGCCTTCCCGGCCGAGCATCACCCCAAACAAGCCGTTGTAACCGGCCAGCGGCGGCAACGCGATCGCCTCGCCGGGGGCCAGCTCCAGTTCGATGAGGGGCACGGCCCGGTGCAGCGTGGCCAGCGCGCCGGCCAGCCGGCAAAGACCGGGTAACTGCTGCACCGCCGGCTGTTGGAGCTGGAGCAGATCTCGACCCAGCGTGCGGGCCAGCGCGCCCAAAGCCCGCCGCCGGCCGCTGCCCCGCATTCCACGCAGGACCAGACCTTGGGCCAGGCCGCGCTCGACCAGTTGGGGCACCCGGCCCAGCCGCGCCAGCCAGGCCGGCGGCAGCAGCCCGCCTAACTCAGCCAGGGTCTCGAACGCCGTTTGCGGATAGAGGCGCAGCTCCGGCCACGGCCGGCTGAAACCCTCGCCACACAGCGCCGCCCAGACCGGAGCGGGTAGGCTCAAAGGTTGGGCCGCGCGAGGCCGGTCGAGCTGGTGAATGAGGATCAAGCCGCGCCGCTCCAGTTCCTGGACCACGTGCCACACCGGCACAAGGTCATCGACCGCATTGAAGGTTAAGAGATCAGCCAGCAAGCCGACGGTCAGACGCAGCTCGTCGGGAAAAGGGTGCAGCATGCTGTAGACTGTGCCAAAGCGGGCATCGACCTCGACCAGGCCGATCAGCAGCAGGGCCCGGAGATGCTCCGGTTTGAGGCCGGCCTGACGCAGCCGGGCCAGGGGCGTATCAGCCGGCGCCTCCGGATCGATCAGGCCAGACCAGCCTCGATCCAGTTCGAACAGGTCCGAGGCGGGCGGGCAGGACCGGCGGGCTTCATCTAAATAGAGCGTTAAGAACGGATAGTGCTCCAGCACCGGCTCGCCGCCCATCGCCTGGAGATAAGCCGCCACCCGGACCGCGGCCTGGAGGAGCCAGGGCTGGATCGGGTTGTCTGACGTGTAGGCTAAAGGCATAGAATCTCCTTGGAAATTCCAAAACTGATAATGACGTGGGGCGTGGGGCGTTATGTCCCACATCCCACGTCCCTACTTATAATGAAACGCCACCACCCGGCCCAACATCGGCGTCCAGCCCGGATCGCGATCGAGGCCGGCCTGGCGTAAATCGAGCCGAATTTGGTCCAGGGCAAAGACCACATCGATGTGAGTCCGGGTCAGAAAGAGCGTGGCCGGGTCGCGGATGGCTGCGGTCAGAGTGGCAGGCTGGGTCAGGCGCTCGGTCAGGTAGGCCGTGACCCGCGGCCAGACTCGGACCCGCCAGCGATCAGCCGCTTCCGCCGCGACCGGCTCCCCGGCCAACGAGGTGAGCATGGCCCAGACCGGGTCGGGCAGCGGCTCCGGCAGTAGGGCCTGAGCTAAAAAGGTCAAGCGGTGCCACCCGTTAAGGTCGTTGTCCTCCAGCCAGTCGAGGTCATTCAGCACGTTAACCAAATACCACAGCCCGCCAACGGTGGTGAGCAGACCGGTTTCGGCGGCGAGCACGAGCGCCGTTTGATCGAGCGGCAGCTCGGACGGGCGCGTGGTGGCTTGAGCCAGCGATCGGTCGCCTATCCATTCTAGTTTTTCCGGCCCGGCCGTAGGGCTCGACGCGGCGGGCGGCGCTGATTTTGGGCCGGCGCTCGCCGGTTCAGTGGTTGCGGCTGGGGAAGTTGGCTCCGGTCCAATCTGCTCCGGCGCGCCGGCGGGCGGGCGAGCCGGCGTCTCGACCAACGTCATAGCGTTGGCCGGGTAGCTTGGCCCGGCCAACCCCGAGCTGCCCGGTTCCGACCTGGCCCGGGACCGGGTTTCCTCTCGAACCGCTTCAAGGGCTGGCTGCTCAAGCCCGGCTTCCGATGGCGCGGACAACGAATCGACCGGAGCCGTGGCCGGCGGCTGACGGAGTCGGATCATGGCGAGGGGCGCTTCGCTCATCGCTAGGCAGAGGCTGGCCAGGCTGCGGGTCTCGGTGGGTAGCGAGTGGACCAGACGGTGGGCCGCGTCCGGCAGCAGCGGGTGCAGCCGCTCAATCACCGTCTGGGCCGGTTGATCGGCGGGCAGCCGGTAGGCGGCTAGCACAGCCCGGCGGAGCCACGCGGCCTGCTCCGGGCCGAAGCGGGCCAGCAGCGATTCGAGTTGAGGCCCGTGCTGCTGGTGCAG
>CALMIS010000177.1 GCA_937864185.1 uncultured Chloroflexota bacterium
CGAATTCGACTCCGTCCACCATCATCTGAGCGTACTCCTCGACGAGGGCGAGGTTGATCTCGGCCCGGGATTGGATGAAGATAAGGTCATCGGGTTGATATTCGGCTTGCTGTGGCGATTTCATTGCTTGAGACATTCCTGCCTCCAAGGTTATCAATTGAACTTCTAAAGATGTTTAAGAATGGCTACATACTACCACAAGTTAGAAATACTGTCAATACTGTATTTCTAACTAGACGCAAAAAAAGACTGCCTTAATAGGCAGCCCACAAGGTCGAGCTATGAACGTTGAAACTTCTGTTCTTAATCCGACTCTTGACTTCTACGTTTCTTGCGACGACGAATTGCCGAAAGCTCCGGATGCTTCAACTCGTACGGGAGACCCTGCTCATCGAGCAGTGGAACACCAGAGCGAACACCAGCCGCTTTACGCTCGTGAAAGATTTCAGCGCAATAAGCGATTTCAGCTTCGTCGATTTTCATAGGGTAACCATCATCCACAACTTGTATGTAGTTAAGAGATACCCACTCTCTGATAGTTCTGTTGAGCACCTTATACCTTTGTGAAGCTTCAGATACGGTAATCGGTTGTCTCTTTAATGGGCCGTATTTGTCAGCGATAATTTGTTCTTTAGTCTTAATTTTCTGAGGACTACTATTGGCAGACACCAGCAATTCTCCCGAAGGTAATTGAACTGCCTCAATCTTACCAGTCCGAATGAGTTGGGTCAACACATTTTCGGAAAGATTATATTTGCCGGCGGCCTCGGACAAAGGAAGATAGGTGGGAATATCTAACTCTAAAGTTGTTGTAGGGGATTTGCCATTCGGCATAACTAAGATCTCCTATTTTTCTCGACAAGACCCAAATAAACAAAAAAGTCCCGCCGAGTCCCGGTGGGGCTTTTGAAACTGGCCGGGAAACGGCCATAAAACCTGGTTTTAGCTGAGACTTGACACCAATAAAAAAGTCTGAAAGCCACCCATCGGATTCGAACCGATGACCTGCTCATTACGAGTGAGCTGCTCTACCTGCTGAGCTAGGGTGGCACACAAAAGCTTGAGCAAAAAAGTTATCTGGCAACTGTGTCATTATATCATGTCGATAGTTTGTGTCAAGAAAGAGAAAGAACAGGCGGTGCTTTGAATAGACCCATCTCACTATGGACAAATCCAGCGAAGCTGATATAATTCAGAGACATGAAGTATTGTTTATCAAGTTTGTCGGCGAATAATCTCGTCAGCTAGGTCCCCAAGCCACCCACTTGGGGACCTTTTTTTTTGAACAAAATTTTTAACAAAACTCGGACTAAAAATTGCAAAGGGGGTTCGTGTCTATGACAAAATATATTTTTTGCACCGGCGGGGTGGTTTCTTCCCTGGGTAAGGGGGTAACCGCCGCTTCGATTGGACGTATTTTAAAAAGCCGGGGGTTGTCGGTGACGGTACAGAAGCTGGATCCCTACCTCAACGTCGATCCAGGCACCATGAGTCCTTATGAACACGGCGAGGTTTTTGTGCTAGACGATGGCGCCGAAACCGATCTTGATTTGGGTGCCTATGAACGCTTCATCGACGAGAACCTGAGCCGTTCCAGTAACCTGACCAGCGGTCAAGTTTATCAAGAAGTGATCAACCGCGAGCGGCGCGGCGATTATTTGGGCAAAACCATCCAGGTTATTCCCCATGTGACCAACCAGATCAAAGCCGGCATTAACAGAGTAGCCCGTGACAGCCAGGCTGACGTGGTCATCGTTGAGGTTGGCGGCACGGTAGGCGATATCGAAAGTCTACCTTTTTTGGAGGCGCTGCGCCAGGTGCGCAAAGATGCCGGCAAAGACAACACTTTTTATATTCATGTGACGCTGCTGCCGCACCTGCAATCGACGAATGAGCTAAAGACAAAACCTACCCAGCACAGCGTGCGTGAACTCCGCGGCATCGGGATTCAGCCCGATATGATCGTCTGCCGGGCCGACCTGCCGGTCGACGATGACCTGCGCGAAAAGATCGCCCTCTTCTGTGATGTCGATACCGAAGCCGTCATACCGTTGACGACGGTGGATACGATTTATGAAGTCCCGCTCATCTTGGAGCGGTGGGGCGTGGCTGACTACATCTGTGAGCGAATGGCCATGGATTGCCGCCCGGCTGACTTGACCGAGTGGCAAGATATGGTCAGGCACATCCGCAAGCCCAAGCCCAAGAGTGTTAATATCGCTCTCGTCGGTAAATATGTAGAGCTGGAAGACGCTTACATCAGCGTCTACGAGGCGGTCAAGACGGCTGCCACCCACCAGGATTGCGAAGTCGCCATCGATTGGATCTCCTCCGAGAATCTGGAGCGACTGCGGGATGTGAATGGCCTGCGGGATGTGGATGGCATCATCATTCCCGGTGGTTTTGGCGAGCGCGGGATCGAAGGCAAAATTATTGCGGCTAACTACGCTCGGACTCAAAAGGTCCCCTATCTGGGCCTTTGCCTGGGCATGCAAGTAATGGTTATTGAATTGGCCCGTCACGTCTTCAACAGCATTGAACCAAACTCCACCGAGTTCAATCCTAAAACCCCCTACCCGGTCATCGACTTGATGCCCGATCAACGCGGGATCGTCGATATGGGCGGCACGATGCGCCTCGGCAACTATCCCTGCCATCTAGTCCCCGGCACTAAAGCGGCCGAAGCTTACGGCACCGAGCTGGTCTATGAGCGGCACCGCCACCGCTTTGAGTTCAAGAATGAATTTCGGGAGGCGTTAGGCGAGGCTGGGCTAGTCTTTTCAGGTTTATCGCCCAATGGTCGCCTGGTCGAGATCGCTGAGTTCAAAAATCACCCTTTTATGCTGGGCAGCCAGTTCCATCCGGAGTTCAAAAGTCGACCGACCCGCCCTCACCCTCTTTTTGCCGCTTTCATTAAAGCAGCTATCGCCAAAAGCGAAGCGCAGCGTCGCTCGGCGGTTAGTGAAGCGGAAAATATTTTAGAGCAAGCGCATCCGCGTCAGTAACCAGGTCAGACCTAGCTTCAAACAAGACCTCCGCCCCGTTAAACCGGAGGTCTTGTTACTTTAAAACCCGTTGTCATGATCCGGTTGATGGTTTAAAATATTCTCAGAACAAATGAGCTTAATGTTAAACGTTAAAGTGGATTGCATTTTTACATAATATAGGGTAAACTTAAACTGGATAATATTATGACAATTCAAGAAGCCATCGAGCACTACTTGAAGCAAATCAAACGCGGCAAGAGCAAAAATACGGCTGTAGCCTATCAGCGCGGCCTGAAAGCCTTTGCCGAGTGCCTGACCAACAGCCAGGAGACCATCGATCTGGCTCAAACCGATGTCACGTTGCTATCGCCGCTGTGGATTGAGCTTTTTTTGGACCAGTTACGCCACCAGTCGGTGGCGACGGAGCATCTGTATACCACAGCCGTGGCCGGCTTCTACCGGTATGTCGCGGCCCAAGAGTGGGCCACGCTCAATCTTTCTACCTTGGCTTTCCAGTTAAACCAACGTCGCAGCCAGGGCCGCCGGCTGCATATTTTCCCCGAGGAAAAGTTAGAGCGGTTACTGGATAATATGGAAGAGTATACCACCCGACCCTTTAAGCTAGGCTACGAGAAGCTGGCTGCGTATCGTGACCGGGCGCTGCTGGTCACGCTGGCCGATACCGGCCTGCGAGTCTCGGAGGCGTGTGGTTTGAAAAAAGGAGAGATCGATTGGGAAAAGGGGCGAGCCGTTATCATCGGCAAAGGCGACAAGCAGGCCATTGTTCGATTTTCTAATCGCGCTTTGCGCTTTATCGAGTCTTATCTCGATCAACGGCTGGAGTTGGACCAACAGCAGGGGAAACAGAGCGTCCTGCCGCTCTTTGCCCGACACGATAAGCGAGCCAGCAAAAAAGTGCTGCCTATGTCAGCCCGGACCGCCGAAAACATTGTCACCGACCACGTGGTTCGGGTTTTGGGTGAAGCAGCCCGCGGTACGATTACGCCCCATACCTTCCGCCACTATTTTGTCACCCGCGTGGTTCGCCAGCACGATATCGCCGTGGCTCAGAAACTGGCCCGGCACGAGAGTATCAATACGACCTCCGGTTACACGCATCTGAACGATAACGAGATTGATGAGGCTTATGCCGAGATGTTCCGGTTCGAGGACGAGTAAAGTTCGTAACCGGCTCAACCACTAACCTTTTTTACCAAAGGACAAAGCCATGAGACCCAAACTAAGGCGGATTCTGCCACTCTTATTAGTCGTTGTCATCATTTTGGCCGGTTGTGAAGTGCCCCGGGAGGAAGCGGAAGACATTGCCGCTACCCCACCCGCCGGCGGAGAAACGGCGGTTGAGTCTCCGGTGGTCCTACCCACGGACACGCCGCCGGCCCTCCCGGCCGACACCGAGACCCCTGCCCCACCCGCTGAAACGCCGCTGGCTGTTGCGCCTGAAGCGATTGACTCACAGGTGGTGCCTGCCCCACAGACGCCGCCCCAAGACGCCTTCGAGCCCGGCACGGTCCTGGTCAAACTCTCGCCGGAGGCTTCGATCCAGGCCCGCAGTGTGGAGCTAGGCGCGGACAATGTCGTGGTCTCAGGGGTGACGTCGCTTGACGAGCGGCTGCGCCAGATTGGCGCCGGAGAGCTAGAGCCACTTCTGGCAGAGGTGGCCGAGAGTACCGGCGACCGGTTGGAGCGGCTCTCGGCCCAGGCTCAGGAAATTAGCCAACTCTACAGCGTCAGCTTCGATCCCAGTCGCAGCGTGGCAGAGGTCGCTGAGTTGCTCGAGGAGGATCCGGCCGTTGAGTATGCCGAACCTAACTATATTGCCGGGATAGCCGGCCGCCCGGTCCACCTGCCCCGTCTATTTGTGCCCAACGATCAATATTATGCTTATCAATGGAATATGCCGCTCATCCAGATGCCCACGGCCTGGGACACGGCCAATGGCGCCGGGGCCACGGTCGCGATTATTGATACCGGTATCGCCTTTAATGCCCCTGACCTGGCCCAGACCGAGCGACTGCCGGGTTATGACTTTGTCAACAACGATACAGATCCCACCGACGATCAAGGTCACGGTACCCACGTGGCCGGCACTGTGGCCCAAAGCACCAACAACGATATTGGCGTGGCCGGCGTTGCTTACCGATCCCGGCTGCTGCCGGTTAAGGTGCTGGGCGCGGACGGCAACGGTACCTATGAAAACATCATCAAAGGCCTTGTTTATGCCACGGACCAGGGCGCGGACGTGATCAATATGAGCCTGGCCGGCAGTCAAGGCACGCAGGCCTTGCAAGATGCCGTCCGGTACGCTCACAACCGGGGAGTCGTCGTCGTGGCGGCGGCCGGAAATGACGGCGGTGTGGTCGCTTACCCGGCTGCCTATGACGATTTTGTAATCGCGGTTGGGGCGGTGGGTTTTAACCAAACTTTGACCGCTTATAGTAACTTTGGCCCGCAGATCGATCTGGTGGCGCCCGGTGGCGATGTTGGCCAAGATCTCAACAATGATGGCTTTGGCGATGGTATCCTACAGCAGACTATCGCCTCGTCCGGCTCTGGCTTTAGTTACCGCTTCTTTGAAGGCACGTCGATGGCGTCGCCCCACGTGGCCGGCCTGGCTGCCCTGCTGCGGTCAGTCGACCAGAACCTCTCTCCCGCTCAGGTGGAAGAAATTATGGTCCAATCGGCCCGCAATTTAGGCGCCTTTGATCAGTACGGTGCCGGCCTCATTCAAGCCGCCGACGCGCTGGCCCGCATCATCGATCTTGCCCCAACGCCCACCAATACAGCAGTACCTCCGATTACGATCACGGTCACACTCACGCCGCCGATGCCGGTCACGACCACCCTGACCCCGGTGCCGCCGATTAC
>CALMIS010000178.1 GCA_937864185.1 uncultured Chloroflexota bacterium
CGGCTGGTGTTCTTTTTTCCCCCCAGCGTTGGTTTTGATGGGGGGGTCTGGGGCGGCGGACAAGCGCGCGCCGCGGTCGATCTTCCCGGCAGGGGCCCCGCCCCGGCTTTCCGGGAGCTGCGTGGCCCTGCGCGGTCTCTGGTCGCTGCGGTCCGCTCCGGCTTACCGCCGCTCTTCACCTTACTGCTCGGCTTGGGCTTGAGCGGTATCTTTTGGCTGCCGGCCTTCACCGAGTATAACTTTGTCCGGGTCGATCAATGGATCGGAGGACGTTTTGCCTTTGGCGATGACTTTGTGGAGTTCTTCCAGCTCTTTTCGCCCAGGTGGGGCTTCGGGACCAGTCTCCCCGGCCCGGATGACGAGGCCGGTTTTCAGCTCGGCCTGGCGGCCGTGCTCCTCTTCATCTTTTCGTTTCTGATCGGGCCAAAATTCACCGATCCGCGGCTGCGCCGGACGTGCTATTTTTTCCAGGCCACCACCCTGCTGTTGGTCTTCCTGACGACGCCGCTGTCGAGCCTGGTCTGGGCTGTCCTGCCGCTGTCCAGCTTCGCCCAGTTTCCCTGGCGCCTCCTGGTCGTCATCGCTCCCTTCATCTCCCTCCTGGCCGGTACTATCCTAGCCCACTCTGAACAAGTAACAATGAGTAATGAACAATTAACAATTAACAATGAGCAATTAACAAACCCGATCCTCCAACCCTCTAGTCCTCCACCCCTCCAGTCCTCCACCCCTCCAGTCCTCCAACCCTCCCACTTCGCTCAGAGGCACCCCTCCAGTCCTCCAACCCTCCATTCTTCCATCCTTCCATTCTTCCATCCTTCCATCCTCCCTATCCTCCTCTCCAGCCTCATCCTCCTGGCCAGCTATCCTTATCTCCAAGCCGAGGTTCGCGAGCCCCAACCGACGGAAGGACCGGTCAGCCAGGCGGCCCTATTTCGCTTCCAACAGTCCGCCGATGAAATGACCGGCCAGACTGCCTGGGTCCAACGCATCCCCAACTGGTCCTCGCTGGCCGAGCAGGTTGAGCGCGGCGGTAAGATTACGACCAAGGTCAACTACACCGCCTTGCCGCCGGATAACAGCGTCGGCGTTTACTCGATGGAGATGAGCAGCGTCCATGAACTGCTCTGGGTCGGCACCAAGCGGGAGGACCAAGCCATCACTTTTTTTATTCCTTACTATCCCGGCTGGACCGCCTATATTTATGAAGATCTCGGCCCGCACGATGGCAATCTGGACAAAGACAAAGGGCCGGTCACCCGCATCGGTCCGCTGGTCGAACAACCGCAGCTTCGGACCACCCCCATCGAGGGCTGGCTGGTCGTGCCCATTCCGACCGGCTCGCACTTTTTAGAGCTCCGCTTTGAGGATACGCCTATTCGAGTCATAGGCCTGGGGGTATCGGTCATAGCGATTGTTATTTGGATCGGGTTAGCAATTCAGAGCATTAGAGAGAGAGGCCGATGGCTGCTGAAAAAGCCCGGGGCGTAAAGATGGGGGCTTTTGCCCGCCTGCAGGAGCCCAACTTAATCCTCGTTCTGGCCCTCTCGATCTTCGCCTGGGCGCCGCTGCTTACGCCGGGCTACTTCTTTGAGGCGCACGATGCCAAACACAGCGTCTTCTTCCTGGTCGAGTTCGATCAGACTTTTCGGGACGGTTACTGGTGGCCGCGGTGGGCACCCGATTTTGCCTTTGGCTATGGCTATCCCCTGTTTAATCTTTACGCCCCGCTCGCTTTCTACGCGGCTCAGATGCTCCACCTGTTCGGCTTAGGCTTTACCACCGCCATCAAAACGATGTATGTTTTGGCCACGCTTGGCGGCGGAGTCGGGATGTACTATTTTGCTCGCCGGCTCTACGGCTCGACCGCCGGCGTGCTGGCGGCCGTTGTTTATATGTACGTGCCCTTTCACCTGGTCGAGATCTATGTCCGGAGCGCCTACGCCGAGTTCATCTCGCTGGCCTTGATCCCGTTTTTGTTTCTAGCCTTCACCGAACTCATCGCCCGGCCCAACCGGCACCGCTTAGCTTTGGCAGGCCTGGCCTACGGACTGCTGGCTCTGACCCATCACACCTCGTTTTTCACTTTTAGCCCGTTTCTCATGGTCTACCTGCTTTATCTGATCTTGGCCAAAGCCAAATTCAACCTGAAGGCGCTGATGACCCACGGCTTGTACGCCGCGGCCGCCGGGCTGCTAGGTCTGGCCTTGGCCGCCATCTATCTTCTGCCGGTCATCGTCGAGACGCGCTACATTAAAGTGGAGCAGTGGACCAGCGGCAGCTATAACTACCTGCAGCATTTTGTCTATTTCTCCCAACTTTTTGAGGAAAATTGGGGCTACGGCTACGCTGGCCCCGGCACCCTGGATGATTTCTCCTACCAGCTCGGGGTCGTTGTCGTGGTTTTGCTCATCTTTGCCTTCGTCACCAGCCTCAGGGCTCGCTACCCCCACCGGGCCACGACCTTCTTCTTTCTAGTGTCAACGCTCATCATTGTTCTGCTCATGTCCCCGCTCGCCCAACCGGTCTGGCAAATCATCCCCATCGCCAGCCTGGTTCAGTTCCCGTGGCGCCTCCTCGCCGTCACCGCCTTCACCATGTCTATAGCCGCCGGCGCCCTGGGCAATGAGCAATTGATGAACAATGAGCAATTAACAATGAACAATGAACAAATATTTTCCCCCTCCACCCCTCCAACCCTCACCCCTTCCAACCCTCCCCCCCCCCAACCCCCCACTCCTCCCACCCCCCCCCCCCCCACCCCCCCCCCCCACCCTCCACCCCTCCACCCTTCCATCCTTCCATCCTTCCATCCTTCCACCCTTCCCTCTTCCTCCTCCTCCTGACCATCATCCTCGCCTCCATTAGCTACACCACCCCCCAGTACACCGACATCCCGGCGTGGGCGGAAACTCCCCTGGCCGTCATCAACTGGGACCGGACTTCGATTGTCGATCGGGTCGGCATGGTCGCCGCCACGGTGGAACAGCCGCAAACCAGCCCCATGGAGCAGCAGTACCTCAACGGCGAACCGCTGGTGACGGCCGGTCTCATCGTCGGGCAGGGACAGCTTGAAATGCTCCACCACGGCGGCGCCTCGGAGACCGTCCGGGTCCTGGCCGAAACTCCGGTCACGCTTCAATTCTACACCTACGACTACCCCGGCTGGCAGGTCACCCTGAACAACCAGCCCGTCGAGCACTATGCCGCCCCGCCCTTTGGCCTCATCACCGTCGATCTACCGCCGGGCGAACACCTTGCTCATCTCCGGATGGGCAGCACCCCAGCCCGCACTCTCGGCACCGTCGTTAGCGCTCTGGCCGGCGGCCTGATCGTGGCCCTCAGCCTCTTTCAGCGCAAGGCGTAAGTCTCCCTGGCCTCGGTCCGGCCTCGACCAGCTCGGCCGGCGTGCCCTCTCCCTTTCGTGTTCCCTGTCGTGTCCCCTTTTCGTGTTCTTGACAATTCCCCCGCCCCCCGCCATAATTACCCGCTTTGATCAATTGGGAAATGCGCTATGGCTGAATGTTCATCCTGCGGGGCCGAACTTGCTCCACACGAGGCTCGCTGTCCGACGTGCGGCAAAACAACCCCGCTTTACCACCGCCAGCGACGCTGTCTGCACTGCGGCACGCCGGTCGCGGAACAAACGCAAGTCTGTATGATCTGCCACCAGCCCATCGAGGGTCTGCCGCTCGATCACTCGCTCTTTAGCGGCTCATGGCGCGGGATTGGCTTGGGCGTGGTTATTATTGTTTTCATCGTGATGACGGTCCTAGGTTATCAAAATAATGGCGCCGCCACGGCTCAAGTTGGCCCCACCCTCACCGCTACTCCCGCGACCACCCGCCCGCCGACTCGAGCTGCTACGCCCACCCCGACCATTACTTCCTCGTCGACTCCCAGTCCGACCGAGACGGTCGTGCTTACCCCCATCGTCCACGTCATCGAAAGTGGGCAGACGTTGGGCTTGATTGCCCCCTTGTACGACATGACCCCGGAAGAGATTGCCGCCGCCAATGGTATCGGCCTGAACACCATCCTGAGCGTGGGCCAGGAGCTAATTATCCCGGGTGAGGCGACGCCTCTGCCCGAAGCAACACCTACGCCTGTTCTGGCGCCTTATGTCATTCAAGAGGGCGACCTGATCAGCAGCGTCGCTTTCCAGAACGGCACGACGGTTGACGCCATCCGGGCGGCCAACCCCGGAACCAATCTCGAGATGATCTTCCCCGGTCAGGAGATTTTTGTCCCGGTTGCCACCCCCACGCCGACCGGCACGCCGACGCCTCTGCCCACGGCCACCTCGACGCCCTTACCGTTCTATCCGGCCCCTAATCTACTTATGCCCATCAATGGCCAGACCATCGAGGCCGACACACTTTTGTTTAACTGGACCTCGACCACGCTGTTGGCCGAAGATGAGTATTACGTCATTGAAGTCACCTGGTCCAACGGCCAAACCAGCGAATACTGGGTCAAGAGCAACAGCCTGCGCCTTCCGACCGCCGAGCGACCGGTCAGTGGTCAGGTCTCCTGGCGGGTTATGATCAAGCGTCAAACTGGCACCACGGCTCAAGGTCAGCGTCTCGGTGAAACGCTCTCCCCGGTGGCCGAACCTTATAGTTTTGAGTGGCGTTAAATGGATATTTCAACTTTTCAGGACCTCTACCCCTTTAAATCTCACTGGCTAGCCATTGATGGGCACCGACTTCACTATCTGGACGAAGGGCCGCCGGATGCGCCCCCGCTGCTGATGCTTCACGGCAACCCAACCTGGTCGTTTTACTACCGCACGCTCATTCCCTCGCTCAGCCAGAGCCATCGAGTCATCGTCCCCGATCATCTCGGCTGCGGTCTGTCCGATAAGCCACAGCAGTACCCTTACTGCCTGGCCCGGCACATCGCCAACGTCGAATGCCTGGTCGAGCAGCTTCACTTAAAGGACATCACCCTCGTGCTACACGATTGGGGTGGCGTCATCGGGATGGGCTATGCCACGCGCCAGCCTGAGAATGTGCGCCGCTTTGTCATTTTCAACACGGCTGCCTTTGTCTTGCCTTTAATCCCAAAGCGGATCAAACTATGCCGCGTCCCTTACCTGGGCGAGGTGTTGGTTCGCGGCCTCAATCTCTTTGCCGGACTAGCCGTTTATATGGCCAGCGGTCACCCGCGCCGTATGTCCCCTCAAATCCGAGCCGGCTACAAAGCGCCCTATGACAATTGGGCCAACCGCCTGGCCATCCTCCGCTTCGTGCGAGACATTCCGCTCGAGGCCAATCACCCGACCCGCCCGCTGTTGGTCGACATCGATCACGGCCTGGCTCAATTCAAATCTCATCCCATGCTCATTCTCTGGGGCGGCCAAGACTTTTGCTTCACCGAGCGCGATTTCTTCGCCGAGTGGAAACGTCGCTTCCCCCAAGCCGAAACCCACGTCTTCCCCGACGCCGGGCATTATGTTGTGGAAGATGCCCATGAAAGGATTGTACCGTTGGTGTTAAAGTTCTTGAGTTCATAGAGTTTGTAGAGTTGGTAGGGTTGGGGAGTTTATTTTTTGCGATGGGGGATGAGGTTTGGGGAAGATTGAGCGGTTTGAAGATATTCAGGCTTGGCAGAAGGCCAGGAAACTGAATCAAAGAATCTATGAAGTGACCAATAGTATTTCTTTCCGGCATGACTTTGCTCTCAAGGACCAAATCCGCCGGGCCGCTATTTCGATAATGCTCAACATCGCCGAAGGTTTTGCGCCCCGCACCAATCAAGAACTCGCCCGACTCTTATTTATGGCCCACGGCTCAGTGACCGAAGTACAGTCGGCTCTTTACATCGCCAAAGATCAGGCCTACCTTTCAGAGCAAGACTTTGACACCCTTTATCAAGTTGCTGACGAACTCTCCAGGCTCATCTCCGGCTTTATCAAATGTTTACGAGGTACAGAATGAATCCACCAAAAGCTCACCGACTTAGCGCATCAACTTCTCCGTCAAACTTACAAAACTCTCCAGCCTCTCCAAACTCTATGAACTCTACAAACTCCATGAACTCTACAAACTTTATGAATTCCTCTAACATCGCCACCGCTCTCATTATGACCGCCGCGCGCGCCCCGTACCGACCGGCGCTGATCTGCCCCGCCGGTCGAGACCGATCCGGTCGAGCCAGGTTCACCCAATACAACTTTGCCCAACTCAACGAGCTCGTCGATGGTTATGCCCACGGCCTAAGCGACTACGGCCTTGGCCCCGGCGAGCGGGTCCTGACCTTGATCCGCCCTGGGGTCGACCTGGTGGCGGTCGCTTTTGCCTTGTTCAAAATCGGGGCCGTGCCGGTCTTCATCGATCCCGGGATGGGCCGGCAAGCCTTCATCCAGTGCGTCACCGAGACGGAGCCGACCAGCTTTATCGGCATTCCGGCCGCTCATCTTTTGCGGCGAGTCTATCCGGCCGCCTTCCGCACCATCGAGCGCTACATCACCGCCGGCAAACCCTGGTTCTGGGGCGGCGCCTGCCTGGCCGAGCTCCGCGTTCAGCCGGCCGCGCCCTTTCCCCTGGCCCCAACCACACCCGACAGCGAAGCGGCGGTGGCCTTTACCTCCGGCAGCACCGGCATCCCCAAAGGCGTCGTCTATACGCACGGCATCTTCCACGCCATCATCGACCTGCTGCGCCAGATGGGCGTCGAGGAGGGCGAAATCGATCAGCCGGGCTTGCCTATCTTCGCCCTGTTCAACCCCGCCCTCGGCCTGACCACCGTCATCCCGGAGATGGATGCCCGCCACCCGGCCAAGCTCAACCCGGCCTACTGGGTCGAGTCGATCCGGACCCACGGCGTGACCACCAGTTTCGGCTCGCCGACCATTTGGAAAATTGTGGGCCAATACTGCCTGGCAAATAACTTGAAGCTGCCGTCGCTGCGCCGGATCTTTATGGCCGGCGCGCCGGTCCCGCCCCGCCTGATCGAGCAGTACCACCGGCACATCCTGACCGGCGGTCAGGTCCAGACCCCCTTTGGCGCCACCGAAGCTCTGCCGGTCAGCAACATCAGCGGTGACGAGATCCTGAGCGAAACCGCGCCGCTGACCGAACAGGGGCGGGGGGCCTGTCTCGGCCGGCCGCTGACCGGCCTGACCATCAAGGTCATCCCGATTAGCGACGACCCGGTCGCCACCTGGGACGACTCGCTGGCGCTGCCCACCGGCCAGGTCGGCGAGATTGTGGTCAAGGGGCCGGTCGTCACTCGGCTCTACCTGCACCGGCCGGAACAGACGGCCAAAGCTAAAATTCAGGACGGCGGCGAGGTCTGGCACCGCACGGGCGATCTGGGTTACTTTGACGATCAGGGGCGGCTCTGGATGTGCGGACGCAAGTCCCATCGCGTCGAGACCGCAGCCGGACTGATGCTGCCCGTACCCTGCGAGGCCATCTTCAACGCTCACCCGGAAGTCGCCCGCACCGCCCTGGTCGGTGTCGGGCCGCTGAGCCGGCAGCGTCCGGTCCTCGTCGTTGAACTCAAGGGCGGCATCATCCCCACCCCGCCCACTCGGCAGCGCCTGATCAACGAGCTTTTGGCTTTGGGCCAGGCTCACGACCATACCCGAGCCATCCAAGATTTTCTCTTCCATCATGCCTTCCCGGTCGATGTGCGGCACAACGTCAAGATTCAGCGGGAGAAGCTGGCCGTCTGGGCCGAGCGGCAATGTCGATAACGCGATCTGTTTTGCGAGGTTTACGATGAAAACACTGGTCACCGGCGGGGGAGGGTTCCTCGGCCGCTACATCGTGGAACAACTGCTGGCCCGGGGCGATGAAGTCACCGTTTTTGCCAGGGGGGCGTATCCGGAGTTGGAGCAAATAGGGGTCAAACTTTGCCGCGGTGATCTGCAAGATCCCGAGGCCGTCGCCCGGGCGGTAGCCGGAATGGAGGCGGTTTTCCACGTCGCGGCCAAAGCCGGCTATTGGGGCACATGGGCCTCGTTCTACGGGCCGAATGTGGTCGGCACCCGGAACGTCATCGCCGCTTGCCGGCGCCAAGGCGTGCCGAAACTCATCTACACCAGCACCCCCAGCGTCGTGGCCAGCAGCCACGATCGGGCCGGTGCTGATGAATCGCTGCCCTACCCCACTCATTTCGAGAGCTTCTACTCCCAAACCAAGGCCATGGCCGAGCAGTTCGTCCGGCAGGCCAACAGCGACGACCTCCTGACCGTCTCGCTGCGGCCGCACATCGTCTTTGGGCCACGCGATACCCAGATTCTGCCCCGGCTGGTCGCTCGAGCCCGGGCCGGCAAGCTGATCCGGATTGGCGCCGGCACCAATCAGGTCGATGTCACCTACGTCGAAGACGCAGCCCAGGCCCATCTCCTGGCTGCCGTTGCCCTCGAGCCGGGGTCAGCTCTGGCCGGGTCGGTTTACTTCATCAGCCAGGATGATCCCGTTACCCTCTGGCCCTGGGTTAACGCCCTGCTGGAGCAGCTTGAGGTGCCGCCGGTGACAAAGAGCATTCCCCTCTCGCTGGCCCGCACTATCGGCGGCGTGTTGGAGACGGTGTACTACATGTTCAAACTCAAGGGTGAGCCCCGGCTAACTCGCTTTCTGGCCAACGAGTTGGCCCTCAGCCACTATTACGATATTTCCCGGGCCAAGCAGGATTTCGGTTATCGCCCCCAATTCAGTATGGCCGAGGCGGTAGCCCGAACGGTGGAATACTTTCGGCAACAAAATTTTTGAGTGACGCGGCAGCCCGAGGCGCTTTATGGAAAATCAAGAACCTGTGATCCAACTCGATCGGTTTATGAAAATTACCGGGCTGGCGGCGACCGGAGGGCAGGCCAAGCTGGCCATTCAAGGTGGCGAGGTGCTGGTCAATGGCCAGGTCGAAACCCGGCGCAAGAAAAAACTGCGGGCCGGGGATGAGGTCACTTTCCAGGGCCGGACCTTCAGGGTCAAGTTCTGACCAAAAGCCTCGTGGGCTAGTCCCGCCTCATCTGGCCCCATCTTCGTGCAGCAGTCCGTTCAAAAAATCCTGCCCCGCGGTTTCCAACTCGCCGGCCAGGTCAAAGGTGGCACCCCGAACCCGGATATCGCCGATGACCTCATCAAACGGGGTAGGGAGGGCCGTCGGGTAGACTAAAACCGCTTCCCGGCAGCCTTTGGCTTCGGCATAAGTCACCACCTGGGCCACATCCTCCGTTGAGGGTTGAGGCGGCGTCTTATATTTTGTATCCAAAACGCAACGGGCCGCCCCAGTCTGGCGGTCATACAGGATCAGGTCGATCTCAAAGTGCAGGCTGCTGGCCGCGCCGATCTGGACTCGCTCTTGGGCTTTGAGCAGCCAGTGAGCGGGCAGGTGGGCCTTGAGCCACTCGGCCACGAAAAGCTCGTACAGCCGGGCCATATCCACCAAAAATGGCAGCATCGTCCGGTCCCCCTGATCGTGACTGGGACCGCTCTGTTCCAGAAAGAAACGGCACAGGGCGTGCATCGGCTCGTAATCCTCGTTGAGGCGGTTGTAAAGGCGATTGAGACAGGCCTCGGCCGGGTACGGAGTCAAGGTGACCAGCCCCTGCAAGGCTCGATAGGCGCGCCGGACGGTGGCCACAACCGGCTCGGTGCAGAGGCCGGTGCGCGCGATGCAAAACAAAGTCCAGGCCAGAATCCGGTTCTCTTCGACATCCCCGGTCTGATCTTGATACTGGCATCTAAGCTTAACCTCGCCCGGCGTCCGGATACTTTGCCGTAACTCAAGCCGGCCCCGGACATAGGGCAGCGACTGGTTTTCAGACTGGTAGGTTCGATAAAAGCCCTTCCGGCCTCGCTCCAGGACCCGGCGGGCCAGCACTTGGGCCAGCCGCTCGTAGAAGTCGGCCAGCGTCTGGCAATCGATTAAACCTTCCAAAAAGCGAAAACTTCTTAACCGGTAAGCATACTCCAACATCCGAAAGATATTAGCTAACTCGACCTTC
Source organism: uncultured Chloroflexota bacterium (assembly GCA_937864185.1). GTDB lineage: Bacteria > Chloroflexota > Anaerolineae > 4572-78 > J111 > JAGRBY01. Next base: position 9,962 of record CALMIS010000178.1, read on the forward strand.
GGTTTTAGGGCAAAGCCGATCTCGGGGGTTAAGAGAATATGACCGATCCAACCCTGAGCAGTGAGTTGCCACTGCCTACTCGTTTTAGGCGAGGGAAACTCGACCGTCACCTGTTGACCATAGGCTCGCCACAAGCTTTCCGCCACCGGATATGGAATTTCCTCTTCCGGGAACCAGGCCGGTCGATATTCGGTTAGCTCGATAATTTTTGATGCAACTCTGGTCATAGCTAAAGCCGCGGCTTGCGTCTCCCTTCAAAGAGTTACTTCTCCCTCATGGTGTTAACCAACCTGATGATACGGCCACTGAAACATATTTTCAAGTTCACTCCCTAAGGCGACTCCAACCGGCTGGCTCTTCTTTAACTAAGACGGCCAAGTGTGGTAGAATAGAGCCAGACCTGGGCCGTCAGCGCCAAAGGTCCAAATCCAGGGGGTAATTAGGAGGAAAAGATGTGTGAATTCTGCGTCAAACACGGAGACGGCAAAAAGTGGTATCTGGCTATGGAGAACTATTCCCAAGAGTTACTCCATCAAGAGAACCGGATCGACTATATTAGCCACTTTGTCAATACCTATCAAGCCCAAATGCCGGCCAACCTTGACCTGCTAGAGGCGCTGGACCACAGTCCCTTCAAATCCCTGGCCCGACCGTTTCTAACCCGAGTCCAGAAGCGAAACCATTTTGGCCAGATTGTACCGATGGAAGACGTCGAGCAGATTCTGAGCCAGATGGAGGGCGTAGTCCGGCTGGCCTGCGTCTGCCGGCAGGTGACCACCGGCCAAAAAGAAGCCCGCTACTGCTACGCTCTGACCACCGATCCCCGGCTGGCCGCCGAGATTGACGACTCATTTAACCTGGAAGTCATCACCCCCGCCGAAGCCATCGCCTCGATCCGGGAGTTGGACAAAGAAGGGCTGGTCCACTCGGTCTGGACCTTCAAAACCCCCTACATCGGCGGGCTATGCAACTGTGATCAGGACTGTGTGGCTTATCGAGTCTGCCATGCGCGTCACTATTTTCAGGTGATGTTTCGGGGAGAGTACGTGGCCGGGATTGATCCGGATCGCTGTAACGGCTGCCGGAACTGCATGCGGCAGTGCCAGTACGGCGCCATCCGCTATTCGGCCACTAATAAAAAGGTAGAGATCGATCCGCGCCAGTGTTATGGCTGCGGCGTCTGCCGGGCCGCCTGCCATAAAGGGGCCATCACCCTCCATGCCAGGGCCGAGGACCCGGTCGCTGCCGGAATGTGGTGAGATGATCAGGCCCGTTAGACTGTAGTTGCTATCAAACGGTTTGCGGCAAAGACTTTTTTGTGCTAGCACCCCGAGCAGGATTCGAACCTGCAACCTACTGCTTAGAAGGCAGTTGCTCTATCCATTGAGCTATCGGGGCCTGTTTCATAAAATTATAGCCTGCCCTTTATTTTGAGCAAGATCGGTCAACTTGATGCTTCTTTCTTGTTCAAAATACGGTTGATACTGTCCAACAGTTCCTGCGGGCCAAAGGGCTTGGTGATGTAATCATCCACTTTGGCAACCTGCAAGCCGAGGACTTTGTCGATACTTTGCGCCTTGGCTGTCACGACAATGACCGGAATCTGAGCAGAGGAGGCATCGGCTTTCATCTGGCGAAAGACCTCCCAACCATCGATGTCGGGCATCATTAGGTCTAGTAGAACCAGGTCTGGCTTCTCGCGCCAGACAATATCCAACCCCGCGGAACCGCCGACCGCGCCAAGCACCTCATAGCCGGCTCGCTCCAGGACCAGCCGGGTTAGATCGATCATCTCCGCTTCATCTTCGATACACAGAATACGCTTCTTTTCCATAAAACTACCTGCTATAGCCCTTCCTTGTCTAACACTCGCGCCAGACTATTGCGCAAATCATTGGGCAAGAAAGGCTTGGTCAGATAATCGCTGACGCCGGTTCGCTCCCGAGCAATAACTTCTTCAAATGAACTGTTACGCGCTGTGACAATGATGACGGGAATGTGTTTAAGTTGCTCGTCGGTCTGCATCTCTTTATAAACCTCCCAGCCATCCATTTCCGGCATCATGATATCCAAGAGGACAACGGTAGGTGGTGACTGGCGCATCAGCTTTAAAGCCGCCACGCCGCTGGTGGCGCCTTCCACTTCGACATCTTGAGACTTTAGAATCAAACTGACCAATTCAACAACACCCGGCTCGTCATCAATACATAAAACGCGTGTAGTTGTACTCATCTATTCCTCATGTCGAATAGTTTAGATTTTCAATAGCTGGCTTCATTTGAGGGGCAAGTAGTAACCTAATTGAACAAGAACTAGAAGTTATTATGTTAAATTGGTCCCTTAAGGTTAGCTTTATGGCACTACGACGAAAGTGTACTCATTGTAAGTTTAGCATCAAAAATGAAAGATAGACGTCAGTCTTTACCTTAGATGCCAACTTCTCACTGTGCATCACTATCTTTGCACTTTGAGGCCTTACCGCCAGAAACCCGGTTTTTGATGACTGATCGATAACAGCTTGAGCCAAAAAACTACTCTTTTTGAGGCCAAAAAACCGGATTCCTAAAAAGTGCAAACACAGTATGTGCTTAAAGCATACTCTAAACAGCTAGTTTTTGCAAGGCTTTGAAAGCACCTGCGAGCCCAATTGCCACATATTAGTTTGACACTCGCACGCCATCATTGGCGCGGTCTACGACTGAGGCTCAGCAGCAAAATCATCAACAACATCACCAACGCGGCTAAGCCTAGCCCCAGCCGAAACGATAACGGCTGATACTCAAACCGAACGAGGTGCTCTCCCCGGGGCACAAAGATGGTCCGAACCAGGTAGTTAGCCGGGTAAATGGGGGTTCCTTGGCCGTCCACGCTGGCGATCCAGCCGGGGTAAAAGGTGTCCAGCAGAACAAGATATCCATCAGCCGAAGCAGTGACTTTTAGCTCAATCTGCTGCGGCGTTTCGGAGATAATGGTCGCTGTGCCGGGGTCCGAGGGCCGGCCTGACGGTGGTAAGGGCCGGCTCGACTCGATAACCACGGTCTGGCTGGGATCGAGGTCGGCGGTTTCGATGTAGGGTAAGGCATCCTCGGCCCTCTCGACCTGGATAGCTTGGTGAACGATGAAGACTCGCGGCAGCGGCGAGCGATTTTCGTAAACGTAGCTGTCTGCATCGCTGTAGGCAATTGGATAGGTCGCGGCCGCGTCGGCCCCGAGCTGCCCGACGGTCAGCAGATAGCGCACGCCCAAAACCCGAATGGCTTGAACCGGGTGGGCTTTGTCTAAGAACGTCGCCGTCCGCTCCAGCATCAGCGACGAGCCATGCCCCCCGGCGCTCCGGACGTGATAGACCGAGGGAAAGTATTGGCCCAAGTGGCTTACGGTTAAGGCCTCGCTACCCATGCCGAGCGGAAAAACTCGACCGTCATCCAGGTGGTCCACCACGTACCGGGCTCCACCCGAGAGTTGCTGCCACCACTCCTGCGGCTGAGTAGGGTTGATTGTGGTCCCGCCGGCCAGGGCCAAATCCAGCGCCACCGCAGCGTTGACCCATCGACCAAAGGTGGCGGGGCTGATCTTTCGGCTCGAAAAAAGGGTAAAGATTACCGCGAAAATGACGAAATTAATACTAAGCAGGAATACCGGTGTCAGCAGCCAATAAACTTCCCCAACCAGGAGTCGATCCTGATAAGCAGAGTTAGGCGCATAGACCTTGTCCAGGAAGGCGCCCAGCAGCTTAGCATTCAACTCACTCCAGTTCTGACCCACCCAGGCGAGCAGCAGCTCTTGAAGCCACCACACCAAACCCAACCCCACCATCAACCCTCCACCGGCTCCTAAAGCAACAACCCCCTGGCGAACCGGCAAGCCCTGCTTGAGCAACTTTTCCAGACCAAAGCCGGCCAGGATCGCCAGGGCCAAACTGACTACCATCAGCCAACGCGCCGGAATGCGAAACAGGGCAAAACCGGGTAGATACTGGATGATCCAACCGTAGAGCGGGGTATAGCGCCCCATCGCCAGCAACGCCCCCCCAAGGGCCAGGAGCACGAAAAAATTATAGTCCCGCCGGTGGCGCTGGCCAAAACTAAAACCGATGAGCAGCAGTGGTATGAGGCCGAGATAAAGGTAGTCTTCTTGAAACGGATCGCCGCCGCGGAAGCCGACGACGTTGTTCCCGTAGGCACTCGGCACCAGCAGATTGACCCACATCGCCGGCGGCAGCGAGTTTTTGGTGAGAAAATCCCAGGCTTGACTCTCGGCGCGAACGGAGAGCTGTTGGAGTTCCAGGGTGGGAAGCAGTTGGGGCGCGGCCAACAGTAGACCGGTAACTGCGACCAGACCGACCAGGAACAGGCTCTGAGCGGCTTGTCGCCCCGATCCGGCCAGGCGGTCAGCTTGAAGCGACAGCCTAACCGGAACCGGCTGGACTTCCGAGTCAGTGACGGCGGGGCATAGAGAACCGTGGTTCATCAAACAAGGTTGAAAATAATCGCTCAAGGCTCGATAAAACCCGTAGCCGGTGACGGTCACCAGGCTATAAAAAACCACTTGCGGTTGGGCGATCAACACTTGCAGAGCTAAGGGAATGCCTGCTATCATCGCAACCGGCCAGGAGCGCCGCTGGGTGGCTTGTCTAACGCCAAAGAGGATCAACGGCAGCCAAACCGCCCCGGCCATAATGTTGAGGTTGGGCACTTGCGCCATTAAGAAACCGCCGAAACCGTAGAGCAGGCCCGACACCATAGCTGAAGCGGGGCTTAGACCCAAAGCCCGAGCCAGGATGAATGTGAAAAGCGCAGCTAGCGAAAAATGAATAAGAATAAAAATAGATAACTCCAGCGAGGGCGACAAAGGGCTCAGAAAGAGGCTGCTCAGAGGGTAAAGGGCCCCTACCTGGCTCTCGGCCAGAAAGGGTAGACCGTTGTGCTGGTAGGGATCCCAGAGCGGCACCCGCCCCGCCAACCACTCCTGAGCGGCAAAGATGCGCCGGGGGTAATGCATCCAGGTGAGATCTGACCAATACAGCGTTCGCTCCCCCCAAATAATTTCTGGGAAAGCTAGAAAAGGCAAGGTCAAAAAAAGGGCGACGATCCACACCTGTGGCTGACGCAGTAAAGATTTAGTCAAATTCCGGTGCTCCGGGCAGAGTCAGGCTCATTTACAGCCGGCGGTGAGATCCAAAAACCTTTCCGCTGCAAATAAGCTGCGATTGATAGCTGAACCGGGATTTTAACACGGTCTCCAATCGAGTCGCAACCTTTGGCCTTTTTACCATCTCTGTGTAGAATAGACAGTCCGGCTGGTACTTAAGTTTAATTGTGGTCTACGGACCTGCCAATTACAATAATGATTAGCGTAACCCGGTGTATATATTACAAACTAGTAAAATAAAATAGGAGCGTTTGGCAGGCAGGATCCGGACAATAGGAGAAGACCTCATGAGCCGATCGGCTAAAAGGATGACACGGCACTTGATATTTGAGAAGATTAAGGCATTCGGTCGCAGAGCGGGCGAGTTAGGCTTGCAGGTTCGCCATACCGTTACCGGCTTTGGTTTGCGCTCAACGGCCCACACGGACCGGTGGGCCTTGCCTGTAAAATTACTGGTTGATCATCGCCTGGTTCAACGACGCCGCGCTTTCAAACAGGCGGGCGGAGCCCGGTCCGGCATTGCGCGCCATGCGCTGGATAAAGCTCGCCGCCACATCGAACTTTAACGGCAATGCCCGCCGACCAGATAGTTCACTTTCAGGCGGCTCAGGCCGCCGCTCGACTGGACCAATATCTGGCTCAGGAGTTTCCCTCTCTTTCCCGCTCCCAACTCAAAAAATTGATCCAAGACGGCAAGGTCCTGGTCGCTAACCGGCGGGTTAAGCCGAACACCGCTATCGAGCCGGGTGATCTCATTAGCCTGCAACTGCCTCACGCCCAAGACGAGACGCCCACCGCCGAAGCAATTCCGCTGGATATCATTTACGATGACTCCGATGTGATCATTATTAACAAGCCCGCCGGTATGGTTGTGCATCCCGGTCACGGCCATATCTCCGGGACGCTGGTCAACGCGCTGCTGGCGCTTTACCCTGATCTAGCAGCCCTGGGTCAGACCGTCAGTGACAGTGGTGACCGGCCCGGCATTGTCCACCGGCTCGATCAAGATACGTCCGGATTAATCCTCGTCGCTCGTACCGCTGAGGCGCTGAAGATTCTCCAGCGCCAGTTCAAGTCTCGCACAGTCGAAAAAACGTACCTGGCCCTGGTCTTCGGCCAGGTGCCGGCTCCGGAAGGCGCGATCGATGTTCCGCTGGGGCGCGATCCCCGCCATCGCCAGAAAATTACACCTCGCCCTGACGGCAAACCGGCCCGAACCCGCTACCGCGTGATCGAGTCGTATGTTGAATACAGCCTGCTTGAAATCGGCTTAGAGACGGGCCGCACTCACCAAATCAGAGTCCATTTGGCCTGGTTAGGTTGTCCCGTCGTTGGGGATACGGTCTATGGGCGACGCAGAAATTCGCTAGGCTTAACGCGCCAGTTTCTTCATGCCTGGCGGCTGCAATTCAAGCACCCGCGCACGGGCGAGAGTGTTTCATTTGAAGCTCCGTTGGCGGCCAATTTGGCAGAAGTCCTGGCGGACTTACGAGGCGTATAAAGCAGTTCCGTGTGAGGAGAAGAAGGATGATGGACGGGCAAATCGACCCGAGTGAAATTCGCTTTTTTTGCGGCAGTTCTCACCCCGAACTGGCCGCTGACATCGCGGAGTATTTGGGGGTGCCGCTAGATCAGACCCATATTTCTCGATTTAGCAACGATAACCTCTACATCCAACTCGAAGCCAGTGTCCGCTCCCGGCGAGTTTATCTCGTTCAGTCGCTGTTTCCGCCGGTCAACGATCATTTGATGGAACTGTTGATGATGATCGATATTGCCCGGGGGGCCGCGGCTAAGGAGATTCACGCCGTTATCCCCTACTTCTCTTTTGCCCGTTCGGATAAAAAAGACGCGCCCCGTATCTCGATTACGGCCCGGTTGGTGGCCGATTTACTGCAAACAGCCGGAGCAACGCATGTGATGTCGATGGTGTTTCACTCGCCGCAGGTACACGGCTTCTTCAACATTCCAACCGATCCCTTATCCAGCCGGCCGATTTTTAAGCAGTACTTTGAGCAACATGATTTATCTGAGACGGTCGTGGTGGCGACCGATATTGGAGGGGCCAAGTCGGCGGCCCGGTTTGCCAAAAACTTGGGCCTGCCCGTCGCTGCGGGCAACAAAGAACGCATATCGGACAGCAAGGTCGAGATTAGTGACGTGGTGGGTTTACAAAAGAGTGGAGCCTGCCGGGCCATTATTTATGACGACGAAATCGCTACCGGCGGCTCGGTGTTAGAGTTGTCTAAGTATCTGATCAAGTACGGTATTCAGGAAATCTGGGTGGCCTGCACCCACGCCGTCTTTGTCCGAAATGCGCTCGAGAAGTTAGCAGCCGTCCCGCAAATCACCCAAATTGTCACCACCGACACCGTTTATATTTCACCGGCCAAACGCCATCCCAAACTCACTATCCTGTCGGTGGCCCCCGTCTTTGGAGAAGCCATTCGCCGGAATTATCTACGCGAATCGATCGGTGACCTGTTTATTTTTGGTGAGTAACTCTTTCTATATGAAGAGGGGACCGACAGAAACCGGGGTTCGATACCGGGAATGAAAATGAGTTTGGGGGGGTCGCCCCCCAAGCCCCCGGCCTGCGGCGCTATTTTAACAGAGAGAACTGTGACCAGAAGAGGGCCAGGCGCGGCGATTGCTTGGGAGCTGGCGGCCTGACGCGCTTTGTTTAAGAAAGATTAGCATACATCGTCTTCCAAGCCGCCACAATCTGGCGGTGAATGACCACATTCTCCAGATAATTGCGCCGAAGCTGGCTGTCATCAATCTGTTCAGCCCGCTCTTGGAGAATGCTGTAGGCCGCATCGAGGGTGCCCAACTTGCGCAGTTTTAGCTCGGGGTTTTCGACAGCCGCGTTCAAAACCCGATAACACTGCCAGTAAACCCACGGGAGATCCTCAAGATAACGAGTGTCGTTGGCCTCGACCCAGCGCAGAACTTCATCAATCTCTGCCAAGGCTTGAGCAGGGCGATCCTGTCGCATCGTCACCCCGGCCAACCCCGCCAAATCGACAATCGCCAGCGCGGATTGGCCAACCTTACGGCGAACATACAAGGCTCGTCGATAGGCATCCGCCGCCTCCTGGAGCTGCCCCCCGTCCGCCAGCACCCGCCCCAAACGCGTCAAACTGTAACCTTCACCGGCGAGGTTTCTGATCTCCCGGTTAACTTCAAGCGCTTCGCGCAGATGGCGCTCGGCGGCGTGGCTGTCGCCCAAATACCAGCTATTCAGGCCCAAATCACTCAGTGTCAGCGAGGTGATGTGCCGGTTGCCAAACTCTTGGGCGGTACTCATGACTTGCTTAAAATGGTCTTGAGCTTCACTGTAAAGCCCCAGTCTCTGCAAAATTAGGGCTAAGCCACGGAGCGGCTCCTGAAGCAAATGCTGATCTCCGGCTTGATTATAAATTTTGGCGGCCCGTTCCAAATAAGTGCGGGCGCGGGTATAGTTACCCCGGCTGCTGTGAATACCGCCCAACTGGTTGAGCGTTCGGGCCTCTTCCTCAAAATTTTTTTCAGCCTGATAGATGATAAGGGCTTGCTTGAGGTGACGTCGGGCGACAGATTGTTCGCCCCGGTGCTGATAAAGATTGCCCAACTCCTGCAGACTTTGAGCCCGGTAGTGGGTGTGGTTAATATTCCCGGCCAAAGTCAAGGCCTGGATAAACAGGGCCTGGGCACTTTTATGCCGTCCCTTTCGCCACAAGGCGCGTCCCCACATTAAGTAGGCTCTTATTTCATTGTCCGGATCTTGAGTCCGTAGGGTTAGCTTTAAGGCTTCTTGAGCAGCGGCCAGCATGGTTGAATAATCACCGGTCAGTTCGGTGAAGTAGGCCAGGTTAAGGAGTAGTTCGGCCTTAAGTTTAGATAAATCGATCGCCTCATTTAAGCTTAAACCCACCGGCAGGGCTATCGAAACCGCATCGCTCTCTAACAGAGCAGCGTCTCGGTCGTTAACGTGCAGATCGCCAATAAGCTGCTGCACCGCGTGTTTGAAGAGCTGGACGCCGTCTAGCAACCAGTTGCGGAGCTTGAGCAATCTAAATAAACCTTCACGGGCCCGTTTGATGTCATCAACTTTTTCATTATTGATGGCCCAGTGCCAGGCGGCTCTAATGTTCTCCAGATCTTGCTCTAGTTCATTGAGCAATTCCGGTTTTGTTCCCAGCTCCAACTTAGGGGCACGCCAGTAGAGGAGATCGGCAAAGTAACTGCCATGCCGATTACGGGTAGCGTGGAACTCCTTCAGATTGCACCTCAACTTTTCTAACCCGTACTGCCGCAACAGTTGATGCAATTCATAGCGATTGGCCGAGCTCCGCCGCAAGATTGACTTATCGACCAACGAGGCCAGGTTATCTTGAGTAGCCCCCGCCACATTTTGAGCCGCCTCCCGGTCAAAGCCCCCCACAAAGACAGCGAGTTGTTGAAAGAGAATACGTTCCCCCTGGCTCAACCGCTCCCAAGTGGAGTCGAACAGCGCTCGCATACTCCGGTGCCGGTTGCTCCGGTCTCGGTTGCGAGCGGTGAGGCGGTCCAGGTTGGATTCGACGTTTGTCACAATCTCGGCGATCGTATGCTGCCGGGTTTGGGCAGCGGCCAGCTCCAAAGCCAGAGGCAACCCTTCGGATAACTGGCAGATCCGCACAAAACTGTTCAGATTTTCGTGGTCAAGGGTAAGCACCGGGCTGACCTGTTGAGCCCGCTGCACGAGCAGACTGAGGGCGGCGTATTGATTCAGGTATCGGTCGACCAGCCGAGCTTGATCTTCAGCCCCGGTATGGACCAACCCGCCAGTCGGATAGGGTAACCCGGCAATTTCGACCAGCCACTCTGCCTGTAGATTCAGCCGCTCCCGTGAGGCAATTAACAGCTTCAGATCCGGGGCATATTGGAGCAGCTCGAGCAGCAAGTTTGTCCCATCGATCAGTTGCTCAAAATTATCCAAAACAAGCAGCAGTTGGCGCGGCCGCAAGTAGCTGCGGAGTTGCTCCTGCGGGGACTCATGATCGGCAAACGAAAGTTGAAGCACAGCGCCGATAGCCGGCGCCACCAACTCGGCGGACTCGATGGCGTTAAGGGGCACAAAATGGACCCCGTCGCGGAAAAGATGCCGGTTTCGCTCTGCCGCCGCAAGAGCCAAACGGGTTTTTCCTACCCCACCAGGCCCCCCGATAGTGATCAGCCGGCAAGTTGGTTTGGCCAGGTAATCAGCCAGTTTGGCCAACTCTGGCTCTCGACCGACAAAAGAGGTGAGATGCGCAGGCAAGTGATGCGTTGTCTCGCGCCAGACCTTGCGGTTAAGCACAAGCGTAGCTCGAGACTCAAGGGAATCAGTCGGCCATTCGCCGGCGCGGATCTGTTCAAACAAGGTTGTAGTTTCGAACGAGGGTTCAACCTCCAGTTCCGCCTCCAAGATTTGGCAGCAAGTCTGGTAATAGGCCAGGGCTTCACCTCGATGGCCACTGGCAGCTAAATTGCGCATGATCGTGCGATGCGCACTTTCCTGCCAGGGCGCCAACTCCACCAGCCGGCGGGCAAACTTAATACTCTGCTCGTAAGCATGTTGGGCTTCGTAGTAGGTCGCGAGCTGATCAAGAATTTCAGTGGTGCTGCGGCGGTAATACTCCCGCCGCGTGACCAGCCAGTTCTCAAACACATCACTGTCGCCGATAGTCAGGCCGGTTAGGAAATCGCCCCGATAGAGTTCAACCGCTTGCTCCAGAGCAGCCACAGATTCTTGAGTCAAAGGAGGATGGGTATAGATTTGCCGGCGGGCAAACTGGACGGTATCCAGCCAGATATTGCTCTGCCTGTTAAGTTGTAAACTCTGCCGGGTAATAAAAAGAAAAGGAGGTTGGGCCTGATGGTCAAGAATAGTGCGCCGAAGCGTGGTCAAGGTTTGACGTAAGTTATGTAACGCCGCCGACTCCGCCTGATCCGGCCAAAGCAAATTGGCCAAGAGCGAACGAGCCTGAGGTTCGCTGGACTCCTCGGCCAGGTAGACCAGCAGAGCCAGCCCTTTGGTATTTAAAATGGTTAGGGGTTGGCCACCTTGAATTACCTGCACCGGCCCCAACAAGCGAACAATGAGATCTAGTTTGTTATCTGTCTGTGTCAGCGTCACTGGTCACAACCCTATGGAATCGTCAAACTAATGATAGTATAGCACAGGCTGAAAAATTTTTCTCCCTGTTTGACAAAATCTCAGCACCCACTTTTTCACCCCCTATTTGACGTTTGGCTGACGCCGGCTTGTTATGCTAGGGCAGAAACGGAAGTCTGACTTCCATCGTTGTCGCTGTTTCATCACCCATCTGCCCAAGTGGCATTAGTAGGATTTAAGTATGGTCGATTTCATAAACATCGCCGGGATAATTTGGTTAAGCCTCAGTATTGTCTTGCTTGCCACCTGTTGGTACTTCGGCCTTACGCTCAGCACGTTGTTTCCGATCTGGTGGAAGGATAACGTGGCCGATTACGATCCCTATTATCAACAGCTCGCTCAGAATTATCACCAAAATGAGTCCGAGGGCCAGCCTGTTATCCTTAGCCAGCCTCCGGTAGACCATATGCCGTAGGTACTTCTTTTCTCACAAAGTCTCTCCCCTTCTCTCTAATCCCCACAAAAATAATCGTTTGCCAAACTACTGAATAAGGGCCAGTCCTCGGTGGCCGCTTCATTCAATGACGGTCCGGCTGTTCAAAATGACCTGCTCCGATTTTTGTCAACAGCCTTTTGCGATTATGATATTGTCACACATACTATACCGTTCAGCCTCGTTTGGATAGCGTAGCGCTCCACGACCACGCTCCTCAAAACTTCAAGTTTGAGCAAGCCGAACTGTGATATGTCTATGGTTAACCGCTATTGAGAGGATGGAGAATAATCCCTTGGCCTTGGCACAAGATGTCCTGCTAGAAGACCGCTACAAGATCGAAAAACTTATTTCCCAAGGGGGAATGGGGACGATCTATAAAGGCTTTGACACAAAGCTAAGAATCTCGGTAGCGATCAAAGAAAATTTTCTAAAAACTCAGCAAGCCATCGAGCAGTTTGAGCAAGAAGCGCTGATTCTGGCTCGGTTGCAACACCCCAATCTCCCCCGGGTGACCGACCACTTTGTTCACGATGACAAGCAATATCTGGTTATGGACTTTATTGAAGGCCGCGATTTGTGGGAGATTTTCGAGGCGCAGGGCGAGCCGTTGGACGAGGAGGTAGCGCTCGATTATGTCATTCAAATCTGTGATGCCCTTGAGTATCTCCATCGCCAAAGCCCCCCGATCATCCACCGTGACATCAAGCCCCAAAATATCAAGATTACGCCAGAGGGGCGGGCGGTCTTAGTTGATTTTGGGATAGCCAAAATAGCGGCTCGTGACACCAAAACCAGTACCGGGGCGCAAGCCGTCACGCCCGGCTTCTCGCCGCCGGAGCAGTACGGAGGTATGGGCACTAACCCCAAATCCGATGTCTACTCTCTGGGAGCGACTTTGTATGCGGTCCTAACCGGCAAGCATCCACCCGATAGCATCAGTCTGATGGCCGGCGGGGTCAGGTTCGAGCCCCCTAATGTCATTAACACCAAGCTCAGCCACCGCGTTTCCACAGCCATTGTGCATGCTATGCAGGTGCAGCAGCAGCACCGGCCCGCCTCTGCCGAAGAGTGGAAGCACGAGTTACTGGCCATTGTAACCGGGGCCGAAGCCCCGACCCAACTGCTCAATCCGACGGTCCAGAATTGGGCAACGCCAGGCCTGCAGGATGAAGCTACCCAGCTTCTCACCCCGCCCCCCAAACCGCGCCCGCCCTGGTTATGGCTGGTGGCCGCCGGGTTGATTTTGGCCGCCGGGAGTGGCGTTCTTGCTTTCCTTTGGAGTCAGAATCGCCCCGACCCAGCTCAGCTCGAGACCCAAGCCTTCTTAATGTCTCTGGCGGCCACGGCCACGGAACAAGCCCGGACCGGCGCCCTCCAAAATAACGGGCCGGATTTAGGCGCGACTTTGGTGGCGGTCATGGCCACGGCCACGGCGCAGATGCAGGCCCTCAACAATGAGCTAACCTCCACCCCTCTGCCCGATCCGCCCACCCCAACGCCAACCGCCACCTTACTGCCCCCCACGGAGACAGCCACCGCTACTTCTACGCCAACGGCCACGTCGCCTGCGCCTACCGCTACGCCCACTGTGGCAGACACCGAAGCGGCCCCGGTTGTGTCCAACTCCGGCAGCGAGGGCCAGATCGCCTTTGTTTCCAACCGAACCGGCAACAATGACATTTTCGTTATGGCGGTTGACGGTAGCAACCAGACCAACCTCACCAACAATACTACTTTAAACGAGATACACCCGGCCTGGTCACCGGCGGGAAACATAATCGCCTATGCCAGCAATGACATTACCGAGCCCGACGTCGTGGAAAATAGTTCGGTCCGGCTCATCAGCCTCGAAGATGATCAGTCGCGTCTCTTTAGCGGGGTGGCCAGCTTTCCGGCCTGGTCACCAGCCGGTGACCAAATCGCCATTCTCGGTTTTGGGAATCGATTATCAGTCATCGATATTGACGGAGAAGGAAGTTCGGTAGTGACCCCGGGGACGGCTTTCAATGTCGACTGGTCGCCCGATGGCAGCCAACTGGTTTTCGATAACCAGACCGATTTGTTTGTAGCGAACAGCGATGGCAGTGGCTCGATCAGCTACCTGACCGGCCCGCCGGCCGACGAAATTGAGCCCGCCTGGTCGCCGGATGGCACGCAGATCGCCTTTGCTTCCAACGGTGATGGCAACTGGGAAATATACGTGATGGATGCCGGTGGCGGCAACGCTCGCCGCTTAACGGTAAACAATGCCGACGACCGCCAACCGGTCTGGTCACCGGCTGGCAGCCAGATCGCCTTTGCTTCCCGGCGCGACGGGAACTGGGAGATCTACGTCATGAACGCCGACGGCAGCGCCCCCACGAACCTCACCTTCCATCCGGCCGATGATATCCAGCCGGCCTGGTCACCGTAACCCCCGGAGCAGTAAGTTAAATGCAATTCCAAAAACTGTTTCGCCTTTTAAGCTCCGAGTGGGCAGTGCTGGTCATGCTCCTCTGCATCGCTGCCTTTTTTCGCTTCTATCAACTCGATATGATTCCTGCCGAATTTGAATATGACGAATGGGTGGAGAGCTTCGATGCGCTCGATATGCAGCAGCATGGCCTCCGAATTTTTTCTACCCTCAATAAAGGCCGAGAGTTGCTGTTTGCTTACCTGGTGATGGCCGGTTTTTCTTTGGTTGGTCCGGAAGCGATTGTCCTGCGGATCATCGGAGCCACGGCCGGCACGTTAACCGTGGTGGCGACTTACTTCTTGGTGCGGGAAATGTTTCGAACCGAGCTTCCCCGCCAGGCCCGCTGGATCGCCTCGCTGACAAGTTTGGCGATGGCGGTCAGCTTTTGGCAGATTCTCCATACGCGGATGGGCCGCCGCCATGTGCTGCTGCCGCTGTTGCTGACCTTGGCCTTCTACTTCTTATGGCGGGGCCTGAACACGGGTCACCGCCGGGCTTTTGTCATTTCAGGTGTTCTCGTGGGTGCCTGTTTGTACACTTACCCGGCGGCGCGCTTCATCCCGGTGATGCTGGTCGCCTTTTTTGGCGTGGAGTGGCTTATTCGCTTTACGCACCGCTCGCCCGTTGTCTCTCTGTGGCAAGCCCACCGCCGCAATTTGCTATTCCTGGCCGCCGCAACGGCGCTTGTCTTTGCTCCTTTGGGTTACTATTTCTTCGTCGAGGCGCCCGATCAATTTTTTAGACGCGCCAGCCAGGTCTCCGTGCTAAGCGTGGAGGAGAGTGATACCGCCAACACGCTGTGGCACAGTATTACCGGCAACCTGGCCGGCTTAGCCTTTCACGGCGATGAGGATCCTCTTTACAATATACCGGGCCGGCCGATGCTTACCCCTATCCTGGCCATCGCCTTTGGGATAGGCTTGATGGTGGCCCTCAGGCACTACCGGCAAGCCCCGTATTTGTTCGCGCTGCTTTGGTGGCTGGTGATGATGTTTCCCGCCTTTTTGGTCGCGGATAATGTGCCGGCTTTTAAACGCGCGATCGGGATTGCCCCGGCGGTGTATATCTTCCCGGCGCTGGCTTTAGTGACGTTTGGCCAATGGTTGAAGCAGTGGGGAGCAACTCGAAACCGGCCTGCCTTGACCGGCGGTTTGGCTGTCCTAGTTCCTATCTTGGTCTTTGCTTTCGTCGGGGGTCTGACCTTCCGCGACTACTTCTGGCGTTGGGGCGCGGAGCATCCCCAGTATCAGGACGTATTGGCCTATCGAGATATTGCCCGCAAAATGCTGGCCGACGGCCGCCAGGATGAGGTTTGGATCTTCCCGCTTGATACTCGCAATATCATCCGGCGCTATTACCGGCTCAATGGTTTTACCAGTTACTCAGGTCTGCCCCCCCGCCAATTTATCGCCGCTGATGAACAGCGGATGTTTGATCAGTTGAGCGCTGCCACCCAGGGCGTTAGCCGGGTGGTTTTGGTAAACGTCAAAAGCGGCCAGGAGTGGCAGGCCGACTCTAAAGAAGTTTTTCCTTTTCTGTTCGAGAAGTATGGCCGTCCTACCGAGACATATATCAGTCCCGATTATGCCTACGATCTCACCAGTTATCAGCTCGACTCAGCCGAAACTCGATTTCAACCCGCTGGCGCCTGGCAACCCCTGAACATCAGTTTTGGTCCCAACCTGGCCTTAGTGGGAGCCGATTTCGGGGACGCGTCCGGAGTCTCTTCTCCAGAGGCCAAGCAAACTCCGGCCGGCGAACGAGCCTGGGTGACCCTTCACTGGCAGGCCGTTGATCTTTTGCCCGCGGATTACCAGGCTAGCCTGCGTCTCATCGATCCCGATGGCCGGGTGATCGGCCAGGTGGACAAACTGATGACGAACGTTCGTCACGGGGGAACGAGTCGATGGAAACCGGGCGAAGAGGTTATTGATTATTATTTGCTGCCCGTAGAGCCGGGCACCTTACCGGCTAATTACACGGTCAGTGTGTTGGTTTACCTGCCTCAAACCTTTGAGGCTCTGCCGGTCGACCTCCCCACCGCTCAAGCCAATCAAGCCCCCATCGGCCAATTTGCCGTGATGCCGGCTTTAACCCCAGCCCCGCTGACCGCTGAGAATTCGCTGCAAAAAGAGTGGCTACCCGATCTCCAGTTTGTGGGCACCCGAGCTTTACCCGCTCAACTCCAACCCGGCGACACGCTGGACCTGGCCTTACGTTGGCAGAGTCAGGCTCAATTAACGATCGAGGCGAGGTTTGGCGTTGAACTGACCGGACAGGCAAAAACTTGGCCGTTGGCCAGTGAGGTGCCGGTTGGCAGCCGGAGCTACCCCACGACCGCCTGGCAGCCGGGCGAGGGTATTGAACAGTGGCTGCGGGTCAGGCTGCCGGTCGATGCTCCATCCGGCCGTTACCAACTACAGTTGGTCGGGAGCCAATCCTCCGAAACGGTGACTTTAGGAGAACTTGAGCTTGAAAGCCGGCCTCATCAATTTGAGCTTCCGCCAACTGTCCAGCACCGGGTCGAGACAACTTTGGGCGAGCAGATTCGCTTGGTCGGCTTCGATCTTGATTTTCCCCAACCCGACACCCTGACCCTGACGCTCTACTGGCAAGCCTTAACCTCCATCGATAACAATTACAAAGCCTTTGTCCATGTCCTTGACGGCCAAGAACGCTTGGTGACTCAACGAGACCAGATTCCGATGAACGGTCAGGCCCCCACCACGAGCTGGCTGCCCGGCGAGATCATTGCTGATCCTTACACTTTTTCCGTCCCTCCCGGCTCCCTGCCCCCCGATACATACCGTTTAGGGGTCGGGTTGTACGACGAAACCACCAAGCAGCGCTTAGCCGTGCCCCAAAATCCGGACAATTATTTTGTGCTGCCCAAGCCCATTCCGATTGGCTAACCTGACTCATTTAGCGCCAAGCCCGGTGAGCGACGATAAATCTATGGCGAAGACTGTTTCAAAATTTATAGATCAGCCCCGGTTTCCGACAATATTTTTGCTGGTTTACGCTTTGGCCTATCTGGTGGTCCGGCTGATTAACCTGACCCTTATGGCCGCTCATTACGACGAGCTCGCTATCTTGAGGCGAGCCAACGACTTTGTCTATCAGGGCCATGTCACCGTTGGGCTCGACGATAGCCTAAAGTGGTTTCAGTTGTGGCTGCTGGCCGCCTTTTACTTTCTCCCGGCCGATACGCTCTGGATCGGCCGCTTCGTCTCGATCCTGGCCGGGTTGGCCGGCGGGCTGGGCAGTTATGTGTTAGCGGTCACTTTGTTCCGGCAGAGGATTGTAGGGGTCTTGGCCGCGCTTCTGTACTTCATCACGCCTTTTGTCTTTTTCTATGATCGCATCACCATGCCGGATGGGCTGCTGACCAGTCTGGGCATCTGGATCATGATCCTGAGCGTGTGGGCCTTCGAACGGCAGCCGTGGCGCTGGGCGATTATTGCCGGCCTGGTGATCGGCCTGGCCAGCTTAACCAAGGTTTCTGGCTTGGGCTATCTGGTTGTTCCTTTAGGCGCGCTGCTGCTGCGGCCACCCGGCCCGTCTCGTCCGGTCTGGCAGACTCTGGCTGCCATTTATACCCCGGCCCTTGTGGGCCTGGCCACTATTTTAATTTCACTCAATACCCAAAACCTGGCCGTATACACCACCAAAGTCTCGGGCGAGTCCTCGCTGAACTGGCCACTTTGGCTGGCAAACAGCCAAACCGCCCTGAGTTGGGTCTCGAGCTTAATGACTCTGCCGATTTTCGGGCTAGGTTTAATCGGGCTGGGCTTGGCTCTGCTGATCCGCTGGCGCACCGGCTTGTATCTGCTGCTTGTGCCGGTTGTTTTTACGGCCGCTTTTGTGGCTGTGTCGCAGACGTGGTATCCACGCTATTTGATGCCGGTAATACCCTCGATCCTGGTCGGTGCGGCCTGGCTCCTCTACCTGTTCTACGAAAGACTCTCCACCCTCAAGTTGGGCTGGGCGACGGTTGTGGTTGCTGGACTGCTGCTGATCCCCGCCCTAAGGATAGATTTCTGGCTCCTGGTTGACCCTACCCAAGCGCCGCTGCACGCCGAGGAGCGACGGCAGTACATCGAGGGTTGGCCAAATACTTACCGGCTGGCCGAAGCTGGCGACTACTTAAAATCTCTAGCGCAAGAATACCCGGAGATTTACCTGGCGGTAAACGTCAAATCGCTGATTGTCCAGGAAGGGCTAAAGTACTACTTTGACCAGCCGGCTAATGTCGCGACAGTCGAGTTTGATCCCTTCTCGGGACACGCTTTGGATGATCTGAACGAGTTTGCCCTCGAGCGGCCGACCTTCCTCATCCTCAATTCGTCCCGGGAACGGGGCATGGAAAACGCCCTGGAAAATCCGGATGAATTCCCTCAGGCCCGAAAACTGACCAGCTTCAGCAAGCCCGCCGAACAATCCAGCGTTGAAATTTATCAATGGCTCTCTCTGCCGGCTATGGCCGAAGCCTGGGCCATCCAGAGTGGCGTTGAGCAACCGTTAATCGTCGCCAGCCATCCCCAAACCGGCGACTCGACCGGTCAGGCTCGTTTTGCCCTGCCTTCTGACGACAGTCTAGCCGAAGCCGATTTCATCCTGATCGATCGAGCTACCCTTGAGAGCGACGCCTTTAAGGGGCTGGCGCAGAGCCGTAACCCGGGCGACTGGCTGGCCCTGCTCCCGCCGGATTGGGGCTTAACCCTGTACCACTCGGTGATGCCCTGGTTCTTGTTCCGATCCGAACGTAATGCTCCGGCTCAGTATCCCTTGCAGTCCACGCTCGGTCAAGCGATCGCCTTGCAAGGTTTTGATCTCGACCGGAGCAGCTACCGGCCCGGCCAAGAGATCCGGCTAACGCTTCACTGGACCGCCCAGCAGGATGTCACCGAGGACTATATGGTCTTTGCTCAACTGATCGGGGCCGATGGCCGGCTGTATGGGCAACAGGATCAGCCCCCCCTGCGCCCAACCGGCAGTTGGCGCAGCGGCCAACGCTTGATCGATCGCTACAATATCCCGCTGCCGGCCGATCTCCCTACCGGTCGCTATCGCTTAATTGCCGGGCTGTACAAGGCCGGCAGCGGCGAACGCCTACCCGCCCGGCAGCCCGATCAGCAGCTTTGGCCCGATAACGCGATCGTGTTGGGCGAGATCACGGTCGTTTCGAGTGACAAACCATAAACCTTCCCCGCCTTGTATGAGCGTTTGCCAGCATATTTCCTCAATGCTATACTGCTCCGCTTGGAGCAGATGATGCTTAGAACTAGCCTGTACATTTTTATGCTGCTGGCTGCCGCGCTCATTCTTCAACAGCCGGTAGCCGCCGACGGACCGCCGGTCCTGGCTTTTTATTACGCCTGGTTCGATCAAAACACTTGGACCTCCGGCCAATCGGTCGATCTCCCGGCCGAGCCTTATACGTCCACCGACCGGGCCGTGATTGAACGGCACGTGGCCCAGGCCCAAGGGGCGGGGATCGACGCCCTGGTCCAGTCCTGGTACGGTCCTCAGGAAGCCAATAACCAGACCGAAACCAACTTCCGCACCTTGCTCGATGTCGCGGCTGGGCGGGGGTTTCACGCGGCCGTTCACTTCGAAGTGACCAGCCCCTTCTTGGGGGACTCCGGCGCGGTCACCAACGCCCTGGCCAGCCTCATCGCCTCCCACGCCCAGCACCCGGCTTACTTGCGGTACCAGGGCAAACCGGTCATCTTCTTTTGGCGGCAGCAGCGCTTTGGGATTGAGACCTGGGCCGCCATCCGCCAGCAAGTCGATCCCGGCTATGGCACGCTTTGGATTGCCGAAGGCACCGACATTGGCTACCAAGCTCAGTTCGACGGGCACCACTTGTACAGCATCGCCTGGGCCGGCTCGCCGGCCGACCAGTTGACCAAGTGGGGCAACCGGGTCCGCAGTTATGCCGCCGAGAACGGCCTCAACCGGCTGTGGGTAGCCACGGCCATGCCCGGCTACAACGATACCCGCTTGCCGCGCAGCAATGCCTTTGCCGTCTCCCGGCGCGGAGGCGATTATTACCGGGAGACGTTCCAGGGCGCCGCGGCCACCCAGCCGGATATGATTATCATTACCAGCTTCAATGAGTGGCTGGAAGGCACCCAGCTTGAACCCAGCGGTAGCTACGGAAACCTTTATCTCGATCTCACCCGCGACCTGGTCTCCGGTCTGCGCTCGGGTGGCTGGTCTCCGCCGGTAGTGCAGGTCCAAGCGGCCGCGCCGGAAACTGCCGCGGCTGAAGCGCCGGCCGACGCGCTGGCGATCCCTGCCAGCAGTGCCGGCTCGGAGCCTGCCCCGGAAATTCAAATCGCCGCGGCTCCTGCCGCCGAACTAAGTGAAGCTCCGCAGGTTCAGACGCCGGAAGGACCCTACTTCGAGACCGGCAGCATCACCAACGTCCGCAGCCAGCCGGACACCGGCTCCGACATCGTCGAGCGGCTGCCGGCCGGGGCGACGGTGTCCGTCGTGGGCCGCACCACCGCGGCCGATTGGTGGGTTATCGAAGCGGCGGACGGTCCCGACGGACAAGGCTGGGTCTCGGCCGAGGTGGTCGATTTTGTCGGCAATCCGGACGAGGTCCCGGTCGTTGAGCCACCGCCCGGCGAGCCGAGCGAGATCCCGGCTGAAGCTGAGGCGACCGACCCTGCTTCCAGCGCTGAGCCGGCGGACGAACCCGCCGACGACAGCCCGGCGCCTGAAGTTACCGCCGACTCCGAAACCGCAGACGCCACGCAAGAAACAGCCGAGACCGAGGCCAGCGCCGATGCCGAAGAAGCGGCTTCCCCCGGCCCGACGCCGGTTGACCTGGCGCCCACCGGCGCGACCATCACCGCCCCGGAAGACGGGGTTAACGTCCGGCGCGGGCCCGGTCTGGAATTTGAGCTACTCGGACGGCTCGATGAAGGGACCGAGGTCCCGATCCTGGGCCAAAATGAAGCGGGCGACTGGTGGCTAGTAGCCTATGACGAAGGCGATAATGGCCAGGCCTGGGTGGCCGGCGTTGTCGTCGACGTGGAGGGTTCGGTTGATGAGGTGCCGGTCGTCAGCCAGGCGGGCATCCTCGCTGAAGCGACGGTCGAAGCGGTTGAAGAAGCTACGCCCACCCCGGCTCCGCCTGAGGTCGTGGGCCAGGTCGAGGCCACCAGCGCCATCAATGTCCGCGCCGCGCCCTCAACCGAGGCTGAGATTATCGGCGCTTTGTACGTGGGTCAGACCGTCGAGGTGGTGGCTGTGAGCCAGGACGGCGACTGGTGGCAGATCGAGCTGGCAGAGGCGCCGAGCCAGGAGGCCTGGGTCGCCGCCGAGTTTGTCGAGTTCGCCGGTGAGGTGGAGACGGTGCCTATTTTTGGTCTGGGGACGGTGACCCCCACGCCCCAGCCGACCAACACCCCGGCCCCCACCCCAACCGCCACGGCCTTGGTTCTCAATGAGCTACCTACCCTGGCCCCCACGGCTACGTCCGAGTATGACGCCACGTCGGCCGCCACCCTCATCGAGCGGGGAACGCCGGATCCCTCCCTGACCACCCTCTCCCCGCGCCAGCAGCGCAGTAGCTTCAGTTGGCGAGAACTGCCCTGGGGCATTTTGAGCGTCATCTTAATCGCCGGCTTTGTCTGGTATCAGTTTGTGGTCCGGCGGCGCAAATCACGCTCTTAGCTAGATTTTGTTGAGATAGATGTCTACTCGCCACAGAGTGCTTCTGGTTAGCCCGCTCCTCGTTATTCTTATCGCCTTTTTTCTGGAAATGACTTACCTGGCTGAAATCCAGCAACGGTTCCCGACTGCTTTTAGCCGGGAGCCTTTCTGCGGGGTCGATGCTGTCTCGTTCATCGAACGAGCCGACGGCTTGCTGTCCGGCGCCTTACCTGGGGATCAAACTTACCGCTTCCTACCCGGTTACCCGCTCTACCTGGCGGTCGTATACCATTTCTTCGCCGACTATTTGGTCTTACCCGTCTACCTTCTGCTTCCATTTCAACTTGTTGGTCTTGCCGCCTTGTACCGGATCGGCCGGATCCTCTTTTCACCCTTAGCCGGCATCTTGGCCGCGTTGGGGTTGGCCACTTACAAGTACTACTTGTTCTATGTTTCCTGTCACGCCCAGGCCTTGATCACCACCCCGGCCTTGCTTCTGGCGGTCTTTTTGCTGCTGCGATTTCACGACCGCCAGCAGATCAGATTCTTAGTAGGCGCCGGGGCCACCTTGGGCGTGGTCGCGCTCAGCCGGCCAACCGTGGTCGTCATGCTGCCGATGATTATGCTTTGGCTGTTGTGGGCTTGCTATCGGGTCTCGTTGTGGCAAGCGGGCAAGCTGGTATTTTTTTTCTTGCCGCTGGTGGCCATCATCGGCCCCTTTACCTGGCATAACTATCAAACCAGCGGGCGCCTGGTTCTCATTTCGGACAACTTTGGCCTCAACATTTTCCAGAGCAACAATCCTTATGCCACCGGGCTCGACATCTTGGCGCACGATCGCTCGCAACCCGGCGGAGTCTACTACGCCGAGATTCTCTCACGCATCGAGCAAGGTGAAACAACGTTCGTCGCCGAGACCCAACGTTTTTTCAGGGAACAGCCGGCTCAGGCGCTGGCCTTGTTGGTCAAAAAAACGTGGCTCTGGTTTGGCGAAGCGGAAGAGCCTCTATCCGAACCGTTTGCGCCGTGGCGCATTGATGACGTCCACACCTTAGCCCCACTGCCCCTGAGATGGCAGGCTTTGGCGGTTGCGGCTCTTCTCGGTCTGCTGCTGGTGCCGGGGCGTAAGGATTACTATTCAAAAGTTAGCCTGCTGGGGATAGTCTATGGCTTGTACAGTCTGGCCACCATCATCTTTTTTGTCCAACTCCGTATCCGCCTCCCCTTTGTCCCCTTTGTCATCTTGTTCGCGGCGGCTCTGATGGCTAGCGCCCCCGAGTGGGGTCGCCGGCAGCCCAAACGCTTTGGGACGGTCCTGGTTGTGCTGCTTATTCTGTCGCCGCTGTTGCCTGGGATGAGCGTCCTGGCTTTGCTGTTTGCCGGGCTGGGGCTATGGCCTTATTTGACCCGGCCGGCCCCAAACCGCTACCGCTGGGTAGCCGGGGGGATCGTGGTCTATTTGACTCTGGTCGGAGTCTGGACTCAAGCCGTGGATCTGGCCTCGGCTAATTCTCAGCCGATGGATGTCTATCTGGGACCGCCCGTCGCCGGACCGAACATCTTGGGCCAGACGATACAAGTTGACTGTTCCAATTTCAACCGGATAGAGATCACCCTCGGCACCTTCAACGAGCGGGCCGACCAGCCGGTCACCTTCGCGTTGGCTACCGATCCCTCGGCCCAACAAATTTTGTATTCGGAGAGCTTTGATGGAGCGAGCGTGACGGATTATCAAACGAGAAGCTTCTCTTTCCCCCCGATCCCCGACTCGGCCGGAAAGAGCTACTTTTTCTTCATCACCGCGCCGACGGCCACGCCGCAGACAGCGATTACCGGCCGGGGCTACACCGATACCCCGTTGGGTCGAGGCCACGACAAAGCGATTGATTATTACCCGGCCGGGACCGCCTTCGCCGGATCTTTGGGGAATTTGCAGCCGCTGCGGGCGGATTTTGCATTTGGAGCCTACTGCGATCTAGCGTGGTGGCAGAAGATTCAAGGAGTGTATAATCATCTCTGGTGAGGAGCGGGCGACTAACGCCAGTTACTCAGATATTCCAGGTGGTTTTTGATTTCGGCTTGGCAGTCCAACAAAAAACACCCCGCCAAACCGGCGGGGTGTTTTTTGTTGTTCTTAACCGGCCACTTCTTTTAAGGCCGCCAAGGCTGTATTATAGTCGGGGTGCTGGGCGATTTCGGGCACATACTCCACGTAGCGAATTGTGCCGTCGGCGTCCACCACAAAGACTGCTCGCTGCTCAATCCGAATTTCCTTGATGTGGGTGCCGTAAGCATCGCCGAAGGACATCGTGCGATAATCGGATAACATCTGCATCTTGTCAACTCCGGAGGCCGTACACCAATTGGCTTGAGCGATCGGCAAATCCACGCTGACCGTATAACCGACCACTTTATCCCCATACTGAGCAATCTCTTCATTGAATCTTTTAGTCTGAGCATCGCAGATGCCCGTGGCCAAGGATGGCACGACGTTAAAGAGCCGAACTTTTCCGGCGCTGTCACCCAAAGTTACAGTTTGTGGGCTAAACAGATTATTGGCCAGGGCAAAATCCGGCGCCTGATCCCCTACTTCCAACCTCGGTCCAAGCACCGTTAGCGGGGTGCCTTTAAACGTAACATCACCAAGTCTCTCACTCATGGTTTTTCTCCTTTGATTATAGTTGTTGCTCAGGAATCGCTATCCTAAACGTATAATTTTTCTAGAAAAAATCTATACAATTTCTGGATTATAGTAGAGTTAAATCATCAGGTCAAAAAACCAAACTTAATAGATTACCGGCTCAAGGAGAACTGTCTTTTAAGTTTGCCGCGGCGGCCGCATCCACAAACCAATCGAGCGTCCCGGCAACGGGCCGAACCAGGCCGGCCGGCACGGTCTCGGTTCCAATCGCCTCGGGCAGTACTTCGGCTTTCCCGGCGCCGGTGGTGATGAAAGCGACGTGGCGAGCCCGGTTGAGCACCGGCAGGGTCAGCGTAATCCGCTCCGGCGGCGGCTTGGGCGAGTCGAAGATCGGCGCAACCCAGCGCTCGGTCTCGTTGAGCAGAGGGTGGCCCGGGAAAAGCGAGGCGGTGTGACCGTCTTCGCCCAGGCCGAGGAGGATGAGATCGAAGATAGGAAGGGGGGAAGGTTGGAAGGTTGGAGGGTTGGAGGGTAGAGATATTTGTTCATTGTTAATTGTTAATTG
>CALMIS010000179.1 GCA_937864185.1 uncultured Chloroflexota bacterium
TCCACGGCAGAGGCCATGCCTTTACTATTCAGTTAGAAATGTGCAAACATAGTATGAAATTATGAATTCGCCAACAGTATCAACCCAAGATAGACATGCTGGTCTACAAGGTTTCCGGCTGACGAGCCAGATGGCGACAGCGGTGGGTCAACCAGGGCAGGCGTTGCCGGAAGGTGGCGTTGAGCCGTTCGATGAAAGCGGTGTTGATCTGCCCCCCTAGCTGACCCGCAACAGCTGGGTGACTTGCTCGGTTGTGCCCGGCACGATGCGGCGGGCAATCGACAACTGGTCGTCAGCTCGATGTTTGATGACCTAGACGATAGCCGGTTCCGACCATGCTCGCAAGCGACAGCGCCCGGGCTGACCGTGACGGGGCAAAGGAGTACGAAAAGACTGCTGGAAAGCAGTCACATAACTGGCCAAGCTATCGACCGCCACCAACAGCGGGCGACCCAAAGCGATGGCCCGCACTTGTTCAACCAAGGCTTGGATCAGGCTCAAGTCCCGCTTGGGACTGATGGCCCCACCCAACCACAACCGGCTCGGCACCATCATCGCCAGGGCAGGTCCAGTTGGCTCGGGCCTACTGATGATGGCCCCCTTGGCAATGCCCTCCGGCTCGTCGCCACCACGCTTTGACCGTCCGCTCATCGAAACCAACGACCACCACAATGGCCTGCACCGGACAGCCATAGGCCAACAAGGTCAGGACCAAAGCCACCGTCTGCGGCTCTGTTTTCAACCGATAGAAGAGGCTGCCTTTGGTTACACTGAACGTCTTGGCCCAGACCGCACAGTAACACCTTTTTCTTACAGACTATGGACTTCCACATTGCCACGGCAAACTTGCCCTCTTGCCAGATACTCAGGATTGAGACGAAATATCTTCTCGAGGTTCATTGAGCACTCCTTCTTTGTTATAGTGACAAAAAGTGTGCTCCTGAACCTCTTTTTGCTCAAATCTATCTACTCACCACGCTTTAGTAGAGAGCTATCGGAAAAAGACTTTTTTGAAGAATTCATCTTAAAAATTTCACGAATTCTCATAGATCCCACCTAGTTGCCCAGATTATGGCAAATTAAGTACCTCTATTATGTTAATCAAACGTTGCAAATAAATAAAAGTTTCGATATAATTGTTTTTAACATAAAGACTTTCCATAAAGGCTTGACATAGTGATACAAACGTCAGTTACTACGTCAAGTTGGCTTTTCAACCTAAAGGTTATGGGGATGACCTTCTGGTTGATGGAGGGAGTCACTTTATGGGAACTATTAATCTATCCAATCTTTCAGGTAGGAGAGAACTATGAAAAAAATCTTAACTTTGGCCGTCCTTGTGATGGCACTCTGGTTTGGGGTTAACTCTACAGCCTCAGCCGGTGGCTACGACTGTTACAATGGCTGTTACGTTGTAATGTATGGCGACACTATGTTCAGCATAGGGCGCCAATTTGACAAGGATCCGTATTACCTGGCCCACGTCAATGGCCTCAATAATCCCAACCACATCTATGCCGGTCAAGTACTATACATTCCGACCGACGGCCCCGGCTATCCGTGGGGTGGTGGTTGCGACTATGACTGTGGTTATGACGATATGAGCTGGCGCCCAGAAAAGCCGATGGGGCACGACAACATGGGTTGGCGCCCAGAAAAGCCGATGGGGCACGACAACATGAGCTGGCGCCCAGAAAAGCCGATGGGGCACGACAACATGGGCTGGGACCGAAAACCGGGCCAGTGCGGCGATGACTGTAGCTACTACGGCTATGACTACACCGGCTACTACTACGGATCCTACTATCCTCATAAGCAGTATAGCTACACCTGTGGCTACCATTCCAACTGCTACTAAGCAGCCGGATTAGTCCTGACACTCGGTAAAGCAGAATAATTAAGAACTCCCTCCAAAATTTTACTCAAACGTTTGGGCAGAAAATGCAACAGGAAACCCCGTCGAACAGACGGGGTTTTTTGTTGCAAACCAACTTTGGTAATATAATTTTTCGCCACAATAGTTGTCAAGCCGTATCGATGAGTGGGGACCGGGACGCCCCGAAAAACTGATCGATAGCGGGATGACATTCAGTTTAATCTATGCGCAAAGGTTATGAGGGGTACTTAATCCTCTCAGGGATAGTTAAAATGGACTACAGAGACTATTACAAAGTTCTGGACATCGAGAGAGATACCAGCAATGAAGAGATTGAGAAGGCTTATCGTAAATTAGCCCGTCGCTTCCATCCGGATGTTAACCCCGGTGACCGAGTAGCCGAGGAACGCTACCGAGATATTTCCGAAGCTCATCGGGTGCTGACCAATTCCGCGGCACGGACCAAGTATGACGCTTTAACCGCCAAGTGGGATTTTCATCAATCCACCGGCCTGACAACGGACTTTGATTGGAACGAGTGGTTTGCCGGCGATGAGATTGTCGATGGAACAGACTTAAACTTGGAGACAGTGGTTGGTCAGCGCAGAGACGCGGGCGATCGCAGCTTTTCTGACTTTTACTATGCTTTTTTTGATGGCGTTACAGCTTCCCAACTGGAAGAAGAATCGCCTCAGCCTAACCCTGTCCCAGTGGATGAAGGATCAACCGAGCCGACGGAAAGCGACGAGAACAAATCTCCAGCCGTCACCAACGAGGTTGGGCAATTAGAAGAAGAGCTGCGAAAGGGTGAGGACATCACCCAAACCGTCGAGATTTCGCTGCAAGAAGCGTTCACCGGCACGAGTCGCATTTTGCGTCTCGGTCACCGAAAGCTGGAGGTCAAAATCCCGCGTGGTGCCCAATCGGGGACCAAGATTCGGGTGCGGGGTGAGGGCGCCGAAGGCAGCACCGGTGCACCCAAAGGTGATCTGTACCTGGAAATTGCCATCACCTCCGATCCGGCCTTTGAACGCATCGGAGATGATATTCACCTGGAATTACCAGTTAACGTCTATACGGCCGTCCTCGGCGGCGAAGTCATTGTGCCGACACTGCGCGGCAAGATAAAACTCCGCATTCCGCCCGAAACTCAATCCGGCAAGGTCTTCCGGATTAAGGGGCAAGGGATGCCGAAGCTTCAAAATCCGGAGGAGCGCGGCGACCTTTACTGTAAAGTAATGATTACCGTCCCCGAAAATTTGACCGAAGAAGAAATCGAACTGTTTGAGGAACTGGCCGATATCCGCGGGTTGTAAGAAGATGACCGCCCCGGAACCAACCCAAACCGTGTCAAAGACCGAAGCCGCCGGCGTAGTCCGCGCGGCTTCGCTTATTGCGACCGGCAATGTGGTTAGCCGCCTTCTAGGACTGGTACGAGAAACGGTGATCGCTTCTCTCTTCGGGGCAACCGGTCTGGTCTCCGCCTTTCGTATCGCTCAAATTATCCCGACGATGCTCTACGATCTATTGATCGGCGGGATGGTTAGCAGCGCCTTGGTGCCCGTATTCTCCGAGCAAGCCGAGCGTGATCGCAATGCGTTGTGGCACCTCGCCAGTCTCATCCTCAGCCTAGCGACGCTGGGTTTGAGTCTGGTCGTGGTCCTGATTGAATTAGCTGCCCCGCGGATTGCGGCCCTGATGGCCGCCGGGTTTGACGATGAGTTGCTGGCAACGACTACTTACTTACTAAGGTTGACCACGCCGGCAGTCTTCTTTCTTAGTGTGTCTGGCATTCTGACCGGTCTGCTTCACGCGCTGCGGCGCTTTACGCTGCCCGCATTTACGGCCACCACCTTTAATGCGATCATTGTGATTGTCGCCGTCGGCGGAGTCAGCCTATTCGACTGGGGTATTGAGGTCCTGGCTTACGGCTTACTGCTTGGAGCAGTGGGGCAAGTTGGGTTGCAGCTCCCCGGCCTACGCGATGCCCACCTGCGTTTTAGCCTGGATCTTAAGCATCCGGCTTTACGCCAAATCGGCCGGCTGACCTGGCCTATTGTACTAGGATTAGTCATCAGCCAGGTGGCCATCGTCATCGACCGCTCACTGGCTTCGACCACTGGAGAGCAGAGTATTGCCTGGATGCAGTTTGCGACTACGATTATCCAGTTCCCATTGGGGCTTGTCTCAGCAGCAATTTCGTTAGCGATCTTGCCCACGCTCTCCCGTTTAGCTTTAAGTGTTAGCGAAGGTAATGATCGAGCGGCAAACGAGTTTATGTCCACCCTAACCTTGGGCCTGCGCTTGGTGCTACTGTTGATTATTCCAGCTACGGTAGCCCTGTTTGTTCTGGCTGATCCCGTCGTGGCCCTCCTTTTTGAACGCGGCGAGTTTGGCCCTTTTGACACTCAACAGACGGCTTTGGCCCTACGTTACTATCTGTTCGGACTGACCTTCGCCGCCATTGACCAACCCCTGATTTTTGCTTACTACGCTCGCCAGAACACTTTAACTCCGGCACTGGTAGGACTTCTGGGGGTCGGCTTTTACCTGGTTGCCGCGCTGCTACCAACCCTCTTCCGGCCTCTGCAAATGACCGACCTGGTTCTAGCCAATAGTGTACAACTAACCGGTCACGCTTTAGTGATGCTCTGGCTAGTCAATCGTTTGGGGTCGTTACGGGGCCACCGGCTTGGGCTGACCGGGCTTAAATCTGTGCTGAGTGCTATCGTCATGGGGCTGGGACTGTGGTGGGGAGTGCTCACGGCGCCGCAGTGGTGGGACAGCAGCGGCTTTGCCGGTCGGGCCGGGCAAATTGCTCTGCTTATTGGTTTGGGAGGAGGTGTTTACTTTACTATGGCCCTTCTCTTCCGAATGCCGGAGATAAGTCTGCTCGGGCAAATTGTGCAGCGCCTTCGATCGAAATAAGTAGCCCATAAGGCTGGATGGGAACGAGGCTGAAGGCGTTCCCTGAAAAGAGTGGCTTATTCCCCATCACCGCTCTATCCGGATATACCTCAATATATAGTGTTCCTTTCCTAAGACAGCACTAAATGTAGATCTTATTCGTCAACGCGCTCTTAATTTGACAAAACGACTCCTCAACTCTACAATGGTTATGTCTTGTCGTTATGTCAAAGGATGGAGTGATGATCAAAAAGCGCAAGGTCGATGACCTGAGTGTTGAGGAGTTGGAAAAAGCGCTCCTACTTAAACGACGTCAGGCGCGCCTGGAACGATTTCAACGGCTATCTAAAGAAGGCTACAGTCGAAATCAGGCGCTAAACGGGGTTAACCAGGCCCTTGACCAGCTCCTGCAAGCTCAGGTCACCCCGCCGTCCAAGTCAGAGGTTCAACCGGTAACGCCATCGGCCATGCCCCCCGAAAAGCCTCGTCAGAAAAAAATAACCGATATGCTGCTGTTGGGTTTGGAAATCGTAGCGGTGGCTGGCCTGGTCGGCGTGCTTATTGCTTCTTACTTCAATCTCCGCGAGTTAAACGACGAAGTCTCATTGGCCCAGCAGCAGGCGGTAGCCCAACAGGCCGCACCGACTCCAACGCCTGAGCCCGCCATCTCGTTGAAAGTGTTACCCGGCGGCCACAGCGCCCCCACCTCACCCGGCGGGGCGGTCCCGGATGTGCCGCTTCATCTGCAACAGTGGGTCCAGTCTCGATCATCTACCAGCGCCGGCGCCATTGAGATTGAGCAGCAAAGCGCTAACGCGCCAACACGCCTGGTCATTCCTAAGATCGGGGTTGATGCGCCTATTGTCAACGGGGTGGGTTGGGAAGACTTGAAAAAAGGCGTCGGCCATTTGCCGAACAGCGCGCACCCCGGTGAGCGAGGCAATATGTATCTGGCGGCTCATAACGACATCTACGGTGAGATCTTCCGGTATCTGGAAGAGTTGGAGGTTGGCGACGAGTACTTTGTTTATGCCGGACAGGAAAAGTTCCGCTATGTAGTTAAAGAGCGACGCATTATCAAGCCGACCGAGGTGGAAGTCATGCTGCCAACCACCGAGCCGGTGGCGACCCTGCAAACCTGTTATCCCTACCTGGTTAATACGCACCGGTTGGTGGTCATTGGAGAGTTGGCTGAATAAGTCCGGAGTGCTATAATTTCAAATTGCTCAAATAAAACTCACCGAGAGCACGGTGAGTTTTTGTTTGAGTAGATCCCGTGATTTTAGAACAACATAAGGATTTTGTGATGGCCAAGTCTAAATCTCGCCGGGTACGCCGGCAGCAGTCCGAAAAGCTGTCTCAACCAGCCGCCACCGATCAAATCGTAGCACTAACCGAAACGGAGGCAAGCGCCCCAGCCGCCGACGCGCCTCGTGGCCCGGGACGGAAGACGGTAAATTTTGGGGAAGAATACTTCTATGTCTATCGGGAAATGCGGTCGATCTTGCTGGTGGCGGTGGTAATGTTTGTGGTGATGGTTGGCTTAGCTTACTTGATATAACTTTGCAGAGCCGTAACGGCTAACTCGTGGGCTACGGCCCGAAAGGTGCCCCAGTCGGCAAAATCGCCGTCCAACTGGCGTAGCTGGCGGGCTGTATCAAGCAGACCGGCGAGCGATACGGCCTGAAAGTGGCTGATCATTTCGCTGGAATCGGTCGGATGGGGCTCGCTTTGACCAGAGCTGGTGAGTAGAACGTAGGAAACAAACGGGATGGTTAAATCCTGGCTGATTAAGCGATAGGTAACCACGGCCAGACAGCGTTCGACTTTAACGCGAAAGCCGGTTTCTTCTAAAGCTTCTCGGCGCAACGCCTCAAGTGGGTTTTCGCCCGCCTCGAGACCGCCGCTCATTAAACGATAAACACCGGTAGGGTAAAAGTCTTTGGTGTGCAGCCAAAACTCGCCCGCCTGGTTAGGAATAACCATAACGACCTCGCCCCGGCGAGGTTTTTTCTTGCCCTCGGCTTTATCCATCATTTGGCGCAAAATCAGACTCGAGACCGTCATCTCTACGTGGTGATAGAGCACCGGCCCAAAATGTTGGGCCATCTTTCTTAACAATTTTGGATTGTAGACGGCTCGAAAAAAGGGCTCTTTCATGGTTCTCGCTGCACGTGCCACTGAGATGCATTCCAGGTGAGCGGCGCAAACGGCCCCGGCTCTAAGCCCATCAGCCTCTGAGCGACAAAGAGGTGGCGGTTGGGAATCAACAAGAAATCCACCGGTCGATCTCGGTTAAGGGCCTGCTGAACTTGGGTATACAGCTCAGCCCGTTGTTCGCCGCGACACCCCGGCAAGTTGGCCCCGCGATCGAGGAGCCGATCCAGTTCAGGGTTGCGGTAAGAAACAAAATTTAGCCCCTCACCCTCCCGATTCTCGGTGGAGTGCCAGAAAAGACGCTGGTCAGGATCGGGCAGGATGGGCCAACTGAAGAGGGCCAACTCAAAATCGTGGGTGAAGAGATCATCGATAACACTTTCCGCTGCGCCACTTGAGGTCCGGACATAAAGGCCCAAGTCTCGGTAGTAGCTGCTGATGAGCCAGCCCAGGTTTTGATGCAACGAGTTTTCGCCGTTGAGCCGGAGTTGAAGTTCCAGCCGTTGCCCATCGCGGTCGAGCCAACCATCCAAGTCACTATCTCTCAGGCCAGCCTGGGCCAGCAGGCGGCGAGCCTGTTCAGGATCATAGGCGGGAATCGCTAAGTCTGCCGGGTTGGCCCAATGCTCCGGCAGCAATGAGCCGGCGGTCAGTTGGCCATCGTCGCCCAGGGCTTCAGTCAGGATGGCCTCGCGGTCGAGCGCCAGAGTGAGCGCCCGGCGCACCGGCAACGAAAGGGGTGTTTCGTTTCGGGGAGCGAAGTTCAGAGCCATGAAATAAACGCGCGCCTCCGGGTAGGCGAGGAGAAGCAGTTCGTTGGGAGCGGGATTGCTTACAAACGGATCAAACGGGCCCACCGCGTCAAACTGACCTTCATTGAGGGCGATCTCGGCAGCGGCGGAGTCTGGAAAGAAGCGCAGGTGTAGTTCATCGAGATAAGCCGGCGCACCGTGATAGTAGGGATTGCGGGTCAGGGTCAGCTCGCCGGCTTGAGTGTAGCGGTTAACGGCTCGAAAGGGACCACTGCCCAGGGGCTGCTCATCGAGATCCTGGCTGGCCGGGATGAGCGGCACCTGGGCCAGGGCCGTAACCGCGCTACAATCGACCCGGGTAAAGGTCAGCTTCAGCGTGTGGTCATCCGGCACGGTGATCTGGCTGAAAGCCAGTAAGGCCGGGTGGCGGGTTGCTTCCAAACTTTGCTTCAGTGACTCGGCCGTGAGCGGCGTGCCGTTACTCCAGCGCAAACCGGCCGGCAGATGCAAACTAAGGTGCCGGCCTGACATCGAAAAGTCCCAGCTTTCGGCCAAGCCGGGTTGGAGTTCGGCGGTCTGGGGATCGACTCGCAGCAGGGTGTCAAAGAGCAGCGGGGTTAGCTCCCGCATTGCAGACGAGTCATCAAGCAGCGGATTCAAGCTCTCCGGTTGGCCGATCAGGCCTAGGGTGGCCACGCCCCCGGCTTCCGGAGTGGGGCGGGGCGTAGCCGTGGGCAATGGTGTGCCGGGCAGCGATGACCCCGAGGACTGGCTGTCGCTCTGGGCAGCCCCAGCCGACGACGGAAGCGTCGATCCAGCGGGAGTAGGCGTGGGGAATGATGAGATTTTGGTCCACTGGCAGGCGGTTGCCAACCAGACAAT
Organism: uncultured Chloroflexota bacterium; assembly: GCA_937864185.1. Taxonomy (GTDB): domain Bacteria; phylum Chloroflexota; class Anaerolineae; order 4572-78; family J111; genus JAGRBY01. Next base: position 8,575 of record CALMIS010000179.1, read on the forward strand.
GAGGATAAAAGTGGGAATGAGCTTTTTCAAGGTGATGATCCGATGAAGAGTTAGGGGTCAAATTTTTACAAGAAGATTTCTGTGCCGCAGTACGGACAGGTAATGACCCCTTTCCCACCTAGCTCTAACTGACCGTTACAGTTAGGGCAGGTGTTACTTTCTTTTAATTTTGATGCTTCTTGGGAGTAGAGAACACCTTTGTTCCAATTGATGTAGCCGGTGAAAAGCCCCATACCGACCAGTTTATAAACATCTTCGTGGATCTGGTCCGTAGTGCTGCCGAGTTCGATGACCAAGGCGCTCAAATCAACCTGGCCCCGAGTTTTAACCATATCCAAAATTTTGCGGAGCCGGCTCTGGTCAGCCTGCTGCGCAGCTTCGGCTCGGCCTTTGGCGACCATAAACATCCCCCCGCCGACGACGGGCAGAGAGATAAAGAGGGCGATGATCGTCCCCAAGACAGCGCCGCTCGCCGAGCCGTCAGCCGCGCTTAAGCTGGTTGCGACCGAAAGAACAGCGCCGCCTAAAAAGATAAGGACGCCAACTACAATAAGAATGGCGCCAATCGCCTTTGCGTTATTTGCCATAAACTCCTCTTGACGCTCAGCCGAAGCCGCGCGACCCGCCACCGCCGCCACCACCGCCGCCACCGCCGCCGCCGCTAAAGCCACCACCGCCCCAGCCACCCGAGGAGGAGGGCTGAGGTTGAGGCTGGCTGGTCAGCGTACTACTGGCCGAACTCAAGAGCGAGCCCAAACCGCTACTCATACCGGCAAGCGATGATCCCAGGCTTTCACTGGCACCGGACAGTGAAGGCAACCCGCTCGACTCGCCGGCCAGTGGGCCGGGCGGGCCGCCGGTTGGGCTGCCTACCGGAGGGCGGACCCCTCCGCCTCCATAATAACCACCATAAGGATAAGGCAGTACTGGGCCCCACCATGTGGGCGCCGGTGTGTCGAGAGCAGAGAAGGTTCTAATGAAGCGTTGCTCCAAGCCAAATGCGGTCGCGTAAGGGAGATATTGGGCAAACTTATCCTTGATACTCTCCAGGTCGCTGTAAGCTTCAATATTTTGCAGATATCTTCTAAAGGCCCGCCACTTAGCGGCCTCTTCCGTGCCGGTTGCCGTTTTGCGCGGCATATGGTGACTAACCACCAACAGCGAGAGCATGCCGATCAACAACCCGACGGCCGGACAAATCACCACCAGGCTGTAATCCGCGGCAAATAGGACAAACAGACAGACGCCCGCGCCGGCAGCAACCAACAAACCGAGAAAGGCCAGCCCTTGCCAGCGACTGCGGACCTGTTCCGGACTTTGGTTAAAGTATCCCTGCTCGATTACTTCATCGTAGAGCATGCGCTGCAAGACCGGGATGGTGGCGTAGAAGCTATTGCGCAGCTCATCTAGCCGCCGGGTTTTGCGCTCGTAGTTTTTGCCGAAGAGACGCTCGAGCAGGCGCTTTTCGTGGGGATACGTGGCCTGGCCCGGATCCACCAGATGGAAAACAAATTCTCGATTGGTGACCAGACCGAGAACACCGGGGGATGTCTCTTCTTGCATCCGGATTGCGCCGCGTTGGGCCAGATCCAACAGCGAGGCGATAATGTCCTTCACATCGGCTCGCTCATCGAGCAGCGTGCCGGCAACCGCGGCCGGCAAATCGCTGGGCGGTTCGCTCATGTAGTTGACGCCGAGGGACGAAGGTTCGTCTCGACCGCGCAGATACCAGAGAATATAGACACCCACCGGCCCACCGACCAGGAAGAAGAGGCCCAGGGCACCGGCCAAAAGCTGGACCACCGGCCCCAAACTTTGAACTCGATCCGCGGCGGCTTGCCAGTCAGGCGGAGCGGCCTGGACCACGCCGTGCGGAAATTGAACGCGCACCTCCAGCTCTTGATCCGGGGGAATGTCCTGAGCTTGAAAAACAACCTGGCCCCGATCGGTGTAGCTGGGATTGCCGCTGAGTGGCGCACCGTAGGCTTCGACCACCATTTGATCTTTGGCAAATATGCCCGGTGGGGTGACGGTGACAGTCGCGCTGTTGATGGCAAAGTTGTGATCCGGCGGGATAGCTTTCCACCAGACCTGGTCACCCCCCTCATAAATCCGCAGCCCACCGATGACGCGATAGCGCAAAATATAGGTATGAGTCGTATTGGCCGTTGGCGGAAAGTACCAGGTGATTTCTAAATTGTCATCGATACGCGTCGTGGTAAAGCCATACGGTTGGCTGGAATTGGCGGTGTAGGACCGTTCTTGGCCATTGATCAGCTCGGCGACGCGGACGTCGGCAATGCGCTCGACCCGATCCAGCGGAATGGCCGCAAAACCAAAGCTAAAGCTGCCGCTGGTAAAGCTAATCTCCTGGATCTCCTCAACCAGCAGATCGCCGTTGGTCTGAACGGCGATATTGACATCGTATCGCTCCCAAACGAGCGTTTTATCCTGAGCCAGCGCTGGATAAGGCTTGATGTTGAGATAGAGCAGGCTCAAGATGATGAGCAACAGGACCTGAGGTTTAAGCTTGAAATTCACCTGGGATTACTCCATATCGTCTCAAGGTCAATTTATCAACCTCATTTTTTATTATAGCATATATCCAGCCTTTAACCTACTGGCTGCCCAAACGAGGCATTGACGTTGATTTATTAGCATGGTATACTCGCGCCAGAGGAATGAGGCAAACCATGCTTAAGACTGTAGGCAGGCTGGAAAAATTTCCCGAACTAGAATGGCGAGAGGGACCCGGGGGTCGACGAGTTGGCCTGCGAGGGACGGCTATCGACGTGTACACGGTGGTTGGCTTTTCCAAGGCCGGATACGATGTTCAAGAAATCGGCCAGGAGTTGCTCCCCCAATTGGCAACAACTCAGGTGCAGGCTGCTCTCAATTACTACGCTCAGTACCCGGATAGCATCGATACCATTTTGGCGGATTCTCAACCTCAGGCCGCTAAGGCTCAACTTTTTAGGAAGTTGGGGCCAGAGGCCTATGAAAAATTGATGGGCCATAAGGCAGAACCCGCAGTTATCCGTGAAGCCCGAACCTCTTATAACCCGGATGAGCCAGCTTAAACTACTCCTCGATGAAGACGTATGGGGTAAACTGGCTCCAACTCTACGCGATGAAAGCTTCGACGTGGTTCACGTCGGCGAACTTGGCCGTGAAGGATTGCCCGACTCAGAACAGTTAGCTTACGCAGCCCGGTCGGGTCGGGCAATACTGACTCACAACACCAAAGATTTTGTACCCCTGGCTACCCTCTATTTCTTCGAAGAGCGTCCTCACGCCGGAATTATTGTTTCCCCGCAAATCTCCAAAGGCTCACTGTTAAAACAGACGCTTCATCTGCTCCAAACTTTATCCGCCGAAGCAGCAGCCAATACACTGCGGTTTCTCACTGACGTTGAATAGCCAGTAAGCGATCATCGCAAGACTAATTCAGCGATTCGACGCTTAAGCCACAGCAACCGACTCCCCGAATTGAAGTCAACCCAGTCCAACGCATAGAAATTATGGCACAGAAGCCGGCCCTCGAAGCTGAGGCGAAGGTCAACCTGGTGAGGCCGGCTGGTCAAACGCTGGCGAATGCTACCCACCGGCCGAGCGCTATCAGGCTCAATCTCGAGCGCTTGCTCGTGGATGAGACGATGATCCAGCTCGACCCGTAGCCGGCAAGCGCTGTAGACAGCGAGGCTGTCGTTGATGGCCCAAATTGTGGCCTCGAACTCATCTCCCGCTTGCCAGGCCCGCTGGGGCGGGCCATCGAGACAAACCAGGAGCGGCGCGTACCAGGTCTTGAGCCGCTCGTAAGCGAGCTTGGGCCGGCGGAAGTAGTCGACGATGGCCCAACTGACGGCCGGCCACGGTTCGTTGAACTGCCACAGGCACAAGCCACCGGCCTGGCCTTTGCGGCGACGCATACGCTCGATCAGGAGTTGGAGGCCGGTGGCCTGGGCCCGTTGGCTGGCTGAGATGACGGCCGGGAGGTTGGAACTGGGCAGATTGAGAGATGGGGTGAGCGTATTGGCTAAAAACGGGGCCGCGTAGCGACTAAGTTTCTTTAGATCAGCCTGGTGGCTTGACCACTGCCGGGGATCTGACGGATCAGCCAGAATTGCCTGGAGGGTATCGAGTGACGGCAGCGCTTGCAGACCAAACTCGCTGACAAATGGCGCCGTCTCGTGTTGATAAGCTGGCAGCGGGGCGTCGCCGTGCCAGACGTCCCAATTATGAGCGTCACCCGGACCGGGGGAAGCGGGGATGAAGGGCCGGGTCCCGTCGAGTTGTTGGACCAGACCTTGGAGGGTCTTGAGCAAGGGCCGGTTACGCCAACGGCTGAACTCGTTGCCGCCACACCAGACGACCAGGGAGGGGTGGTGGCGCGTCTGCCGGACAATCGCGCCGGCCTCGGCCTCAACTAGAGCCAGATAATTGCTCTGGCGCGGATAGCTGCCCAAAAACATACAGGCGAACGGGAACTCTTGCCAGACCAGCAGGCCTAGCTCATCGCACAGATCGTAAAAGGCTGGTTTCTCGCGGAGACCGCCGCCCCAGACGCGCAGAAGATTGGCGCCGCTGTCCCGGGCCAGCCCTAATAGCTGCTCATAATCGGCCCGGCGCAGGCGACCGGGCAAGCTGTCAGCCGGCACCCAGTTGAGACCGCGGATAAATTCACGCTGGCCGTTGAGCCTGAACTGCCACGGCGGCAGCGGTTGAAGCGCGGAGGCCTGAGAAAAAGAAACGGCGGCCGGCAGTCCGACTTCAACCGTCCGGACCCCGGTGCGAAAGGTCACTTCATCGGCCGGCCCGGTTGACGGACTGACGCGAACAGTCACCCGGTAGAGATGGGGCAAGCCCCGATCCCAGGGCTGCCACAGCCGGACATCGCTCAGGTGGCAGTCCAGCCGATGCTCGGAGTGACCGTGGGACACATCGAGCTGAAACTGAGAGCGTTGAGCCGGCCCCGTGAAGTTAGCCGGCTCAATAGTCACGCTCACAGCGGCCCGACCGGCGACTAACGCCTTCAGGCTGAGCAGAATCGAGACAAGGGCGGAGGTGGTTGTCTCTACCCGGCTGATGGCGCTGGCGTCTAGAATGGCAACCGGTCCGGTGATGACCAGCCGCGCCTCGTCCCAAAGGCCCATTGCTCGAATCGGGGGGGCAAAGTCCCAGCCAAAAGACATCTGGCTCTTGAGCGTGGCCGATCGATCGGGGTAAATTCCGGCCCAACTGCGATAGAAACGACCGGCCAAACCCTGCCAGGCGCGCTGCGTCAGGGTAAGGCGCCGGCGCGGCAGCGCGTTCGAGCCCCACAGCCGGACGGCCAGGCTACGGTGACCGCTTTGCAGGGAGCCGGTCAGGTCAAGGCATCGCCGGCTGAACATCCCCTCGTAGCGAGCCAACTCCCGGCCGTTGAGAAAGACCGCGGCCAGATAGTCGATGCCGTCGAAGCTGAGAAAGGCCTGCTGATTCGCGGCGAGCGGTTCGAACTCAAGGTCGCGGCGATACCACCAATCGACCGCTTCCACCCACAAGCTGTCCCGGTAGTTCTCGGCGACGAAGGGATCAGCGATTTGGCCAAGCGCCAGCAGATCGCTGCGGACGTTACCGGGGACCGTGGCCGGTCGCCAGTTCCGCACCTGGCTCAGGTCATTGACATTGGCCGCCGTGAAAGGGCGCGGCGAAACGGGGCCAAACTGCCAGGCAGAATCGTTGAGGTGGAACGTTTTTCTCGTCACAGCTGACCGGATCAGAGTCTGTTGAACGGGATGACCGGCTTAGGAATGGCCTAAAATCGAGTGCGGCCGGTACGGCGCTTCGAGATAGGCGCATTCGTCAGCGCTGAGGCTGATCTCCACAGCGGCCACCGCGTCTTCCAGATGGATCAGCTTGCTGGCGCCAATGATCGGCGCGGTCAGGCCGGGTTGGTGCAAGAGCCAGGCCAGGGCGACCTGAGCCGGTTTGACCCCTTTTTGGCCTGCCACTTCGACCACGCGATCAACGACATCGAAATCATCCGCGCAGTAAAAACCGTGGGCGATGTTGTCACTTTGAGCCCGGGTGGTGCCTTGATCGAGCTGGCCGCGCGGGCGCGTCCCGGCCAAGAGGCCCCGCGCCAGCGGACTCCAGGGGATGAGACCGACCCCCTCGGTCCGGCAGAGCGGGATCATTTCGCGCTCCTCTTCCCGGTAGACCAAATTATAATGGTTTTGCATCGAGACAAAGCGAGTCCAGCCATGCCGGTCGGCCG
>CALMIS010000180.1 GCA_937864185.1 uncultured Chloroflexota bacterium
AGCGGCGGAACCGGCGGTGGCAGCAGCGGCGTGGTTACCGTCTCGGTTAGCAGTGGCGGGATTGCTACCACCATGCTGGCCGACAATGCTATCACGGCTGATAAACTGGCGGCCGGCGCGGTGGGCAAAAGCCAAATCGTCGCCGGGGCGGTCACTTCGGCCAAAATCGAAGACCGCTCGGTCAGCTTTGCCGATTTTGGCATGAATTGTAACTCGGGCCAGATGATGAAATGGAACGCTGTATCTCTAGCCTGGGAATGCGCCGATAATATTTCTCATAATCTCAGCGCCGGACCGGGGATTGTGATCAACAACGGCGTTGTTTCGATTACAACCGGGGAAGGCATTGCCACCGGATCGATCCTGACTGTAGACTACCTAGCTACCGGCTCGGAGGCCGGTTACAACAACCGCCCGGCGCGTAGCGATCACCACCACGACTCGCTCTACATCAAACCGGACACCAACTTGGCTATTAAAGACGTGACCGGTAACCAGCAAGACGGTTTAAGAGTCGTCGGGATACAAGGCCGTGATGTGGGCACGTCCAGCCCAAGTCCTGACAAACCAGCGCTCCGCTTTGTGGGCGGCGAGTGGCAGCCGGCCAGTTACGGCTTTCCCTTTTCGATTGACGTACAAATTGTCGAGTCAACCTCACCCAGCGACAGCCAAGGGGTAGTCACTGTCTCTTGCCCGCAGGACCCGAACACGCAGTTGGTGGCCGGCGGCTGTAACTGTGGCGTGGGCACAGAGATTGAAGACTCTTTTCCGCCGGGCAGCGACAGTTGGTACTGTAATTGTAATGGAAGCGACTCCGATTATAAAGCCTACGCGATCTGCTTGAAAACGACCTACGGCTCAAATTGAGGCACCGCTTGCATCTTAGGGCCTTGGGTTGAATTTTCCGAGTTACTTGCGGCTTGTCCGCGCTAGGAGTACATATCAATGAAAAGAACCGGCATAAATCAACGGCGAGCGCTCAAGCTGAGCGCCGTGCTTGGCCTGAGCGCGACGTTGGTCGCCGCCCTCAGTTTCATCTCAATCCGGTTACCGGCCGCGGCCCAGGAGCCGGTCGATCACGGCTTTTCTTTTCAAGGCAGGCTGCGGCTGGCGGGCGGCGACGAATATGTGACCGGCGCCTGCGATTTTCGCTTTAGCCTATATGATGCTGACTTGCCCGGCGGAACCCGGCTGGGCAACCCCCAAACCGTCACCAATGTGACGGTCCAAGATGGCTACTTTGCCGCCGACCTCGACTTTGGTCCTGTCTTTAGCGCGGAGCCGCGCTACCTGGCAATTGAGGTCAACTGCCCGGCCAATGGCGGAGCCGGCCCGTATACCGGCCTCGGCAGTCGGGCCAAGCTCAACGCCATTCCCTACGCCATCTACGCCGCCGATAGCGGGCGGGTGAACTGGCCGCAACTCACCAACGTGCCGGCCAGCTTCGCCGACCAGGTTGACGATGAAGGCCTCTACACCAACGGTCCCGGTTTGAGTCTAAACAATAATCAATTCAGCGTAATTACCCCGACCCTGATTAACCCAACCAACCTGCAAGAGCGCATTGCCGGTAGTTGCCCGCCGGGCCAGACAGTCCAGGCCATCAACGCCGACGGCACGGTCGTTTGCCTGACCCAAAGCGCCTATTACCAGGGCAGCGACGGCCTGAAAGTAACCCGGACCGACGCCCTGGGCAACCCTATCTTGGAGCCGGATTTTGACGCCGCCCAAGAGCGGATCGACTCGCCCCTGTGCGGCGGCAGTGGCCAGGCCATCCGCAAAATTCTGGCCACCGGCGAGGTTGAATGTGAGCCTATTCCTCAGGGCGACCTCACCGCGATCCAGGCGGGCTCCGGCTTAAGCGGCGGGGGAACAGCCGGCAGCGTAACCATAGTGGTCGGCGAGCAGGCCATTACCACCAGTCATCTGGCCAACAGCAGCGTTAATGCCGCCAAACTGGCCGACGGCACGGTCAGCCAGGAGAGCCTGGCCACCAGTTCAGTGGATGGTGGTAAGATTGCCGACGGTGGCGTGCAGCTTATCGATCTGGCCCAGAACGGCTGCGTCGACGGCTACCGGTTGCTGTCAAACGGCGGCTACTCCTGGATCTGCAACTATGATATCCCGGCCTATTTGTCGCCCGGCTACGGGATTTACCGGTCCGGCACTGACTTGAGCGCTTATGCCAGCAGCGGCTTAAGAGTCACCGGCGATAAGATTACGGCTGATTTTTTGCAGGCCAACAGCAGCACCACCACCGGCAACGCGGGCAGCGCCGAGACCGCTGTCCGCAGCGACCACGACCACAACGACCGCTATGTGGCCCCCGGCACGGCCTACAGCGGCGATGTGACCGGCAACTTTCAGAGTGGTTTAAAGGCCACGCATCTGCAAGGCGTGCCGGTCAGCGACACCCCTCCCGAAAATCGGCAGATTTTGTGGTTTAATGGCAGCCAGTGGGCGCCGCTCAACTATGGTTTTCCACTTGAAATTGCGGTGTTTCCATATGTCAATACGGGCGGTGAACCGAAAGATGGTCAAATTTGGGCCACCTGTCCGGATACCGCTTACCTGGTCGGTGGTGGTTGTTATTGCAATGGGAACGATATCGAAAAGAATTATCCCCTCGGCTCGCAAACCTGGTACTGCGACTGCAGTAACGCCTCCAACGAGGGTAATATTGCTACGGCTAAATGTATGCAAAGATCTTTTGGTCAGCCTGTTGATTAACCGGAAAAGGATGTACCCTTCATGAAGCTGATGCTTAGAAAAATCCCTGCTCTGCGACCTGTTCGCCGCATCGTCTTGCTGGCTGCGGCGATCCTGACCGGGCTGTTGATCATCAAAGGCGGACCATGGGTTCAGGCCCAAATTGGTGGCGGGTACGATTTGACCTGGTGGACGATTGATGGCGGCGGCGCAACCCCTATTACCGGCGGCCCTTACACCCTCTTAAGTAGCAGTGGCCAACCCTATGCCAGCAGTAATATGAGCAGCGGCCCCTACACGTTGCAGAGCGGCTTCTGGCCCAACGCCAATACCACTTTCAATGTCTACCTGCCCATGGTTTCCAGACTAGGGAATGATTTGACCGGCAGCTTCACCCTGAGCCCGGCCGGGCCAAGCTTCAGCGCCGGCCAGCCGGTGACGATCAACGTCACAGTGACCAACCATGGTGACGAAGCGGTGAGCGGCTTCTGGGTTGATTTTTACATTAACCCGGCCTCCACTCCCGTGGTCAACAAAAGCTGGTATAACCTTTGCGCGATGTCACCTTGTTCCGGCCTGGCCTGGTATGTCACCGGCCTGGGGCCGGGTCAGAGTGTGAATCTCAGTTCAAATCCCGGCAGTTATAAATCGGACCATTCATCTTGGCCGGGCCACTTTGCCGCCGGGACCACCACCTTGCACCTGCTGGTCGATAGCTGGAACCCCGGCATGGCCAACGGCGCGGTCACGGAGTGGAACGAGCAAAACAACCTTTACACCCTGCCCACCGGGGTGGTGGTCAGCGGGCTGGAGGCGAGCAGCCAGGAGGCTCCACCCCCACTGCCTGATCGCCCGGCCCGGCCAGCAGAGTAAATAGGAGCAACTCTGATGAGTTCTGAAATGCAGCAGCCTGATCCACAACATCCCCGCTGGGCGGTCAGCGCTCAGAGTGGCGAATGGTACTTCTTCGACGGCGTCGCCTGGCAGCCGGCCAACCCGCCCGCCCCCGCTTCGACCGGGCGACCGGCCCCCTGGACGATCATCAAGTCAATCATAGGCTTTGGCATGGTCTGCTTGATCGCGGTCATCTTGCTGAGTTGGTCGGCGGTGATTGCCCCTTCGGTCGCCAGCCCGCCGTTAGAGCCGTCCCCGCGCCCGCCGGTCAAGGAAAACAAATCCGGTGGTGGGGGAAATTCCGTTTCCAGCGCCATCGGCGGCGTGGTCACCGATCTCAGCACTGGCCGGCCCGGCGCCGGGCTGGAAGTATCGATCAATGGCCAGATTGTGCGGACCGACACGGATGGGAGTTACTCGATCACCGGGCTGGCGGCCGGCACTTACACGACCGTCCTGGAGCTAAAAGGCCAGGGCACGCTGGCTCAGGAGCCGCTGCTGATCTACGTCGATGGGCGGACCCCGGCCACCGCCGACCTGGGCTTTTATAGCCAGACGCCGCCCACCAGCACCCCCTCGCCGACCGCGACGGCCACCGTTACGCCAACGCCGGCGGTAGTCGTCCCCGTCAGCCCCACCGCGGCCCCGGTCAGACTGCCCCCGTCCGGGGCTGATCTTCGCTACCGGCCCTGGTTGATCAGCGGGCTGGGACTGCTGTTGGTTGGGGTCGGGGTGGTGATGCGCCGGCACAAGGTTCCAAAGTTAAAGAAAAATGATTAACAACTCGATCGCTGGTTCTTTAAAAACTGGCCAATCAAAGAAAAATCAAACCAGCTACTTTGCTGAAGCAAGACATCCGCAATCATGTCATTTTGAGCGACGAAGGAGCGAAAAATCCCTGAAGTGGTCTTTGCCAACACCGATACGAGAGATTCTTCACTTCTTTCAGAATGACATGCCTAAGTCTTGTACCGGATTTTTTGGGGGCTTGACTCTTCTCCTCCTTGGCGCCTGCGCCCCGGTCTACGCTGACAGCGCACCCACGGCGACGCCCTCGCCCACAGCGACCGCCACCCTGACTCCCACCTCGACCCCAACCGTGACTCCAACCCCAACGTTGACCCCAACCCCGGCCGGCGACGGTGCTTGCTTCGTCTCCCATCTCTGGCCGGGCCAAACCATTTCCGCCAGCGGTAGCTTTACCCAAACCGAAACCGAGGCCGCCGGCCCGATGATCTGCCGGATCGAACGAGACTCTTGCGCTTTTCGCCAGATGGTCGGGCTATTGAATCCGATGATCGTCTTTAAAAAGGAAGAAGAGCCGCCGTTCGACCGGGAAGATATTATGATGCACCCGGCTATGCTGTTGCCTTTGGACCGGCTGAACAAACTGGTCCTGGCGGAATGGAACGGCGAAGTGCAGTTACGGGTCACGGATGCTTATGACTCGCTGCTGGAACATGACCTGAGCCAGACCGATGAAACCCTAAAATACTCGCTTCATTTTGAGGGGCGCTCCGTCGACTTGACCACCTGGCCCATCGACAAGACGCGCTATGCCCGTCTGTGCGCCCTGGCTCAATGCGCCGGTTTTGCCTGGGTTGAAAATGAGGAGGACCACTGTCACGCCTCAATCAAGGCCGAGAGTCTGTGTCATCAGTGTCGTTGACTAATCAAACCAAGTTTGGTAACAACCATGTCGCACAAATTTCTTTCTTTCCTAATGATCCTACCGGCTATCTTCTCAGCAGCTTGCAGCGGACCGGGCCTTGCGTTCTTCAGCGCCTCGACCCCGACCCCGGCACCGGTCATTAGCTTTGAAGTGGCGGTTAAAGTGGCTACCCCCACACTAACCCCCACCGCTCCTCCATCAAACACGCCCACCCCCTCGCCGATGCCGACGCCCACGCTGGAACCATCACCGGTCCTGACGGAGACGGTCGATCTGGCGCAGCCCGCCTCTTTGACCATTCCCCTCACCCCTTCACCCACCGTTCCACCGACCGCCACGCCTGTACCTAGCCCGATCGTTAATCTAGCCGGACCGACCGTGGTTTCGCCGTCACCGATTAGCTCCACCGTCACTACTGAAATCGCTCCGCCCACCGTGCCCGCTGCGCCGCCGGATCCATCGCTGCCGTCTGGCATAATCACCCTACTCGCCCCTGATCCCGGGACAGTCCTCGCTTCGGAAATGAATGAACTGGAATTCAAGTGGGCCTGGCAGGGCGATACCACCCTGGAGCGCTGCGGCTCGCTGCCTGACTATGGTTTTGAAGTCAGAATCTGGCCGGCCCGGGATGGCTTTGGGCCGCTGGGGGCGATGGACGCGGCCAAAAACGCCGAGGACGTCTTTTTAGGCTGTAACCCCGAAACCGGGATTCGCAGCTACGCTTTGAAGTTTCTGCACAACGCCCCGGGCGTTAAAGCCGGCGGGGCCGGCAAGTTCTTGTGGGATGTGGCTTTGGTGAAGTTGAAGCCGTACGAGCCAATTCTGACCACTCCACCCCGTATCTTCGAAATCTCCTTTGACTACCACGGCTCTCTCGATCCCTTTGGTACAAAACTGAGCTGCGGGGATTTTGGCTCCTGGGCCGAAGCCCAAGCCGTCTTTCTGGCGGCCGGCGGCCCCAGCCGCGACCCACACGAACTTGATCCAGACGGTGACGGCCAGGCCTGCAATGAATTGCTCGGTGGCTAGCCGGTGGTTTGAAACGACACCAAAAAAGACCTGACAGCCACCTTTAAACCAGCTTGGTATAATGTCATAAATCGGCACGAGAAAGGCAAGCAAAGGTTATCTAATCCTAACCCAACGCCACTCCGTTGAGTCTTCTACTGATTAGCCCGCACATTCTGCATCGTCTCGACCACATAGGTGCCGTGGCGCTCCTCTTGCCAGGGATCACCGTGCATATGGTAGCCGTACTGCTCCCAGAAGCCCGGCCGGTCACCGCTCATAAACTCTAACCCACGCACCCACTTGGCGCTCTTCCAAAGGTAGAGTTTCGGCACCAGCAGCCGGGTCGGGTAACCGTGATCCGGTTCGAGAGGTTGACCTTCATACTTCAAAACAAACATGACATCCTCATCGAGAAAGTCTTTCAGCGGCAAGTTGGTGGTGTAACCAGGATCGGCGTGGATCATAACGTGACTGGCCTCCGGTAGCAGTTCGACATACTTCATCACCTCGGCGATGGGAATGCCCTCAAACGTACTGTCGAATTTGCTCCAGTGGGTCACGCAGTGCATATCGCTGACCTGCGTCCTGGTCGGCAGAGCGCTGAACTCGGTCCAGGTAAAGCGTTTAGGCCGGGCTACTTTGCCCCAAATATAAAAGTCCCAAGTGGATAGATCTCCGTAGTTGGGCACATTGCCAAAGTGGAGCACCGGCCATTTCAACGTGACCGTCTGACCGGGCGGCAGCCGGTCTCGATACTTGGCTTCGGCTTCGGCGCGTTCTTTGCGATTGAAAAACATAGCTGTAACTCCTGAACATTACATCTGTTTGAAGTGCGGAATGAATTCCGTACTTCAGATCTTGTATTTTAGACGATCTAACTCAACGCTGCCACCGAGAACACCACGTGGAATGGTTTGCAGTAGATGACGATACTCTGGTACTCGCTCAAATCAACACCAGTCGGAATCTCGTAGTTTTGATTGCCGAGGTTGCCTTTTAAGGATCCCAAATCGATGTAGTCCGTACCAATGTCAGCCTGGCTGGTCGGGTTAGGATGCTTGCTGAGGATGACGTGCAGGTCGGGGCCATTGGTAACAGAGAACTCTTCAAAACGCAAGAGATGGGCCCCATCCGGCAGCTCATAAATCGTTGCAGTGCCGGCGCCTTGATGGAAGCTATCGGCATCTTGAAACTGCCCCTCCAGAACCGCGGTTGGGTCGGCTGCAACCGCCTCGGGCATCGAGTCAGCCACAGCCTTGTCCGGTATCTCGGTGGCAGCCTCCATAATCTCCGCCTCTAGCGCCGCTACGGCTTCCACCGGCATGTCAGCCAGTTCGGCAGCAGACGGGAGTTCTACCGGCAGTTGATCGCCCAGAGCAGCCTGAACTTGATCTAACTCCCCTTGGGAGACCTGAGCTCGCGCGGGCGCTGCCACCTCAAGGGGAAATGCTTCATCAACAACCTGGTCAATAAACAGCGGTGAGATCAGATACCAGGCCCCTGCACCAACCCCTATTAAGCCCATCAAACCGATGAGTAGCAGTCTTTTCATGGGTTAAAACCTCCTCGTTTTTGATGTCAGAGCAACAAAATGAACAACTGTTTACATCTTAAACTGGAGTTATTACCAGGCCCTAACCCAAAGATTAACAAAGTATTACAAATAAAAAACGGCCGAACTCGACCGTTCAACAGGTACCCCCGGCAGGAATCGAACCTGCGACACAAGGTTTAGGAAACCTCTGCTCTATCCGCTGAGCTACGGGGGCAAAAGTTTTTAGCTTTTGTGAGTGAAAGTCTACTATGAACTAATTTGCAAGTCAATTCAAAAACCGGGTGTGAGGTTCGATCAGAACTATAAGCGCTTTACGACCTCATTTCTTAACCGAGCACTCATCCATCCCTCCTTACTTCCCACCTTGTTTTACAATCGAACAGAACATGTTATAATCGACGGCTCAAGGTAGGGCAGGGATTTTTGCTTGTGCCGGCACTGTGCCTAATGTAACCCACGCTAATTCATCCCCGGGAAGGAAATCTGCCGGCACCGCAAAACGGCGGGTGCCATGTTGCCGTCATTGTCCAGCAGTCTGCTTCTAAAGAACAACTGCCCTCAATCGGTGCCTCTAGCTTGAGGCCCGGTTGGTTGATTGTCCGCGACTGTGGCTTGAGCAAGAATTCTGGTGGGAACGCAACTATGACAACAAAAGAGAAAGCCATCGAGGCGAGCCAAGTCAGCCACTTCGCTCAGCCTCAGGACTCGTCTGCAAGTGTAGGGTATTTTGAGCCTTCAGAACTGCCTGAACTGGCAGTACGCGGTCGGCTCTTTCTGATCGCCGATCCGGTGGGAGGTTCCTCTTCAAGTTTAGTCGCCAGCCGGTATGCGATCCAGAAGATCCTTCACCAGTTTTACAGCACCAACGCTGCTAACCTGCACGATCACCTTCTCGATATTATTAAGCAAACCAATCTGGCTATCCTAGCCCGAAATAGCCAACACCCAGAGCACCGGGTGCTGGCGACTACCGTCATGGCGGCCTGGATTAAGGACGGCAAACTGTTTGTCGCTAACGTCGGCGACAATCGAGCCTTCGTGGTCTGGGATCAAGATATCGAACGCCTGAGAGAGATTGATCCCGCCGTGACCGAGGCGCAGCCCCAAAACGGCAAGCCGACCGGGACTCTGCCATTTCAGTCCCAGCCTGCCACCGAAATCAGCCCTCATCCTTTTCCGCCGGCCCAGCCAGGGCCGGACACAACGCCGCGCGAACGGCGTCCGCACGGCTTGGGACTGGAAGCCGAAATTAAAATTCAGACCTTTGCCCGCAAGTTATTTGCCGGTGATATTGTGGTTATGTGCAGCGGCGGCTTAACCGGCTACATTGGCGAAAAGGAGATTGCCCAGCTCGTTAACAAGCACGCGCCGGCCGAGGCCAGCCACCGCCTGGTTGAGCTGGCTTGCGAGCGTGGTTGTCAAGATCAGATGGCAGTCAGCATCATCAAAATGCTACCCGAGCCGGTGACCGAGCCCCTGCCGCACCCCATACCGTTACCCGCCGAGCCAGACTGGCACATGCTGACTAAAGCTGGCCATGCCAATGGTCACGGCCAACACTCGACGCAGGCAAGATTTGCTTCCCCGCTCGATACCCGGCCGCTGCCCAACGTCGAACCGCTTACGAGCAAAAAATCGCCCACTCAACCGCTGGCTTCAGGCACGCCGGCCCGCACTTTTGGCGATCCAAAGTTGACCCAAAGCTTTGCCGAGGTCTTTAACAGCGGCGAATACAAGACCCGGCTGTATCTTATGGGCGCGCTGGTGGCGCTGCTCGTTTTGGCCGTTGGTTTTGGCTGGCCCTACCTCATTCCGGCCGGCTCGCTCGAATCGGTGCCGGTGTTGGCTAGTCTTGACGGCTGGCTGCGCGGCGATGAATCCCCGGAGACCGAATTGGCGGCGGTCAGGGCCTCGAACCAATCCGAAACGACGGGGGCGACCGCTCCTGAGCTCGGTCCTACCTTTACCCCCACCCCGCCGAGCGTCACTTTGGTAACAAGCGATCGCTCGCCGGTGGCTACGCCCCATTCTACCGGAGCCAGCTTAGCCGGCAGTACGGCGGCTGAGTTCCAAACCACCGACCTCAGCGGGCCAGAAGCAGGCAACCAGGCGGCGACAGACAATGCCGTGACCACCGTCAGCGATCGGGTTGAAGTCCCCCCCAGCCCTACCCCCCAGCCACCCATTGCAGTCCCGCTCGGCTGTCAAAACCGGGCTCGTTTCTATCGCGACGTCACAGTGCCGGATGGCACTCAATTCAGTCCCGGCGAAAAATTTGAAAAGGTCTGGCTGCTCACCAATGCCGACACCTGTCCTTGGGGACCGGGCTACACCGTCCGTTACCTCAGTGGTGAGCAGATGAGCCCCAGTCCCTCCGCGCCGCTCACCGAGCGTGTAGAGCCGGAGACTAACGGTGAAATCAAAGTGGCGTTGGTGGCTCCGGAAAAACCGGGGGTCTATCGCGGCGTCTGGCAACTGCATGATCTCAAAGGCGAGCCCTTTGGTCCGGAACTGTATCTGGAGATCGAGGTGTTGCCGCCGGACCCGACCGCGCTGGTCGAGGAGGCCACCCTTCTCTATGACTTTATCGCCAACGCCGACCAGGCTCTCTGGCGTGCCGGCGGCGAGGTCTATAAACCCGTATCCACGGCCATCAGTGAAACTATCGAGCTTGAGCGGCCGCAAGCTTTGGTCGCGACCGGCCCCGCCCAACTGCGCGGCAATCAGCAGAGCACCAAGCCGGTGCTGCTGACCTACCCCAACCAGGAGTATGGCTTTGTGGAAGGAGTCTACACCCTTGATACGTCACTCCAGCCAACCGACGCGCTGGTGGCCGAGGTGGGCTTTACCAAGCTGTCCATCCTCAGCGATGACGGCGTGACCTTTGAGGTCATCTTTACCCCTACCGACGGCTCAAAGCCGCAGGCGATCTTTTCGGCCCGGGTTCAATATCGCGATAGCCCGGTGGCGAAGGTTTTCCCGCTGACCGGGGTTAAACCCGGCCAAACCGGCACCTTTACCGTGCGGGTCCTCGGCGGCGATAGTTTGAGTCAGGACTGGGCGATTTGGATCGATTTGAGGCTGGTGCGAGGGGAGTAAAACCTAGCGGAATGGCGATTGGACTGCCAAAATAAAATGGAGTGCGGAACTCATTCCGCACTCCATTTTTAGTCTATCCGTTGTCAAACGCCAAGCACTTACTCTGCCGTCACCGCCGCTAACTGCTCATCGATGACCTGCTGAAAAACCTCAAACGGTTGGGCACCGTTGATAAACATGCCGTTCACCAAAAAGCCGGGTGTACCGCGCAGCCCCAAGGCCGACACGGTCTGGGACTCTTGCTGGATTTGCAGACTGTAGCGGTTTGAAGCCAGACACTCGCGGAAAGCCTCGGCGTCCAACTCTAACTGTTCGGCAAAGGCCACCAGGGTCTCTTGATCCAGCGTACTGTAGTTTTCAACCTGATCTTTGAAGACCAGATCATGGAAGGGCCAGAACGCCTCTTGCTCGGCAGCGCACTCGCTGGCCTCGGCTCCGCGGTTGGACTCCGGCCCCAAAATAGCAAAGTGTTTATAGACAAATTTGACCTTGCCGGTCTCAACATATTCTTCACGGATACGATTCAACGAATCGTTGGCAAAACGCCCGCAGAAGCTTCATTTAAAGTCGCTGAACTCCACCAGGGTGATGGGTGCGGTCTCCTCTCCCTGGATGTGGCGGGCGTCGGCCAGCACAAACTCCATGAGGGTCGGCGTTGGTGTGGCGTTGGGATCAGGGACAGCCAATCCCTCTTCGGCCGAGGCCGCCGGCTCTTGGGGATCAGCCTGGGCGGCCGCCGCGGGGTTACCGCTGTCCGGCACCACTGTGACGACCACTTGAACCGGCACATCCTGGATGACCCAGGGCCGGCCCAGCAGACCCAGGAACAGGCCGGCGGCAAAAGCCACGACCAGCGCGGCGCCAATCGTAAACGGATTTACCGGGGTCGGGGCTGGTAAAGCCGGCGCCGGCGGCCTAGTTTCCGGTTTTTCAACGTCAGAGAACACGGCCGGGTACTCTTCCGCCGAAGAACTTGTTGTGGTATTTTCTTCCATTATTTACCTTTAACCATTTTAGTCTTACATTCCATAAGAAGTCTACGGGGTCCCAAGATATTTGTCAAACCCATCCTCGTTAACTGGTTAACCCACCACCCGCGCCGTTAGAATGGTCATATCATCATGCAAATCGTCCTGATTGGTAAACTCCATGATGACTTGGACCAGACGGGCGATAGCCTCGTGAGCGCTAACGTTAGCCGGCAGTTTGAGCAGTTCAGTCTGAAATCGATCAAAGCCAAACATCTCGTTATTACCATTCATCGCCTCGACAAAGCCGTCGCTGCTAAAAATCAAAAGATCGCCCGGCTCTAGCTCAATGGACAGTGACGGATAAACATATTCCTTAATCGCCCCGAGCGGCAGACCGCCCACCTCCAACTCTTGCACATGTTCGTTGCGGCGCAGATAAGGCGGGATACACCCGGCATTGGCGACCGTCAACTGCTTAGCCTCCTGATCGATGATGGCATAGCAGCAGGCCACATTCATGTGATTCGGCGCCAGCCGGGTGACCAGATTGTGGTTGAGCGCCGTCAGCAGTAATTCCGGTTTAAGATGAACCGGAGCATAGACCTCCAACAAGCCTTCCGCCAGAGTAGCAGCCAGCGCTGCCGCGGCCCCCTTGCCGCTTACATCCCCCACGGCGAGCCCGTGATGGCCGCCATCAAGCTCAAGGTAAGCATAAAAATCACCGGCCACTTCGCGGGCCGACTGCCAGAAGACGGCCAACTCCAACTTAGGCGATTGAGGCAAAAATCGAGGCAGAAAGCTGGCCTGAATCTGGCTGGCTAACTTTAACTCCTGTCGTAGGCGTTCTTGGTAAGCCTGCAGCGAGCGCTGCGACTCGAACAGGTTCTCGGCCATCCGGTTAATCGAGTCACCGAGGAAAGCGATCTCCTGGGGCCCAGCCGGGGAAACTCGAGCCGAGAGATCAGACCCCAACCGGTCGACGGTCTTGACCAGAGCGGTGATCGGCCGGGTAATTCTTTGGGTGATCACCGTTCCCATCACCACTCCGCCAACCAACAAAACCGGCACAAAGACCGTAATGGCGGCGATGACCCAAAACTCTATCCGGCTGGCCCGGCTGATTACCGCCGCGCTGGTTCCCTGCTGCACCTGGCGCAGATCATCAATTGTGGCCAACAGGTTATCTTGAGCCACCACCCCTTCCCGATCCCAGAGGAAACGGGCAGCGGCCTGAAACCCGTCTTCCTCAAAAAGCTGAAGGATCTCTTGCTCGTTGCGGCTAAAGGCCGCCTCCGCTAAACGCACGGCCTGCAAGGCTTCATTTTCTTCCGGATTGTCGATCAAGCGGGCGAGACTCTGATACGACGCATCAAAGTTCTGTTGGTAGGCTTGATTACCGGCCAGGATATTCTCATCGGCCTGATCCAGGTACCGCCGGAGTGAGGAAGTTCGCCGGATGGCCGCAATTTCCAGTTCGAGCGAGAGGCGGTCCACCTCGCTGCGTCTGCCGATAATCTCTTGCTCGTAATTAACCACTTCGTAGGCAATCCGGCCCAGGGCCCCCGTAACCAAGGCTAACATCAGGATCAACCCAAAGCCGAGCCCGACCACGTGTCCGATTTTGATCGACTGTAAACGAGCCATGAGACAGGTTAACGTTCTGGAGGTTGGTTAGTTTCAAGAATCTGTTCGATTTGCGGCAGGGCAGCCTGAATGGCGCTGGCGGCATCTTGTTCGCCGCGCCAGACCGGGGGCAAAACCTGATTATTCATCAAATCGATAATGTCATTAGCTCCCGGAAAAGCGGGATTAGCCTCGCCAATTTCGACTTCATCCAGGAAAGCCTTAACCTTGTAGCGCGCTCCCGGCTTCATAAATATCTCCGACTCAGCGACGGAACGCCGCGCCGGCACGGCCAGACCGGACTCGGTGAAGATGGCCTGGCCTTTGGGACTGGCTAAAAATTTAAGAAAGGTCCAGGCTTCCTCGGGATGCTCGGTTCTGGCCGAGATGACGTAACCGGCCCCGGTCGCCAGATTGCCTCGCCGCTTGCCCTGCGGCAGGCCAACCACGTCCCAATCAAAGGTATCGATCTGGGAAAAAGCGGGCACCAGGGCGTGGTTGCCAAAAGCCATCGCCAGCTTTTGCTCTTTGAAAAGCCTGGCGATCTCTTCCGAGCTGCGCAGGGTTTCATAGGGGGGCGTGACCTGATCGACGTTGGTCAAGTCGGCGAAATATTGAATAGCCTCGGCCGCTTCAGGCTCACCCAAAAAGGTGCGGGTGGGAAACAACTTATCGTCAAAGACTTGGATATCGTTTTGCCACATATAGATCATCCACCAATAGTTGACCTCGTAGGCAAAACTGTAGTCAGTTACACCGGCCTCTTTTAAAGCCAGCGCGGTCGCCCGGAGATCAGCCCAGGTCCAGCCGGGCTGCGGCAGGGGTACATCCGCCCGATTAAAAAGACGCTTATTGAAAAAGATGACTTTTGTGTCACTGTCGCGCGGGAAACCGTAGATCGTGTCTGCGCCGGTTTTGAAATGAACCATCAGGCCGGGATAAAAATCTTCTAAATCGTAGTTTTCGGCTTCAATCAGGGGGGCGATGTTTAAGAAGTAGCCTTTGGAAATGTCGATGGGCGCCTGGGCCCAAAAAAGCACATCCGGCACAGGCTCACCCTGATCGAACTTGGCCCGCAGGTCGATGAAGTAGTCATTCCAGGGCCGATGGAACGTTTCGATCTTGATCTGAGGGTTTTCGCGCTCAAAAACACGAATAACGCGCTCATTAATCTCGACCTCCCAGGGATCACCCCAGAAGGACCAGGTTAAAGTTACGGGTTCAACCTGAGGGGTAGGCGTGGGGAGAGGCGGCTCAACCGTTGGCGGCAATGAGACCGGACTAAAACAGGCGGTTAAAGCGAGACAGATGATAAGAGCGAAGACGGGACAAATGTAGGCACGCATCAAGAAAGGCATTTTCGGTCACAGGCTGGGTAAGCCCCAACTCTGAACGTTATTTTACTTCAATCAGGGCGGAATGCCTAGTCGTCTTTGTCCATATTGGCCGTGGATTGGTTCAGTTTAGAGCGTATCCGTAATTTGCTTCTGATCGAAAGCTTCGTTCTGAGTCGACGGTCCGCCGGGGGGAGGTTCACTCGGCTGGGGTTCTTCGCTGAAAAATGAGAGGAGCATGAGAATCCCGACGCCGGTCAAGATAAAGGTATCGGCCAGATTAAAGGTCGGCCAGCGGGTTGCCCCGATCCCGGCATCGAGAAAATCGGTTACCCGGCCATCAAAGAAACGATCGACAAAGTTGCCGATGGCTCCCCCGAGGAGAAGCCCCACGGGCCAGGCCGCAATCGGGGCAAACTGGCCTGAGGCCAGGCCGCGCATAAACCAAACACCGATAATGAGGATGATCACGCCCGTCAGAATCATGGGCAAGTTGCCGCCATTAGAGAGCATACCGAAGGCCACCCCGGTGTTGTATCCCAAGGTTAGCCGGAACCACTCCCCGAGGATCGGCACCGGTTGGTAGGGCACTAAAGCCTGCTCTACCCAGAATTTGGTCAGCCCATCGATGATAAAGGCGACGGCAAATGCGGTTAAAAGACGAGAGATTACAGTCATTGTTGATGATTTCACTTTGGCCCAAGTAGTAACAGTTTTAGCATACTTATTTAGCCTGACTTGGCAATTAAGTATCTTCTCAATAAATTCCGGTGGCGTTGGTTTCGACAAGCTCAACCAACGGCCTTCGACAAGCTCTGGCCGCGTGCGCCCCAGGATATTGAGAAGATACGCAATTAAAAAGAAGAGAGTTGCCGGGGGTAGGCAATACTGTTAAAGTATACTCGAAAGTCCGAGCGACTCCAAGTTACCGGAAAGGTAACAGTTTACCTCCCTGGAAGCTAAACCCGTTAGATTCGGCAAAAGGGGTATTGGACGGCCCATTTTAAGCCGGTTTCGACGATTTGGGGAGCTTTCAGGAAGGTTGAAAGTATTTACGGTCAAAGATGAACCAACCCCATCAGATCAGCACCTTTAATGAGAAATCGCTGCACGCCGCGCTCAAAGCCTGGTATGCTCAACCCAACGACCGGGTCGAGGTGGCGGTCGACGGTTTTGTGATTGACCTGGTCCGCGGTGACCTGCTGATCGAGATCCAAACCCGCAGTTTTGCTTCGCTCAAACGCAAATTGAGAGAGTTGACCGCCAACCATCAGGTGCGCCTGGTCTATCCGATTGCCCAAGAGAAATGGATCGTCAAGCTTGATGAAGAGTTGAGCTGGCCGCTGGCTCGCCGCCGCTCACCCAAACGGGGCGTGGTCCAACAGCTATTTGCCGAGTTGGTGAGTTTTCCTAAGCTAATGGCCCATCCCAACTTCTCGCTCGAGGTCCTGCTTATCCGTGAAGAGGAGACGCGGCGCTACGTTGGCCCCCGGCAAGCCTGGCGGCGGCGCGGCTGGGCTACGCACGAGCGGAGTTTGCTGGCGGTGGTTGAGCAGCACCACTTCGCCGCGCCGGCCGATCTACTCACTCTGCTGCCGGCCGCGCTGCCCGATCCCTTCACCACTGCCGATCTGACCACCGCCCTGGCTCAACCCCGCCGGCTGGCGCAACAAATGGTCTTTTGTCTCCGGGAAAACGACTTGATCAAGATGATTGGCAAACAAGGCCGGGCGATTTTGTACCGGATGAGCTAGGCGCCGCGGCCTGAGCCGGTCGAAGGCCGCGGGATACAATTAGTAGACATTTTTTCACTTCTCCACCGGAGTTTTATGACCACAGAAATCACCACCGTCGAAAAAATCAATAAATTACCTTGGAGCATTAGCTCCAATGCCTTGACCAATGCCTTTTTGCAGTTGACGGCCATGGGCTCGGTTTTTATTCTGTTTTTAAACACACTCGGCCTGAGCAAGAACGAGATTGGCTTTTTGTTGTCGCTGCTGCCGTTTATGGGCCTCATCTCTCTCTTTATCGGGCCAGTGATTGGCAGGTACGGCTACAAGCGCACCTTGATCATTTTCAGCGGGATTAGAGTCTTCACCGCCGCCCTATTGCTCTTCACTCCGTGGGTGGTGAGCCGCTACGGCTTGAGCGCAACCCTAGTCTTCATTAGCGTCGTCGTGACTCTGTTTGCTCTGGCCCGGGCGGTGGTCATTACGGCTTACTATCCCTGGGTCCAGGAGTATGTCCCCAACTCGATCCAGGGCAAGTACTCGGCCAACAATAACCTCTTCATCACCCTGGCCGGTTTTGTGGCGGTCACTGTCGGCAGCTTTGTGATCGACCTGGTCGCCGGCATCACCGGCTTTATGCTCTTGATCAGCCTGGGGGTCTTTATCGGCACGATGGCGCTTTGGTTCTTCACCCGCATCCCCGGCGGAGCCCCGGTCGATGACCGCCGGCCGATATCGGCCCTCTTAAGCGATCTGACCGGCGCCCTCCGCGATCGGGATATGCGCTTTTTTTTGGCCGGGGTCGGCTTGATTACGCTGGCCACCGTGCCCCTGACCACTTTTGTGCCCCTCTTTTTGCAGGAACAGATAGGGCTCAGCAGCGGGAATGTGATCTTGGTTCAAAATGGAGTCTTATTGGGCGGGCTACTCTCCACCTACTTGTGGGGCTGGTCGGCCGATCGCTACGGCAGCCGACCGGTGATGCTGTTAGGGATTGTGATTTTGGCCCTGCTCCCGGTCCTGTGGATCGCCATGCCCCGCGCCAGCGAGCTCAGCCTCCCGACTGCCCTGACCATCGCTTTTTTGCAAGGGCTGGCCGATATGGGGTGGGTCATCGGCTCGACCCGGCTGCTGTTTGTCAGCATCGTTGTGCCGGAGAAGCGGGGCGAATACACCGCCCTGTACTACGCCAGTCTCAGCCTGTTTGGCGGAGCCAGCACCCTGCTTGGCGGGCAGTTGGTCACGGCCTCGGCCGGGGTAGCCGGTCAGTTTTGGCTCTTCCGGCTCGATCCCTATACCGGCCTCTTTAGCCTCAGCGTTTTACTGGCCGGGCTCAGTTTCTTTACCTTACGCAGCGTTCGCTCCGATACCAAGATGACGGTTGAGGAATTTGCCGGGATGTTCTTACAGGGTAATCCCTTTATGGCGATGACGTCGCTGGTCGGTTACCATCTGGCCCGCGATGAGTCGAAAGTTATTGCCGCCACCGAGCGGCTCGGCGAGACGCGCAGCCCCTTCACCGTCGATGAGCTGCTAGAGGTCCTGGCCGATCCGCGCTTCAACGTCCGCTATGAGGCGGTCATTTCGATTGCGCGGACCCGGCCGCATCCGCGCCTGACCGAGGCTTTGATCACCGTCTATAATGGCACCGAGTTATCGCTAACTAATCTCGCGGCCTGGGCCCTGGGGCGGGTCGGCGATAAAAGCGCGATTGCGACCCTGCGGCCTGGTCTGGACTCGCCCTACCACTCCATTCGAGCCAGCAGTGCCCGCGCCTTAGGCCGGCTGGGGGCCACGGAACTGGCGCCCCTCCTGCTGGACACCCTGCGGCAAGAAGAAGATAAGGGTCTGCAGATGGCTTATGCCTCCGCTCTGGGCAATTTGGGCGCGGTCGAGGCGGTGGATACGATCTTGGGGCTGCTCCGCGTCACTCAAAACCAGGGCGCCCGGCGCGAGTTGGCCCTCTCGCTGGCCCGGCTGGTCGGCAACGAAGGCTACTTTATTCACCTGCATCGCGGCAGCCGCACCGACCTGCCTACCACCGCGGCCCAAGCCGTTTCGAGCTTGAAAGCCCGGCTGGCAAAAACTGGGGTCACTGCCCCGGAACTCCTGTCCCTGATCCCCGCCTGCAGCGACCGGTTGGCCCACAACTATCTTGAAGAGGCGACCCCACTCTTGTACCAACTGCTCGATCACCTGCCCGCCGAGCAGTTTAAGCCCCACGCCTGGGCTATCTTAGCCGAGTCGGTCCGGCGCTGGCATGACTGTCAGGCCACCCGCCCCGAATATCTGTTGCTGGCGCTGCACACGCTGGAGGAGGGGTGGGAGTAGGGGGTGGAAGGGTGGAAGGATGGAAGGTTGGAAGGTTGGAAGGTTGGAAGGTTGGAGGATTGGGGTTGTTAATTGTTCATTGTTCATTGTTCATTGCTAACTACTCAGGCATGTCATTTCGACCGCAGGGAGAAATCCCTCGTAAGCTGCTTTTACCCAGCAGGTGGCCGGAAAATGATAACGATTGCGTATATTTTCCCGCTGTTGCCCCGTTAATTGTTGCCATCTAGGGATTTCTCGCTCCCTCGTCGCTCGAAATGACATGGGGGGTGAGGAGTTACGTTAATTGTTCATTGTTCATTGTTTTGAAGTAGTATTGGGAATTTAAATATGAGTTAAGGTAGATTCGAGAGTGGCTAATGGTGGATTCGAGTAAGGGTTATAGTAGATTCAGGTGTGGCCATGGGGGATTCAAGGGTGGGCAATGGTAGATTC
>CALMIS010000181.1 GCA_937864185.1 uncultured Chloroflexota bacterium
ATGGCTACGATGCCGTCGGGAACAGGTTACAGCAGATTATCAACGGCGACACGACGGATTATCTGTACGACGACGCCAACCGGCTGGAACAGTTAAACGGACAAGCAGTGTACGCCTTCGATGCCAACGGCAACCTGCTCAGCAGCGACACGATGACAAACACCTGGGACGCCGCCAATCGACTGACCGCCACCGAGCGAGATGGGGTCGAGATTCTCTCTGACTACAACGGTGTCGGCGATCGAGTGGTTCGGTATCGATTCGAGGGGCCGGCTAGTGAGGCCATCCCCTTGGCCCTCGATGTGGCGGCGGGCTTGCCGGAGGTAATTCAAGCCGGAAGCCGTCCCCTGGGCATAAGCATACCGAGCCAACTCAGAAAGAGACCTGATGGGCAAATTTGCATCCGGACATGCTTGGTTGCCGGCTGCACAGGTTTATGGAAAAATCGCTCAAACTAGAGCCACCACCCGGGCTAACCGCATTTCACTTATGCGCCAGTTTCTACTAATTCCTGAATTGGTATAACATGCGCGTAAGGTTGGTGGAGCGGTAGGGCTTAAGACGCAGGTATTCCAGACAAACTTCTCGCCTTCGCTCAGGCTTAATTCAGTGACGACAACAGGACCTCGAATGAAAGCGGTGGTGTTGACCAAGCACGGCCTTCCGTCTGTCTTGAAAATCTCCGAGGTGCCCACCCCCCAGCCGAGCGCCCAGCAGGTCAGGGTTAAGGTGCAGGCCATCGGCCTGAACTACGCCGAGGTCCTGTCCCGCAAAGGGCTCTACCGCTGGGCGCCCAAGTTGCCCTACATCCTGGGGATGGAAGCCTACGGCGAAATCGACGCCATTGGTCCAGACGTCGAGCAGCGCCGGGTCGGCGAACAGGTCATCGTCGGGGCGCAGTATGGCAGCTATGCGGAGGCCATTGTGGTGCCGGAACTCCAAGCCCTGCCGGCTCTGGACGGCTATGCTCCCGAGGAGAACGCCGCCTTCGCGGTCAATTATCTGACCGCCTGGGTCGGGTTGGTCAAGCTGGCCCGCCTCCAGCCCAGCGACCGGGTCCTCATCCAGGCTGCCGGGGGCGGGGTGGGCACGGCCGCGGTGCAGTTGGCCAAAGGGTTCGGCTGCACGGTCTACGGCACCGCCGGCAGCGAGACCAAGATCGAGCGGCTCGCCCAGTTAAACATCGACCACGCCGTCAACTACCGCCGCTTCGACTTTGAGCCAGAAATCCGGGCGCTGACCCAGGGCCGGGGTGTGGACGTGATCTTGGAAACGGTTGGCGGCGAGGTCTATCGGAAGAGTCTCAGGTTGCTGGCCCCGTTTGGCCGGATCGTGGTCCTTGGCTTTGCCGGGCTAGACCTGCAAAAGTGGAACCCCCTCTCCTGGTGGAGAACCTGGCGGGCGATGCCGCGAGCCAGCCTGGGCCGGATGGCGGTCAAGTCGTATGGGGTAATGGCCTCGCATCTGGGCTATCAGTTGCGGGACACAGCCCGGCTGCTTGAGACCTGGGAGGAACTGACCAGCTTTGTCCGCCAGCACCACATCCGACCGGTAGTTGGGACGGTGTTACCCTTCGCCGACATTGCCAAAGCCCACGCCTTGATGGAGTCGCGGCAGAGTTACGGCAAGATTGTGCTCAAGCTCTAGCCGGCGGCCCTGCCCTTGACCCTCGACGTGAGGGGCGATTTGCCGGAAGTCGTCGCTACCTGAACCTAATTTGAAGTGTCTCAAGCATCGCATCTAAATCGGTTAGATTAGGGCTGAAGTCAGTCGTATCAGCCGTATCAAGTTGCTCGCTGACCTCCTGGAGATAAACATCAAAGTTTTCTAAAAAAGCGTCATAATCGTCAATCAAGGCGTCGATGGTCTCGAAGTCACTGGGCAGCAATGTCGTTAGGGCGGGATGGTAGTAGGCAATGTAATAGTTGCCGTCGTCGGTTAGCCCTTGGAAAGTGTAAAAGAGGCCGTGTTCAGTAATAGGGGTAGCACCGAGGCCGTAGTGAGTGATGAAGCGAACACCAGAGCCGCCCTCAAAATCAAGATAATTGAGCTGAGCGCGCACAATTTGTTCGGCGTTGCCGAAACCGGGCAGGACCGGAATCTCGCCGTCAACGCTTTCGGGACGTTCCTGTAACAGAGACTTCAAGGCTTCGATGCGCTGCGCCACATCGTCAACTCCCGCCTCTTCATAAATCTCCAGATAGGCTTCCACCGGATAGATGAGCAACTGAGCCTGATTTGGGGAAACGCCGCCCAGGTCCGATAAGTCATTATTGTTGAAGGCAAATCTTAAGTGAGCCGGTTCGGCGTTTAGAGTGGTCGCCAGTTCCGGGTCATACGGAACGGCAGGCATGATCTGAGCCTCGATGGTTTCTGCCACGCCGCTTGGATCGAAGCTGACTTGATCGACCGCCAGTCCAATTTCCCCCAGCGTAGCCGCCGCATCGACGGGTTGCCAGATAACGGCAATCTCAACCGGGTTAATCTGCTCGGCTGTGTAGCCATCTTCGGTGCGCACAATGTCCCCCAGCGCGATCTGGTCAGCTTGCCACACGGTGCCAAGTCGCAAATCGCCAAGCAAAATCGAACTATCTGAACAGGTATAGTTGGCGCGTTCGCCGTTGATGGTGGAAGCAACACCTGGTGCAAAGCGGCAGATTGCTCCATCAGCCAGTTGCACCAGCCAGGCTTTGTCCTCGCCGTCAACATCTGGCGTGGCTACTTCATCAGGGTCAGGCCGTGGTGCAATCAGGTTGACCTGAAAGCCGGGGTCGCCAGTCAGCGGGTTGGCGCTGCAAACCACGGTCTGCCCATCCCCGGCAATGAGGCAGGGATCAAACATCGAGATTTCGTCCGGGTCATCAGATTCAACCATACAGCGCCAGGCAAAGGACGCCGGTATGATCGATGACTGGGTCAGGCAAAGACCGTCGCGGCTTTCCTCCGGCACGCCCGGCAAAAAGGGAATGATCAGCGTTGCCTCCGGAGAGGCAACCGATACCGGGAGGAGGAAAGCGGGTGTTCCGTTTGGCGTGATGTACCCCCATTGATAGGCCTGCTCCACCCGAGCCAGACCAACTTGAAACGGGCCGGCGTTGTCAAAGCGTGGCTCGATCACTATCTGACCGGTGGGATCGATATAGCCAATCAGTTCTTCGTCCCGGACGGCAGCCAGCCCTTCTGAAAAACTTTCCGCATAATCAAACTGCGGCTCGATAACCGTTTGGCCAGACGAGTCAATAAACCCAACCAAACCTCCGCTGCTGACCGCCGCCAACCCTTCTGAAAAATCCTGCGCAAAATCATAGACCGGTTCGATGACGAGCTGACCCGTTAGGTCGATGTAACCCATTTGCTCGTTGATCAGAACCGCGGCCAACCCCTCCGAAAAGCCGGCACCAAAATCAAATTGAGGCTCGATGACGATTTGCCCGCGGTCATCAATGTAGCCGTATTTTCCATCAGCAGTTACGGCAGCCCGTCCCTCTGAGAAACTGAAGGCCGTCTCAAATTGCGGCTCAATTACAAAATCCCCGTTTTGGTCAATGTAACCGTAGGCCTCATCGGTTTTGACCACCGCCAACCCTTCCTCAGTAAAGGGGTGGGCATCGGTAAACTGGGGTTCAATGACCATCTGACCGGTTTGATCAATGTAGCCAACTTTGCCGTCAACAATGACCGGGGCCAGCCCAAAGGCAAAATCTGCGGCAAAGTCATATTGCGGTTCAACAACCACCGTGCCGTCGGGACCAATAAAACCATACTGACCGTCCTGCTCCACTACCGCTAAACCCTCGACAAAGTCACCCGCAAAATCAAACTGGGGATCGATCACCCACTCCCCTGTTTCGTCTATAAAGCCGTAAGTCTGGTCATCGGCGCTGTAAGGAAAAAGTCTTGCCTCGGTCTGAGCTTGCGGCGCAGCCAGGGCAAAATTTAGTCCAGCAATCCCAACCAGCAAAACAACCGTCAGAAGGGTAACGCTAATCGATTTCAACATTTTTATTCTCCTTACAACTAACGGATTCGCCATTGTTGATTGTCGTTGCCGCTGCACGGAAACTGCTGGATGGCAGCCTGGTTACGGCTTGAAGCGCCTCGTACATCCAGGCACAGCCCGCTGTGTTTGGCCACGATCATACTGTAATTTCCCGAAGTACTGCTGAAGGAAAAACGTTGATTATCGCCACCGTTGCAAGGATGCTGCTGGACGATGCCTTGAGGCGCTCGGCTAAAGCCTTGGACATCCAGGCACATCCCGCTAAACCCCGAGACAAGACGGTAAAAACTGCCCCCAGCGGACTCGACCCGCCAGGTTTGGTTATCGTTGCCGGTACAACTATATTGCTGAACCGGAGTTACAGAATTCCGACTGCCGCCCGGAACATCCAGACATTTTCCGCTGTGTCTCACCTGAAGCGACTGACCCGTACTTGAGGATGGCGGTGTCGAGCTTGACGATCGAGGGCAGTTACCGCGGTTGAGGTCGTAACTAAGGCTGAATGTACTCCCGTTGGTCGAGGCCACCAGCCGTTGCCCTCGGGAGACATAGCTGTTTATTAAGACCTGAAACACTACCACATAGTTACCGTCCGGCGGCATGTCCGGATAGGACTGAGAGCCGGTGTAGTTAACCGTACCGGTGCCGCGATGGGTGTTTTGCAGGGAGACCGTTCCGGGCAGCGAAGTTGACCCCGATTGGTTGGCTGCATTCACGTGGACCGTAAACGGAACGCCACATGTTGGGTTCCGGTCCCGGATGGCCAGGCCGTTGACAGTGGCTAACCTACTTTGGGCCAGCGGTTTGGCGAACTGCCCCCCAACTGGTCGTAACTCAGGCTCACCCTGGGCCAAGTCAGATGTTTCCAATGGCCCTGTGGTGATGACCTCTTTGATCAAGAAGTCGGTTGTTTTTTCCTTTGGTTCATCCACCAAGGCCAGGGCTGTCGCCCCGGTGGCAACGACCAGCCCGACCAATAAACCGATCAGTAAGATAACTTTCATAGTTTTAACTCCTTTCTTTACAAGGGCGCCACCGGAAGGACTGGCTGGGGCTTGCACGCCAAAGGCACCGGCAGCGAGGGGGTGACGGGTTGGATCAGGGTTTAAATGATAACTATAGCGGCCTTCCTTAGGGTGATTGGGTGGCCTCGACTTGCCAAGTCAAGCTATCGCTCTGGCTATTCTCATCCGTGACGGTTAGGGTAACCTGGTAGATACCGGTGGTTTGATAGGTCTGGGTGATGACCGGCCCGGTGGTTGGGGCAGGGTTACCATCAAAAGCCCAACCATAGCTAACAATTTCGCTGCTACCTGGCTGAGCGCCGCTGCCGTCAAAGGTAATGATTTGGTTGAGGGGTACGGTGATGGTCTGGTCTACGGGAACGATAATTTGTCCGGCGGCAGAGGCAGTGATCGCGGCGCTCGGCGGCTCCGGTTTGGCGGTCTCTTCCGGCTCC
>CALMIS010000182.1 GCA_937864185.1 uncultured Chloroflexota bacterium
ACATCCACAATCCGGCCCGCCTCGTCCAGCCAATAAATGGCGTCCGTGACCCGTTGCAGCGAATAATGGGTCAGATACAACGCTTCTTCAATTTGCCGGCGTTCGGTGATATCCAAGCCAATCCCGGCCATATACCGCTGCCCCGACCCAGCCTGGAACGGAAACTTGAAAATCCACCAGGTGCTCTCACCCCCAGCCGGATTGGGAATGGTCTGGGTGAAGTTTAGCAGATGACCCGCGGCCAGCACCTGCTGATTACTTTTCTCAAACTGCTCGGCCACCTCCGCCGGCCAGATCTCAAAGATGCTCTTGCCCCGCCACTGGTCCAGGCGCACGCCAAACCGTTTTTCATAAGTCCGGTTCAGGTACACATAACGGCTCTGGTCATCCTGCATCCAGGCGGTCATCGGGCTGTTATCCATAAACAGCCGGAAGCGTTCTTCGCTCTCCCGCAATGCCGCCTCGGCCCGTTTGCGCTCGGTGATGTCGCGAGCCACGCCAAACTGGCCCGTCATCACCCCAGTCGCATTAAACCGCGGCGTAACGCGATCTTCCATCCAAAGATATTGCCCCGTCTGTTTGTGCCGGAGGCGATATTCACGCGTAACGGGCAATTTCCTGGCCCAGATCGCCTCGCTACTTTCCTTGAAGGTGGCAAGGTCGTCAGGGTGAATCAAGTTAAACCACAGCCCCTGGTCTCGAAAAAACTCGGCCGGGGTATAGCCGATAATGCTTTCAACCCGATGACTCACAAAACGAATGTGACCGGAAAACACCGCTTCTTGGTCGATTTCAACCATATAGACAATCTCGTCTATGTTATCAAGGATCAATTGTTGGGTAGCGTTCGCTTCTGTTAACTCAGCGGTCCGCTCCCGCACCCTCGCTTCAAGTTGCTCTTGATAATAGGCCAACTCTGCTTCTTTTTGTCTGCGCTCGCTGACATCACGAAAGACCAGGACGACCCCGCTGATATTACCCTTATTGTCCCTGATCGGCGCGGCGCTGTCTTCAATAGGTATTTGCCGGCCCTCTTTCGAGATCAAAACCGTGTGATTGGCCAAAGCCACCCCTCGTTTCTCCTTTAAGACCTGTTCCACGGGATTAGGCGCGGGCTTACCCGTCTTTTCATTCACGATTTCAAGCACTACTGTTAAGGCTTTACCCCGAGCCTCTGCCTGCGACCAGCCGGTTAGCCCTTCGGCGACGGGATTCATAAAGGTGAGACAGCCCTCACTATCGGTGGTTATGACGGCGTCGCCAATACTGGACAAGGTCGTGGAGAACCACTGCTCACTTTCTCGGAGTTTCTTGTCCATTTGGTGTTTATAGAGCGTTATTTCGATGACCGATAGCAGTTCCTTGACCTTAAATGGTTTCAGAATATAGCCATAAGGCGTGGTGATCTTCGCTCGCTGCAAGGTTTGTGGGTCGGCGTAAGCCGTCAC
The DNA here is from genome assembly GCA_937864185.1 of uncultured Chloroflexota bacterium. GTDB lineage: Bacteria > Chloroflexota > Anaerolineae > 4572-78 > J111 > JAGRBY01. The sequence goes on from CALMIS010000182.1 coordinate 1,449, forward strand.
ATAGATCACGGGCACATCAAACCGGTGTTGAATCTGGTCAGCCGTTTGAATGCCGTCCATTTCCCCTTTCAGGTTTATGTCCATCAGCACCAAATCCGGCTGGAGCCTGTCCACTTGCTGCAAGGCCTCCTCCCCGGACGAGACAATATCGACCACCCTATAGTTCAGCCCTTCCAAGATATCCTTCGTGTCTTCGGCGACGATCATTTCATCTTCGACAATTAATATCTTTAATTTGTTCATCATTCTAAAGGCTACTCACTTTGAGCTTATCGGTTTTATTGAGTTTATCGGCTTTTGTAAACGCTATGTTGAAGGTGGTCCGAGGAGACCTCTCCACGACCAGCGTCGCCTGCAGTTGTTTGACCAAACTTTTCACCAAACGTAAGCCCAAGGTTTTGTTCGCGTTCAAATCCAAATCTTCAGGTAAGCCCACGCCGTTATCAGCCACCGTCAACACCAGCAGATCGTCCACACCCGGCCGGAACGCAATGGCGATCTCGCCTCTACCCGCTTTCCGGGGGGGCGCGGTTTTGGGAAAGGCGTGCTTAAGCGCATTCGTAACCAGTTCATTGAGGATCAAGCCGCAGGGCACGGCCTGGTCAATGGTTAGCAGAATAGGCTCTACCGCCAGTTTTAGTTCGATTTTACCGGCCTCAAGGTCGTAAGATTGTAAGATGTTGTTGACCAAATCAGAAATGTAGGCCACGCTATCAACCTGGGCCAGGGTTTCGGAGCGGTACAGGTTTTCATGCACCAAGGCCATGGAGTAAATGCGATTCCGGCTTTCCAGAAGTTGGCCAATAACTTGTTCATCGTCGGTATAGCGGGTCTGCATATTGAGCATACTGGCGACCACCTGCAAATTGTTCTTGACCCGGTGGTGAATCTCTTTGAGCAGCGCCTCTTTTTCTTCCAAGGAGGCTTTGAGCTGGAGTTCTGCCTGCCTTCGCTCGGTAATGTCAGAAATAACTATTGTCGCCGCCGCAACCTGTTTATCTTGTTTAATGGGGTCAATCCGAATGAGAAACCAGGCAGGCTTATTATTAAGACCGGGACCGGGCATCTCGTAACTGGCCGGTATCCCTTGACTAAATACATCATCAATAACCTGCCTGGCTGAATTACGGTATTCAGGTTGGAGGTAGTCGAAAATACTCCGCCCCCTCACTTCTTCTATGGGACGACCGGTGGTAGTTCGATTGATGGACACAATGGCGGCGGCGGTGTCAATAGTCAAAATTGTATCAGGTGTATTTTCAACCAACGAGCGCCATCTGGCCTCACTTTCCTGCAACTCCCTGGTTCGCTCCGCGACGCGTATTTCCAGCTCGGTACGCGCTTTTTGCAGGGATTTCTCGCTCTGGCGGAGTTCGGCCTGCCGGTCCTGTTCGTCCTGGTTACGCTGGTGGGTGGCGATGGCAATTAATATGGCAAAAATGATATTCAACGCTATCTGAACGAGGACACTTTCAGGGCTGATGCTAGCGGGTGTAAGTTGGCTTAGCGACACAATGGCGATAATATTTAGCGTCACCAGGATAAGCAGATCGCGAGTGGTTAGCAACATGCTGATCAACACCAAGCCCAATAGAAAAAAGGTCAGATTGGTGACAGGCGTTCCGTACGCGTTCAGCCATACAATCCCGGAAACCACTATCAGATGTGTAGTTGAAAAGATCCACGCCGCCAAACGGTAGTAATTTGCTCTGTTCAGCCCATAAACAACGCCAAACAAGGCATAGCCCCCGTAAGCCGGCAGAGGCCGACGATAGTTGGGGGTGATTAGGATATTTATAACGTCAAACGAAAGAAAAAGGACCACTAAAATCAATGAGAAGGCTGCCAGCAAGCGCAATTTTCGCCGCAGCACTACATCCTGGATGCCAGGCCTCGGTTCGGTTAGCCAGTCCCAAAAGGCGCTCAGTTTTTGGGTGAAGAGTCTCGGGTTGCTCATAAACCTATCTCACTACCGGTCAAGGATCAGTCTCTTTTTATTCATCGGCTTTGCTAAAGGTTACTTTAAATGTCGCTCCGGAGTCCCTGTCAACGTCAAGGGTGGCATCCAACTGTCTGACCAGAGTTTTGACCAGCCGCAAGCCTAAGGTTTTGTTGAGGTCCAAATCTAAATCCTCCGGTAAGCCGACCCCATTGTCAACGACCTTTAACAACAGTATAGCGTCCTTATTCTGGTGTAAAGTGATTGAAATTTTACCTTTTTCGGCCCCTTGCTTAGCCCCGGTTTTGGGAAAGGCGTGCTTAAGCGCATTCGTGACCAGTTCATTGAGGATCAAGCCGCAGGGCACGGCCTGGTCAATGGTTAGCAGAATAGGCTCTACCGCCAGTTTTAGTTCGATTTTACCGGCCTCAAGGTCGTAAGATTGTAAGATGTTGTTGACCAAATCAGAAATGTAGGCCACGCTATCAACCTGGGCCAGGGTTTCGGAGCGGTACAGGTTTTCATGCACCAAGGCCATGGAGTAAATGCGATTCCGGCTTTCCAGAAGTTGGCCAATAACTTGTTCATCGTCGGTATAGCGGGTCTGCATGTTGAGCATACTGGCGACCACCTGCAAATTGTTCTTGACCCGGTGGTGAATCTCCTTGAGCAGCGCCTCTTTTTCTTCCAAGGAGGCTTTGATTTGTAACTCCGTCTGTTTTCGGGCGGTGATATCCGAGGCGATGACGGTCGCGGCGATGACCTCTGCCCCGGAAAAAACCGGCCCGATCCGAAACGAAAACCACAAGGGGGTGTTGTTGGGTCCAAGCGCCACGGTTTCCCCACTCTCAAGCTGTCCGGTTTCAAACACCCGGGCCACCAGCCCCTTTATTTCAGCGAAATTCTCCGGCAAAATAAAATCAAACACGCTGGTGTCCAGCACTTCCGCCACCGGCCGCTCGAGGATGGGGCGGTTGAGCGAGAGAATGGTGCCGCCAGCATCGATCGTGAAAATTGTGTCCGGTACATTTTCCACCAGAGAGCGCCACTTGGCCTCGCTCTCTTGGAGTTCTTTAGTGCGGGCTTTCACCCGTGTTTCCAACTCATCGTGCGCCTGCTGCAGCGCTTCGGCAGCCTCTTTCTGTTCGGTAATGTCAAAAAACATGCCCGCCAGACGGACCACCTGGCCTTGCTCAGCCCGCTCGATGGCGGTCGCCTTGGAATTCATCCAGCGCCAGGAGCCATCCTTATGGCGGATCCGAAATTCGGCATGGTACTTCTCGGTTTTATTCGCGATGAAATCGGCAAACAGTTGCTCAGCCCTGGCCCGATCATCCGGATGAACATTCTTCTGCCACAGCTCCGCCCGTTCCGACCCCGAAGCCGGCAAGTCGTTCAAGGTATACCCCAAACTGCGAGCCCACCGCTCGTCAATAACCAGTTGGGAAAGGTCCGCGGTTTGAACATAATAAGCCCCTTCGCTGGCTTCTACGGCAAACGCCAGGCGCGCTTCGCTTTCGCGCAGGGCTGCTTCCGCTTGTTTTTGTTCGGTAATATTTCTAACAACGAGCGTGGTTCCGACAAATTCACCTTCTCTGCCACGGCGCATGGCACCCCTGGCGCTAAACCACATCTCCGTATTGTTCACAACAAGCGGATAATCAAACTGCTGGGATTTTGGAGAGGCTTCAAATCGTTGAATTGCCTCTTTAAGTAACTGCTCAACGTGCGAAGGCAGCACTTCCTTAAAGTGCTTGCCGAGGAAATGTTCAGGCGGTACAAATAAGGCGGGATGGTCGATTGAACTATAAAACTCCTCAAAAACGCCATTCCGGTCCAACACAAAAACCAAATCGCTGATTGAGTCAAGAGTGGACCGCAGCTTTTCTTCACTCTTTCGCAGGGCCTCTTCCACCTTTGAGCGGCGAATGGCCGTGCCAATCTGGGCGGCGATGGCCTCCAGAACGTTTCGGGCCATAGCGGGTATTTGGTGATGCGTATAAGAAGCCATATTGAAACAGGCGATGACTCGATCTTCAAAATGGATCGGGATCACCGCCACCGAATTCATCGGTCTTGTTAAGGCTGCTTGGGTAGACCGGTCCAGTTGCTCATAACCAAGATAGACCGGCTTACCGGCCAGCACCATCTGGACGTTGGGCGAGCTCAGGTCGTAGTCATAATGCTGCACCGCCTTAACAAAATCCGGCAGCAAGCCGCGGTGGCAAACCAGATCGATGCCGCTGCTTTCATCCACCAGGTAGATCCCGCCGCCCTCCATCCCGGAAGCACGCAGCGCCGTATCCAGGCAGATCTCCAGTGTTTCCGCCAGCTTTGGCGCGGCCAGCAGAGCCACTCCCAACTCACGTTGCATCCGCAGCAATTCTTCAGCCTGTTTGCGTTCGGTCATATCCCGGCTCACGCCGAAAAGAGCCGGCTGTCCGCCCCAGTTTCCTTGGGTGATCTTTGTCTCGACCGGAATCCATTCACCGGCTTTGGTCATCAGCGGAATATGACCCCTATCGAGCTTGCCGGCAATCATATCGGCCACGACAGTCGTCGCTTCTTCCTGCAAGTCCGGTGGATGCACCATCGAGACCGGCTTCCCCAATAGTTCCTCTTCGGCATAGCCCAACCGCCTGAGGACGATGAGATTGACCTGCAAAATGCAGCCTGCCAAATCAAGGACGATCAGAAAATCATCCAAGGAGTTAAATAACGTTTGCCACTTCCCCTGGTTTTCCAATAGTTCCAATTCTCCCTGTTCCCGCACTTTAATTTCCGCTTTAAGCTGTCCATTCGAGGCCAGCAGTGGAGTGGTGCGCTCCTTATTGGGCGATGACTTACCGGGTGTCGGCCCTGAACAACCGCTGCCTCACCGGCTTGAGGTCGACGCTCCGGTGGCGCGCATCCAGGCCCAACCTCCCAAAGTCGATAGAACGTGTTCTCAATTGAATAACTTGTTTAATCGAACTCAGTCGGGCTGCGTATCAATGAAGTCTTACAGTATCTTACCTTTCGACAATAAAGTGAAGACTAAGGCGGATTTGGTAGGGAGTTGGCCGCCAGGTCAGTGCAAATAAGTCCAGCAATGCGAGAATACGACTTTGTAAAGGCGTCAACGGCGTAATATGAATGATCGTCTGACCAGGCAATTGAACCAAGGACAAGGTAATTTCTTTGAAAGCAGCCAGCAAGCGTTCGGTGGTGGGGCGCTGAGTTTGTTGCTTGGGATTACCTGGGTACAAAGTAACTCAACCGATGATCCGCCTCAGACAAGATGAAGTTCAACCAGGCCTCAATCGTTTGGCCGACACTCAGCCCCTGACGTCGCCAGTGGAGTCTAATGACCTCATCAATGATCTCGGCCAGACCCAGCTTCTGCTGTTGTTTGACCAACAGCGGTATATCATCGACCCGTTCAGTTTGTATTTCAACCTCTGCCATAGTCTCAGAAGTTTAGCCGTATTTTGTTTTTAAGGTAGTTTTATTGTCGAAAGATAAGAGTATGAAAAACTATAGGCAAATTTTAGCCTTGACTCTATTTCCTTTAACGGTGAGCGGCTACACTCCGTTGGAACGAGAATGCTGATAGACATAGCGGCCAGGTTTAGCTATAATCCCGGTAGTTAAGACCGTTTGCACCCCGGCTCATTGTCCCAAGATAACTCAAAGTGATACGATCCCCGGCCAGAGTCGCCGGAGGTTAGGGGACCTGGGGG
>CALMIS010000183.1 GCA_937864185.1 uncultured Chloroflexota bacterium
AGTGACATGGCCTGCGGTTTTGGTGCTGGTTACGGGGATATCCCCGTAACCAGCATATCTCCCGACGTGAGGCTACTGCGCCTGACCCAGCGCCGCCGTTTCTTCCACATTCTGCAGATCAAACTCAACCCGCAGGACCACGCCTTCGCTCTGGTTGAAGCCGAGCAACTGCTGGTGCAGTTCGCCGCTGGCGTGGGCGTACTGACCCGTACCGCCGACCACAGCCCGCTCAACGTTGGTGTTGAAATCCACCAATTCAAAGCCGGTGGTCACGATTGTCTCTTCGCCGGCCTGGTCGCCAAGGTTGTAGATTTGGGTCGAAGCTACCCAAGGGCCGGTTTCGGTGCGGGCGCCGTCGCCAATCATGTAGCCATAGCAGGCCCACGTGCCGACCACCAACTCCGGGAATTCCGGCTCAACCGTGCCGTCCTCGTTGACGATGACGCCGTTGGTGCCGTCGAGCGTACCGGCCGGGTAAAGCCACCCTTCGGTGTAGAAGGCGCTGCCGTAAGCCGGCATGCCATCCTCGTGAACCGTGTCTTTATCCCAGACAAAGCGGTTCATATCCTCGGCCACGTCAAAGGTGACGATGGTCGGCTCCGGGGTGACCCGGTTTTCCGCCAGCGCCGGCAGAGCCAGGGCGATAGCGCCCACCACCAGGGCTGTCAAGACAGCCAGCAGAGCAATAAAGCTGATAGAACGTTTTTGAGTCACTTTAAATCTCCTATTTTGCATATCGACTGTTTGGTTTAGTTGAGATATTGTTCATCTCGATTTACAACTCCAGTCTAACAAAACCAGGAGACTTTTTGCTCTGACAAAGGATAGATTTAGGGGTTGGGTTAGGGTTGGGTTGGGTTGGGATCAAACTGCTCGAAATTCAAGGTACGGCCGGCACGCTGAGCATGCCCGATCCCAACTTTTTTACCGGTCCGGTGCGCCTGCGCCGCCTGGGCGAAGCCGGCTGGCGCGAGGTGCCGCTGACCCATGGGCACACCGAAAACAGCCGCGGGATCGGTGTGGCGGATCTAGCCTATGCCCTCCGCACCGGCCGGCCTCATCGAGCCAGTGGCGAGCTGGCCTATCACGTGCTGGATACCATGCATGCGGCGCTCGAAGCCTCGGAAACAGGGCGTCATATCGAACTCACCAGCAGTTGCGAGCGGCCGGCCCCGCTGCCGCCGGGGTTACTCGAGGGACAGTTGGACGCGTGAAAGCGGGTCACACTCCGTAAAGCGGATCTACTTCGCTGAAGAAGGGTTAGACAACCTGCTGGAGCAGGGGAAAGGATCAACCCATGAAAACGCAGGAAACAGCGCTGCCCGTCGCCGTCCAACTCTATAGTTTGCGGACGTTGCCCGGCAGCTTTGACGAAACCCTGGCTCAGGTCGCCGCGGCCGGATTCAGTACCGTGGAGACCGTCGGTGACCATGGCTGCACCGCGACGGAAATGGCCACCTTATTGGCCAAGCATCGCCTGCGGGTCATCGCCAGCCACCTTCAGCTCGAAGCCCTACGGGATAATCTAGCCGACGTGATCGCCTTCAACCAGGCCATAGGGAATGACACGTTGGTCGCACCTTACATCCCCGCGCTGGTGGGCGAAAAGCGGGCAAGGGTTTTTCAAGCGACGGGCCAACTGCTGGGCGAGCTGGGCCGGCGCTGCCAGGCCGCCGGGATGCAGTTGCTGTACCATAATCACCACTGGGAAATGGTCGAGCTGAATGGCAAACTGGCGCTTGACTGGCTGTTTGACAGCGCCGGCGACAGTCTTGGTTTTGAGCCGGATCTGGCCTGGATTACGTTTGGGGGCGTGGACCCGGTCGTCCTCTTGCAGCGCTATCGGGGGCGCTGTCCGCGGGTACACTTGAAAGATCTGGCTCCTCAAGGAGAGCGACCGGAAGACCAGGTCATGGATGGCGCGGTCATGGCCGATGTTGGCTACGGGACGCTGGCCTGGCCGCGCTTACTGCCGGCCACCCGCGACGCCGGGGCGACCTGGTACATCGTGGAGCACGATAATCCGCGCGATCCGGTTGCCAGCGTCTCGCGGAGTTTAGCCTATCTGCGGCAGCAGCTACCCGGTATCCTTAATCTCTGAGCCGGCTGCTATGGATCTAGGCTAATTCCTCTAGAAGCAGCCGCGCCTCTCGCAAATCCACTGTATCGAAGCCCTCGCTAAACCGGCTGTAAACACCGGCTAGAATTGATCGAGCCTCGTCAATCCGCCCTTGGCCCTGCCATAACCGGCTCAAGCTCAGAACAGCCCGCAGTTCCAGAGAAAGAGCCCCTTGCTGGCGCGCCACGGCCAGAGCCTGGCGAAACCAGTTTTCCGCCTCGGTCTGAGTGCCGGCAGATGTTCCGGCCTTGAGGCGCAACTCGCCTTGCAGCCGGTGTAGTTCGGCTGCCCACAACTGCTCGCCGGTTTGAGTAGCGATGGTCAAGGCTCGATCCAATAAGGCCAACCTGGCCGGGAGCTGATCGGCGGGCTGGCGACTCTGAGCCAGCAAAGGTAGAAAATAGGTTTGCCACAGAGCCATCCCGGTATTCTCAGAAGTAAGAGACAACTCGTTGGCCGAGGCTGGACCGGCTTCCGTTGACTGCGCCTCGGCCAGCGACCAACTCCGCAAGAAATTTCCGGCGGCTAGCCAAAAAGAAAAATCGTGCTGTTGACAGACCACAAGAGCGGCCTCGGCGTAAGTCCGAGCGACCGGGGGTTCGCGGCGCATCTGGTGCAACATCGCAGCGTGGACCAGGGCAAAAGCCAAACTAAACGGGTGAGCCAGCCGCCGGGCCAGGGCCAGCGCCGCCTGATTGTGGGCCAACGCCTGATCCGGGTAGCCCAACAACCACAGCGTCCAGGCCAGCAGCACGCCGCCGGCTACGCCGTGATCGTGGCCATAGAGAAAAGCCAGGGTTTGGTGCTGCTCAGAGTTATACAGGGCCAAACACTGCTCCAGGTGAGGGCGAGCCGCAATCGGTTGGCCCAAATGCAACAGGCTGACACCCAGCACCCGGTGACCGGTTAAGAGCGGAACCGGGTCGGCCTGATCTTTGGCCAGCCGCAGCCAGGTCTCGCCCATTTCACGGGCGGCCTGGTGCTCGGCCCGGACGTGGTAAAAGGCCCACAGCCCGTACAGCACCGGAAAAAGCTGGGCTGTCGTCTCCATTTTTTCGCACAAGGCTCGGGCCCGAGTGTAGGCTTCCTTGACCGCCGGCGCGGCGTAGCCCTGCAAGTGCATCAAAGCCACGCCCAAGGCCACCTGGAAATCCAATTCGCGTTGGTGGCGAGCCAGACTCTCCGGTAGCGTGGCTAGCAGCCCTAACCCACGGCGCAGATGATCGACGGCTGCCTGGTAGGCCGATAAACGGTTGGCCCGCCGCCCGGCTTGGAGCAGATAGTGGGTCGCCTGCTCGGTCAGGCCGGCCTGCTCAAAATGGTGGGCCAGCTTAATTGCGACCGCTTCGGTGTCGCCGTCGTACAGGCTGGCCAAAGCCCAACCGACCGCTTCGTGCAGATAAACTCGCTCCGCCTCCGCCAGGCGATGATACAAATAGTGTTGAAAGAGATGGTGCCGGAAGCGATAGCGTGACAGGCGCTGCGATCCCACTCGCTCCAATTGCTGGGCCGTGACCAGCCGGTGGCGTTCCTCAAGTTCGCGACTCATCTGCTGAACGATCATCCACTCATCGAGCTGCTGGACGCGGGCCACCAGTTCGGCGGTGAAGGTCTCGCCTTCAACACTGGCGATGGTCAGCACAGATTGCAGCCCGTCCGGTAAATGCGCGATCCGGGTCTCGATCACGCCTTCAACCTTGGCCGGCAGCCGGTGCCAATCGATGGTCTCGCCTTCTACCCAATGCCCCGTTTCATTCCGGCGCAAATCGCCACGAGCCTGCATCTCTCGCAGCAGTTCAACGGTAAACAAGGGATGGCCTGCCGTCCGCCGGAACAAGGCAGTCCGGAAAGCAACGCTCAACTGGTTGGGCTGGGTATCCAGGTAGGCGTCGACAAAGGCTTTCCCCTCGGCCGGGCTTAAGCTGGCCAGATCGAGCCAGATGTCACCGTGTTGGCGTTTGAGTTCGCCGAGAATCGGGGCCAGCGGGTGCAGTTTTTCACCCCGGCCCAGGGCCACCGCCTCGGGCCGATAGGTTCCAATCAGCAACACCCGATTGGGCCACAACTCCCGGCACAGATGGAAGAGCAGGGCGTTGGATGAGGAGTCGATCCAGTGCAGATCTTCCAGGATCAGCAGCAGCGGTCGCTGGGCCGCTACCGCCTTGAGCCAAGCCGTGGTTTGGCGGAAGAGGGGCTGTTGTTCCAAACCGGTCCGGCCGCGCTCGGCAACCAGGCCGGCGAGCTGTTTGAACCAGGCCGACTCCGGCGAGACCAGGGCCGCCGCTCGATCAAGCAAAGGCCGACCGGGAATGAACCGCTCGATCAAGTCCGGCGCATGGTCAATGAGCAGCGGCAGGGTGACCGGCAGCAGGGCCCATAACCGATGAGCCGCCTGGCGAGTGATTTGCCCGCCGGCCCACCGCGCCTCTACCTCGCCGGTCAGCATCGCCAGCGCTTCCCGAAAAGGCAGGTAGGGATCGCCTAGGCCGGTGTGAGCGTGGCAATTGCCGGTAATGACCACCAAGTCCGGGTCGTCAGCTAGCGCCTGCCGGGCGAATTCTTGGACCAGACTGGTTTTGCCTCGCCCTGCTCCGCCGATGACAAACTGGATTTGCCCCTGGCCGGCTCGCGCCGTGGCTAGCGCTGTGGCCAACTCGCCTAATTCGCGCTCACGGGCGACGAAGAGGGGGTAAAGATGGGAAGGTTGGAAGACTGGAAGGCTGGAAGGGTGGAGGAGTGGAGGAGTTGGGGGGAGGGTTTGTTAACTGCTCATTGCTAATTGTTAATTGCTCACTGTTAATTGTTAACTGCTCATTGTTGTGGCGGATGCGATGGTACAGGCCTGTAGTCTCGGGGGCGGGGTCTACCCCTAACTCTGCGGCTAACAGGCGGCGGCAGGTTTCATATTGGGCCAGGGCGGCGCTGCGCTGGCCGGTCTGGGCCAGGAGCGCCATCAAGCGGCGATGGGCTTCTTCCTGCCACGGCTCGAGAACCAGCAGGCGGCGGGTAGTCTCGATGGCCAGGAGCAAGTGACCGGCCTGCTGTTCCAGGTCAGCCAGCCGGTCCAAGGCTTCGAGAGCCAACAGCCGCAGCCGCTCTCGCTGATCTAGCCGCCAGGCTTCAAACTCCGGCGCGCCGGCTACCTGGAAATCGTCTAGAAAATCACCGCGATAGAGGGACAAAGCAGACTGGAGACTGGAGATTGGAGATTGGAGATTGGAGGTGGCTAGGAATGCTTCGAACTCGGCCAGATCAAGCCAATGAAGGTAGTCAACGTTGAAGGCGATGCTTTGGCGGCTGGTCAGCAAATAATCGCCGAGATGCTGCCGCAGTTTGGTCAGGCTCAGCCGCAGGTTGGCTCTGGCCCGATCTTCGGGCATATCCCCCCACAACAAACCGGCCAGGGCCGTCCGAGAGTGTTCCTGCCGAGTGACAGCCAGATAAGCCAGCAAGGCTGCGCCCTTGACCGGTAATTGGTCCAAGGTCAGCCGCCGGTCGTTGAGGGTGAACTGCGGTTTGCCCAGCAGAACGAGCCTTAATTCTCCGCGCACGATTTTCACTCCACGCCGCGTTAGCTATCATCGCCTCAGGTGACTGACACAGCGGACTTGATCCTACCGGGCCACGCCTGAAACAACCTAACGCGCTGTCTGAAAATAGTTCTTGACCACCTAAAAATCAATTAATCATGCTTGGAAATAGCGTCTCTTGGCGTGCAGATTGAAATCCGCACTTCAGATTTCCATTCTCGGTAGGGAGAAAAATGATAAAAAAACGGTAGAGAAACGATAGAGAGGTATAATGGAATTATAAACTAGTCTAATCCAATTTTACAACCAAGGAGAGGCTGATGTACGACGCCATTGTAGTGGGTGCCCGCTGTGCCGGGGCCTCGACGGCGATGCTGCTGGCCCGGAAGGGCTTCAAGGTGCTGCTGGTGGATCGGGCTACCTTTCCCAAAGATATTCCGCACGGTCACTTCATTCACCGTCATGGGCCGCAGCGCCTGGCCCGCTGGGGGCTGCTGGATCGAGTGGCGGCTACCAACTGCCCGGCGGTGACCACCATAACCACCGACTTCGGTGATTTTGCCTTGACCGGTCACGACCTGGTGGTCGATGGCGTGGCCATGGGCTACGGACCGCGCCGCAGCCTGCTCGACCAGGTTTTGATCGAGGCGGCGGTGGAGGCCGGGGTTGAACTGCGCCAGGGCTTCTCGGTAGAAGAGTTTACGAGCAACGGCGACCGGATCAACGGTCTTCGAGGTCGCGATCAAGCCAGCGGGCACCTTGTGAGCGAGCAGGCGGTCCTCACCATCGGGGCTGATGGCCGCAACTCCCGGCTGGCCCAACAGGTGAAGGCTCCGGTTTATGAAGCTACGCCGCCGGTCACCTGCTGGTATTTTTCCTACTGGAGCGGCGTGCCCGCCACCGCCTTGGCCCTCTACGTTCGCCAGAAGCGGGTGATTTTTGCCTTCCCCACCAACGATGGCCTCTTTGCCGTCTTTGTGGCCTGGCCGGCAGCCGAGTTCCCCACCGTCCGGGCGGATATCGAAGCCCACTTTATGGCCGTCATCAGAACCATCCCAGAGCTGGCGGCTCAGTTCGAGGGCGCGCACCGGGCAGAACGCTTCTACGGGGCGACCGACGTCCCCAACTTCTTTCGCAAACCGTACGGGCCGGGCTGGGCCCTGGTGGGCGATGCCGGCTGTCACAAGGATCCCTACCTGGCGCTGGGTATTTGCGATGCCTTTCGCGATGCAGAATTGCTGGTCGAGGCGGTAGAGGCCGGACTAGCGGGCCGGCAAGACCTGGAGACGGCTCTGGCCGTCTACGAACAGCAACGTAATGCGGCCAGCCTGGAGCAGTACCGGCAGAATCTACACCTGGCTCAGTTCAAACCTATGCCACCCGAGGCAGTAGCCTTGCGCACTGCCCTCCGCCATCGCCCGGATGAAACCCACCGCTTTTATCTGGCCAATCAGGGGATGGTGGCTCGCGATACTTTCTTCAATCCGGCCAATCTCCAGCGCCTGATGGCGGCTTGATTTTTTCCTTGCGCCTTTGAACCTTTGGCCTTTGCATTTAAATTTCTGGCTCGATGGTCAAAAATCCGATTGATAACGTCTTAAGCCAGTATAGCCAGCTCCCTGGCCCGGGCCACGGCCTGGGTGCGGTTGCCGACGCCGAGCTTACCGTAGATTTGGCTGGTGTAGGACTTGACCGTGCCAACCGAGATGATCAAGTTGTCGGCGATTTGCTGGTTGGTCTGGCCCTCGGCTATATGATGCAGCACCTCCAACTCGCGGGCGGTCAGTTGCTCCACCAGGTCCGGCACGGAAGGCAGGCTGCGCTCCTCTGCTTCTCTGCTTTCCGGCTGCCCGGTTGCCCGGCTGCTCGACGCCTCAACCATCGCGGCGGAGGCCGAGACGGCCAACTCAGTTTGCAACAGCGGTAAGAGGGTCGCCGGGTCGGTGCTTTGACCCCGCCGGATCGCCTCCGCCACCGCTTCGAGGGATAAACCGGCCTGGTGGCAATCCAGGAGCGTCTGGACGCGATCCCGGGTCTCTTGATCGCTGGCCGGCTGGTGCTGGATGGAGGCCAGCAGCTCAACACAACGGGTCTGCCGGCCATCGCGACAGAGTAAGCCGGCTACACTGGCCAGAATCGAGAGGGTTAAAGGCAGCCAGTTCATCTCGGTGGCCAACTGTAAAGCCTGGCTCAAATAGCGCCGGGCCGCTTGAAGGTCATTTTGGGCCAGGGCGGTGTCGCCCAGACCATGCAGCGAGCGCACCAAGCCCCCCCGGTCATTGATGCGTTGGTAGAGGCTGTGGCTGCGCAGGTATAGCCGTTCCGCCTCGCCAAAATCTTCTTGCAGCCAGGCAATCTGGCCTAACTGGTTCAGGGCGAAGGCCACCCCCTCGGGATCGTTGAGCTCTTCCTTAATCTTGTAGCCGGCCAGATAGTGCTGCCGGGCCTGAGTACAATTCCCCTGGGCCCGGGCAATGTTCCCCATCAAACTCAAGACGTAAGCCATCATCCAGCTGTTGTTTGTGTCCGCGCTCAAGCCATACCCGGTATAGGCGTAGGCCATGGCCTGCTCGTAATCGCCCTGAGCAAAGGCGGCGTTAGCTAAAACGTAGTAAGTACACTGAAGATTAAAGCGGTCGGCTCGGGCTTCATTTTGCCGGCGAGCCTGCTCGCCTAACTCTAGCGCTTCCTCATAGTGACCGGTCACCACAGCCAGAAGCCCCAGGCAAGGCAGCGGGTCTGTCCCAAATCCTGATGGTGGTAAAGTCTCAAAGCGTTGATAGGTCGCCAGGGCGCGCCGAGCCGCAACTTTGCCCTCGTCAAAACGGCCCAGGCGGATATAGTTCCACCCCTGAAAAGTAAGGAGCTGGGCCAGCAGGAGTTCTCGCTGCTCACTCGAGGCCAACCCCTCCAGGACGTCGATGGCTTTTTGCAGGGCATCGGTACATTCTTGAAAACGCCCCTGCATATCACAGACCAGATAGTAACCATAAGTGGCTCGCTGAATCTCCTCGATTTTGTGTTGCGCGATCGCTTGCAGCCAGGCCGCCCGAATATTGGGTAACTCCTGAGCCACTTTTCGGATATTTTCACCCTGCTGGGTCGAGCCAGCCAGCGCCGCAGCCCGCTGGTGGAGGAAATTAGCATAGTAAGCACAGTGCCTATCGTAGACGCGCACCAGATCCTCCGGTGACTGGAGCAACTGTTCGGCGGCATACTGATGGAGCAGGTCGTGCATGTGGTAGCCCTGATCAGCCTCGGCCCGCAGCAGAGACTTATCGACCAACGCTTGGAGTTCGGCCAGCGAGGCGCCGGTCACACGTTGGGCAGCATCGCGATGAAAACTGCCGCGGAAGACCGACAGGCGCTTGAACGCCTCACGCTCGGAGTCGGATAGCAGTTGCCAGGATTGGTCAAAGACAGCGCGCACGCTGCGCTGCCGGTCAGGCATGTTGCGGACGCCGCTGGCCAAAAAATCGTAGTTGCGCTGAATCTCGGCGGCGATAGCGGCGCAGTTCATGGTCCGGGTCCAGGATGCCGCTAACTCAATCGCCAGCGGCATCCCCTCGGCCAGTTGGCAAATACGAATGATGCTCACCATTTCTGCCGTGGGCGAGAAGTTGCGGTTCAGCCGGCGGGCGTGCTCGACAAAAAGCTGGACCGCACTGTAAGCCGGCCCGTTTTCAACCTGGGTATCTTCGGGGACCGGCAAGCCTGGCACCGAATAGAGCCACTCCTCGCGCAGATTCAGCACTTCGCGGGAGGTGACCACAATCATCAGCCGGGGGGCAACGGCCAGCATCCGGGCCAGCAGATCGGCGCCCCCTTCCGGCAGTAGTTGCTCGAAATTATCCAGCAAAAGCAGCAGCTCTTTGTTTTGCAGATAGTTGATCAACTGGGTCGAAATCGTGGCCTGGCCGGTGAGGGGGATAGCTAAGGCATCGGCCACGGCGGAAACGAGGAAATCCAAAGTCTGAACGGCCTGGAGCGGCACGAAATAGACGCCGTCGGCAAACCGGCCGGAGTCATGCTTGACCGCTTGCGTCGAGAGGCTGGTTTTGCCCACCCCGCCCGGTCCGAGCAGGGTCAATAAGCGGCAGGCCGGATCGGCCAGGAGGTGTTTAATCTCCTCAACTTCTTGATTGCGGCCAACAAACAGGGTTGGCTGTAACGGAAAGTTATAGAGTTTTGTCATTGGAAAATTTCCCCAAACCAGCGGAGGCTAAGGCCCCCACTCAACCTGTGGTCACTATTATCTTAGCATAGTTCTGCACAATTAGGGCCAAAAATTTCCTAAACGTCGAATACAGCCCCAGTTTATCATATCGTCTGTGCCCAGGCTGGGAAAAAAGCGTGCTTTTTTAGCAATGTTGACGTGGGAACGGAGAAGGTGAAATCAACTTCCGGAGAAGTCACTGGTAGCCAGAGCCAAAAGGCTCTTCAACACGACTCTTGGGGTAATACTTTGGGTTACTGCTTGCTGGCCTTGAACCACCTCAACTAGTA
>CALMIS010000184.1 GCA_937864185.1 uncultured Chloroflexota bacterium
TCTGACCCAGGGTTTTGTATCGTTCCAACCCCAGCCGGATCAGTTCAACCTTATAAATAAGCCCGTAAAACCCACCGGCTTTAGCGGTGGGATATAAGGGCTTTCTGTATGCATCGATGACTTCGGCACCAGGAGGTATTCGAGGACATCGTGTCCAGAACACCGGTTCTGTTCAGCCCGGAGCCTTGTCAGGCGGCCAGGGACACGTACTGACGCTGTTTTCGCAAGTACAACCGCCAGGCTGAGACCGCTTGTTTACAAATGAACTCCAGATAATCATCAAAGGGCATCAGGCCATGCTCCAACCCTTTCATCGGGAGCGTCTTGAGTGGTTGGTTGGCCAATTCGACCTTGAATTGTTTGTTGGCCGCATCGACCTGCAAGACCACCGTCCGGCCTTGGTAAGCCCGGCCGATGTAGTATTTGCGCTTATCGACCTGGACCGTGCCCGCCGGGTTGACCCGCCGGGTAAAGAGCTGGCCATCGACCGTCTCGAGCCAGCGGTCGGGGTCAATCATCGCCGGCACGCGGGGCAAGGCCGGTAAGTCGGGAAAGGCCAAGCGGGGCGGCCGGTTGCCACAACTCTTGGCCTGGTTGGGGCGCCGGCTGTGACTTTTCAGCCCCTCCCGGTCGTCCGGCGCGGCCTCGGCCAGGCGATGCCGCCATTTCTTGACCCAACTAACCGACCGCTTGGTTTCTTCGGCCAGTTTCCGTTGCGACCAGGTCGGGTATTCCTGAATGAGCCGTCGCAAACGAGCCCGATCGACTTGCCACTATTCTCCCATCCCGCACCTCCGTGCGGTGGGTAGCTCACTTTGAACTGCAACCGCGCATTGCCCTCTGACAGCACGGTGGAGTTGAATTTGTAAGCCGGGTCCATCTCGGTGATGGCGACCTTCATCGTCGGATCCGCCTCCAGGAGCTAATAGGCGGTGGCGCAGCCCATCACCCCACCCCCGGCCACAATCACGTCAAAGCTAGATGTTTCGCTCATAATTGCGTGGCCTGTAACAGACTAAATTGAATGGGTAAGGCCGCCATCGACGCGGATATTTTGTCCGGTAATGTAGCCAGCATCGTCAGACAGCAGAAAACGAACCGTTTTGGCCACTTCTGCTACTTTGGCATACCGGTTCATCGGAATTTTCGCCAGGTTTTCGGCGCTTTCGGGATAGTTGTCCATATAGCCGGGTAAAACGTTGTTAATGCGGATGCCGGCAGCGGCGTAACGGTTGGCGTAAAGTTTAACAAAACTGGCCAGCCCGCTGCGCAAGCTGCTGGAGACCGGAAAGTTCAGCGAGGGTTCAAACGCCGAAAAGGTGGAGATATTGACGATGGCTCCGCCGCCCTGTTTCACAAAGAAGGGCGTGACCAGTCGGGCCATCCGCACTACGTTCAGGATCAGCAAATCCAGCCCCAGGTGCCAGTCGGCATCGGAAATGTCCAGCAGGTCACCCTTGGGCGGATGCCCCGTGTTGTTGACCACGGCGTCGATCCGCCCATATTTTTCCAGGGTGGCCTCGACCAGTTTGGCCAGGTCTGAAGACTCGGTCACGGAGCCGGTCAGACCGATCCCGCCCAACTCTGCGGCCAGCTTGAGCGCGCCCCCGGAATTTGAAAGTAAAGACACCTTGTACCCGCTGGCAGCCAATTCGGTGGCAAGGGCGGCGCCAACGCCTTTGCCGGCAGCGGTAATTATGGCCACTTTGTCACGCATCGTTGTCTCCTTAAGCATTGTCTATGATAGCCATCACTTCAATTTCCACGTCACAGCCTGCGGCAACGGTATTGCTGATTTCAACCATCACGCTGGCCGGGCGGGCTGTGGCGAAGTACTCGTTTCGCACAGCGGACACTTCACCGTATTTGCTGACATCCGTAATATAGAACCGGGCCTGAACCACATCATCAATCGAGGCCTTGGATGCCGCCAACACCTGCTCGATGCGGTTAAAGACGAAACGGGTTTGCGCCGTAAAATCGCCGGGCGCAACCGGCGTGCCATCGTTATTGAGCGCAATCTGACCGGCGACCAGGATCATCGTCTTGGGACCGAGGTCGATCTTTACGCCCTGTGAATAGTAACCAAAGGCCCCGTGCTGGAAAGGGTTAATCCGTTCAATCATCCTGTTCTCCTGTAAGGCTCAAAATCATATTCAACTGTCGCAGAAATTGGGTGATCGCTGCTTCATCACGCCGGTAGTAGGTCCACTTCCCGATGCGGGTGGGGACAACAAAACCGGCTTGATGCAGAATAGACGTATATTGAGACGTGGCGATTGTGAAATCCCGGCCTTCTCCTGGATGTAGGCCACGCAAACGCCAGTGTCAAAATTCAAGCCGCTTTGGTGGGGCGGAAAATTAGCTTCTGGGGTTTTACCATTCGAGTATTTTCAGCCGGATAGGGTTGTTGAGGGCTTTTAATTGGCTTTCGATTTCCATGCGCGCATTATATTAACGTATTACGAAATATCAATATGTGAGCTTCAAATGTGAGGCTGCAAAATAAGGCCCCCGCTCCACAACCCCGGCAAGGTTAAATTCTTGAATTAGCATTGACAACGAGAATGATCTATAGTATTTTATAGAGGTCTATACGTCTATAACACTTCACGAAAATTTTCTATGCCTCTCCCAAAAAACGGTATTCCCTTATATATTCAGATCCGAGACTCTCTTCGTCAGCAGATTGAGCAGGGCTTGCTAGAGCAAGGTCAAAAGCTGCCGTCCGAGGATGAGTTGGCCGCCGAGTTTGGCGTCAGCCGGATGACGGTACGCCAGGGGTTAGCCAGCCTGATTGATGATGGCCTGTTGTATCGTAAACATGGACTGGGCACGTTCGTATCGAATTCAAACGTAGAGCGGGATCACCGCCGTCTGACCAACTTCTTTGAAAGCTGTCGACTGGGCGGCAAAGTGCCGGAGGCCCGGGTGACCCAATTCGAAATCATTTCCGTGAGCCAACCGGTGGCCGAAGCCCTCAACCTCACGCCCGGCGATCCGGTTATCAGGATCACTACCCTGCGCACGATGAATAGCAAACCGGTGACCCTCCACGATGCTTACCTGCCGGCGGTCTTGTTCCCCCGCTTGCAAACGGCCCGCCCGGAAGAGCTAGGGCTGGAGGAACGCCATGTGTGGGAGTTGATTGAAAGGTCCGGCTATTCACTGTCTCACCTAACCGAACGATTGGAAGCCCAATTAGCCGATGAGCAGTTAGCCCAAATATTGGAGGTAGCCCCCGGTTCTCCAATTCTGTATGGGGCCCGAGTGCTTTACGCTGTTGATGGCACCCCCTTAAAATATGCGGATTGTTATAATCGAGGAGACAAAGTGTCGCTAACGGTGGAGCTGCTGCCTTAACCAGATATCCCGTCAGCGGACGACCTGGAGAGTGTCGGAGAATCAACAAATGAAAGGGCCAGGCAAAAAGCCTGACCGGGGCAGGTGAGTAAATAACCCTGATGTCCTGCTGGCGGGCGGAAGCCTCCGCCTAATTATATTAAGTCCAGCTTGATAGTCTATCGGCATAGATATAGCATAGGAGCTAAAAATGACAGAGAAGTTCATTTTAGTCATCGACGAAGGCACCACCGGCACCCGAGCCCTGATTGTTGATCGAAACAGCCAGGTAAAGGCGCAAGCATACACCGAGTTCACCCAATTCCACCCGGCCCCAAACCGGGTTGAGCACGACGCCAACGAAATCTGGCAAGCCACCCTCAAAATGATCCACCGCTCGTTGGCCGATGCCGGCCTTTCTGGCGGTAATATTGCCGCCATCGGCATCACCAATCAGCGCGCTACCACCGTGGTGTGGGATAAAACCACCGGCGAACCCATTTGCCCGGCCATTGTCTGGCAGGATACTCGCACCGCCGGTTTCGTGGAAGAAATCCGTGATGAATGGCAAGACAAGGTTTACAGCCGCACCGGCTGGGCGCTGGCCCCGGTTTATTCATCCCTGAGCCTGCACTGGATATTGAACAATGTTGACGGCGCAAAAGCCAGGGCCGAAGCCGGCGAACTGGCCTTTGGCACCATCGATTCCTGGTTGATCTACAAATTAACCGGCGGCAAAGTTCACGCCATCTCCGCCTCAAACGCCTCCGTTACCGGCTCGTATGACTTGGTTAGCGGAGAATGGTACGGCGAGTGGCTCGACTTTCTGGGCATCCCGCTGTCCGTTTTCCCCGAGGTTCACGATGATTCCGGCCCGTTCGGCCTCACCGAGGCCGAACTGCTGGGGGTAGAAATCCCGATCACCGGCGCCATAGCTGACCAGCACGCGGCCCTCTTTGCCCAGGGCTGTGTCGAACCGGGTACGGTGAAATGCACCCACGGCACCGGCACTTTTCTGGATATGAACATCGGGCCGGAAGTGGCTATCTCACAAAACGGGCTCAACACCATCATTGCCTGGCGGATGAACGGCGAAACCATCTACGGCCTGGAAGGCTACGCCGCCGTCACCGGTTCGGCGGTGCAGTGGCTGCGAGATGGGGCTATGATCATCGGCAACTCCGCCGAAACCGAGGCGCTGGCCAGTAGCGTAGCCGATAACGGCGGCGTTTACTTTGTGCCGGCGCTGACCGGTCTGTCCGCCCCCTACTGGGACTCCTACGCCCGCGGTATGATCATCGGCCTTACCCGCGGCACCAGCCGGGCCCACCTGGTGCGGGCTACCCTGGAAGGCATCGTCTACTCGACCAAGGATTTTCTGGAAACCATGCGCCAGGACTCCGGGGTTGACATCAACACCATCAAGGTTGATGGCGGCGCGTCGCAAAACAACTTCCTGATGCAGTTCCAGGCCGATATGCTCGATGCCGAGGTGGTGCGTCCGCTGGTGGCCGAAGCGACCAGCCTGGGCGCGGCCTACATGGCCGGGCTGGCCGTGGGCTACTGGCAAACCCCGGAAGAGTGCTTCGCCGGGCAGGATATCGACAAAACCTTCTCGCCGAAAATGGCCGCCGAAGAGCGGGAGCGTTTGTACGCCGAATGGACCAAAGCCGTGCGGCGCAGTATGAACTGGGCCAAATAACGGCAACCTTCCTTCTCCCCCCATCGCCGGCGCGGCGCCCCTCTATCACCGGGAGAGGGAGATTTTTTTGGAGGCGCAAACAATGAAACGATCGTCCCTGAGCGACCTAACCGGCCAAACCTTCGATCTGCTGATCATCGGCGGTGGGGCCACCGGCGCCTCCGCCGCGCGTGATGCGGCCTTGCGAGGCTTGGCGGTGGCGCTGCTGGAAAAGAACGATTTTGGCTCCGGCACCAGCAGCCGCTCCACTAAGCTATTCCACGGGGGTCTGCGCTATCTGGAGAAATTTGAGTTTGGCCTGGTCCGGGAAGCCTGCCGCGAGCGGGAACTCATGCTCAGGCTGGCCCCGCATCTCTCCCATCCCCGCCCCTTTATCTACCTGCTCTACCAGGGATACCGGATGATGTTCAAATGGCTGCCGGCCACCCTGCCCATGCTCGACGCCGGGCTGAGTGTGTACGATCTCTTTTCCGGCAATCCCCGGCAACGCCGCCACAAAATGCTCAAAAAAAAGAAACTACTGGAGATTGAACCTCACCTCAATCCCGACGGGTTGAAGGGCGGCGGCTACTACTTCGATTTTCTTACCGACGATGCGCGCTTCACCCTCGAAACAGTGAAAGCCGCCTGTGATGCCGGCGCGCTGGCCGCTAACTACACGGCCGTGACAGGGCTGGTCAGTGACAACGGCCGCATTTCCGGCGCGGAAGCGGTTGACCTGATCAGCGGCGGAGAAGGTGTCATCCGGGCCAGACAGGTCATCAACACCACCGGCCCCTGGACGGATGAGATCCGCTTTATGGAGCCGGGCGTCAAGGACAAAATGCTCAGTCCCACCAAAGGCGTGCACATTGTGCTGCGCAAACAGGATTTCCCGCTGCACCACGCTGTGTTCCTGCAATCCCCGCGCGATGGCCGCACCGTGTGGCCCATCCCCGCGCTGGATAGCGACCTAGTGTACATCGGCACTACCGACACCTACTACCAAGAATCGTTTGACCATGTGGTGGCCACGCCCGAAGACATCGACTACCTGCTGGAAGTAGCAAATTACACTATTCCCGGCTGTAGGGTAAACTACGAACATATTGTCGGCACGTGGGCCGGCCTGCGGCCGTTGGTCAAGCCGCAGGGCACCCTGGCCGCCAGCGCCGTTTCGCGGGAGCACGAGATCTTTGTCAGCCCCCACGGGCTGCTGAACATTGCCGGCGGCAAACTGACGACCGCCCGGGTGATGGGCTATCAGGTCGTTGACAAGGCCATCGAACTGCTGGAGGAAAACTTTGGGATGCGCGGCTTGCCTGTCACTATCACTGGGCGGGTGCCTTTAAGCGGCGGCGAGGCCAAAGGCATCGAGCAGGCTAAACAGCTGGCCCCCGGCGTCAACCTGCCGGACGAGGTGAAAGAGCGGCTGCTGCAACACTACGGCGGCAACTTCACCAAAATCGCCCAACTGGCCGGCGCTGACCCCGCTGCATCGCGCAGGATGGGCGGCCACAAATTGGTTGCCGCCGAGGTTCGCTACGCCGTAGGGGAGGAAATGGCCATGACCGTGACCGACTTTTTCACCCGCCGGGCCTCAATTTTCTACTGGACAGAAGATGGCGGCCTGGATGTTGTTGAGGCTGTCGCCGGCGAGATGGGCCAGCTACTTAACTGGACACCCGCACAGCAGGCGGCCCAGGTGGAAGCCTACCGGCAGTGGGTGGCGGCTAACCGCTTTGAAGCGGTGAAAAACTGAGCAGCGGTCAGCCTACAGCGGTCAGCTGCCCCTCATAGGCGCAGTTGACTGGCCGCTCACAGAGACTGAAAGGACATCAAATGAGTGAGCAATCCTGGCTCAAAGAGCTAAATGCGGTGGTAAAACCGGAACAAATCGTCACCTCCGGCGAGGACATCAAATCACACAGCTACGATGTGTGGCCTGTCGCCGCCAAATGGAAAGGCCAGGGCAAACAGCCCTACAAACCGGAGGCCGTGGTTTACGCCTACAGCGCGCAAGACGTGAGCGATGTACTGAAGTGGGCCACGGCCAACAGGGTGCCCGTCACCCCCTGGGGCCTGGGGTCCGGCGTAACCGGCGCGGCCATCCCCGCGCGGGGCGGTATCTCGCTGGATGTGTCGGGGATGAAGCAGGTGCTTGCCCTGGACGAAACCAACCTGATGGTCAAGGTCCAGGGCGGCAAACTGGGGCTGGCGCTGGAAAATGAACTGAACGAACGCGGCTATACCCTCAACCACTCGCCCCAATCGCTGGACCGCTCCAGCGTAGCCGGCTGGGTGGCGACCCGGGCCATCGGCCAGTTCTCCTCTCGATACGGCGGTATCGAAGACCTGACGGTGGCCTTTACCGTCGTCTTGCCCACCGGCGAAATCGTCGAAACCAAATTTGCGCCGCGGGCCGCCATCGGACCGGATTTGCGCCACGTCTTTATGGGCTCGGAGGGCACTATGGGTGTCATCACCGATGTCACCCTGAAAATCTTCCCGCTGGCGGAACATCGCCTTTTTGAAGCCGTCAAGTTTGATAGCGTGGCCGCCGGGGCGGCGGTGATGCGTCAATTTATGCAGGTAGGGCTGCGCCCGTTTCTGGTGCGCTTTTACGATGTGGATGAAGCGAAACATGCCATGCAGGACCAGAGCTTTGACAGGTGCGTGATGTTCCTGGGCTTTGAGGGCCTCAAGGCGGTGGCCGAAGCCGAATACAAGGCCGTGATGGATCTGTGCCTGGCCGAAGGCGGCCAGAAAATTGGCCCCGCCGCGGTTGAAGCCTGGATGCGCCGCCGTTTTGATTTCTCCGCCGTGGAGAACCTGTTGGCTGAACCGGGCGGCCTGGCCGAAACTATCGAGATTGCCCATTTCTGGGACGGCATTATGGAAACCTACTACAAACTGAAAGAGGCGCTGGCCCCCTACGCCGACGAGGTGCTGGGTCACTTCTCCCACGTTTACCCGCAGGGGACGTCGCTGTACGTCATCCTGTTGGGCCATGCCAAAGATGACGCCACCGCCGAAGCCAACATCCTGAAGATCTGGGAGACGGCGATGAACATTTGCCTGGAAACCGGCGCGGCGATTTCTCACCACCACGGCGTTGGGCTGGCCCGCGAGCCCTATATCCGCGCCGACCTGGCCTCCAGCGCGCTGGTACTGGACAAAGTTAAAGCCGCCATCGACCCGGCCGGGGTGATGAATCCCGGCAAGTTGGGGCTGAACCGCACCAGCACTGAAGTTTTACAACGATGACTAAACCTGTTATCTGTTTTGATTTTGATGGCACTCTGGTCAACGCCCACGGTGATATTCACCCCCGGGATGTCGAAATTCTGAGCAGCGAAGACCGGGTTGTCTTTGTGCCGGCTACCGGCCGCCCGTTGCACGCGGTAAAGTATGCTTTTCAGCGCAACGGACTGTTTTTGGATCGGCCCATTTCCTTTCCGATGGTGCTGCAAAACGGAGCCGTTGTCTACCGCCCTGGAGAGGTTTTGTTCCGGCACACCCCGTTTCCTCCGGCTGAGCAGGCTGAACTGCTGGCCATTAGCCGGCGGCATACGCGGATTTGTGGCCTGTTGTTTAGTGTGAATCAAGTTGAGATGTTGTGGCCTAATGCGGAGGGGCTGAGAATGGTGCGCCGCTTCGATTTGAAGGTGCAACCTTTTGCTGGGCAAAGCGGGGACTACACCAAGTTAACCTGTATTACCGATTCCGTACCGGCGATGAACAATTTTGTGGCCGAAATTGAGGCCATTGCTCTAGAGAAATCTTTTTCGCTGCCTACAGTTCTGGAGCTGACCGGAATCGGCATCGACAAAGGGCAGATGCTGGCCGGTTTGCTTGATGAGTTGGGCCTGGAAAAGTCTCAAATTTTTGCGGCCGGCGATGGCGAAAACGACCTGTCGCTGTTCGAGGCAGCGGAGATGTCATTCTGTCCGGTTACCAGCCCAGCGGCTATCAAGGATCGTACTGATGCAGAAATCGACGTGGCGAAGACGGGGCTGTTGGCGCCAATACTGGCCAAAATTAACGACGCATTGCCTCATTAAAAAATCTTACTTTTGAAAAGGCAGTTGCCTCAGCATAATCTTACCAGAGGTTTTTCAATTGGAACCTCTGGGGGAATGAGATGAGGCAAACCATGAGTCTAAAAGCAAGGCAGGAATTGTAGTCGGCCTCAAATATCGCTAGTCGTGGCTGGGGCGTTGTCAACCGCCCGAACGCGACGAGCCTTCAGGGTTCAGTCGCAAGCCCCCAGGCATTAGCCGGAGGTAGTTGACCGATTTCTTAAGCCAACCCTCATCATCGGCTGGTATTTTCAGCCTGTGAACAAACTCCATCTCGCCTTCGGAAGCGGTCGGCCCAAGCTACGGATTGGCTTACTGCTCGGGGCTATCCTGATCGTAATCGCCACCGGTTCAATCCTGGCCTTGGGTCCGGATACCCGGCCAAGCGTCTCCCCCCAGCTCGGCTTTCATATCGAGCGGGGCGACGTGGTCCACCTTGAAGCGGCCAGAGCGGCCGGCGGCAGTTTCGTGGTGCTGGTTTTTGCCTGGGACACCATCGAGCCGGAACCGAACCGGCTTTATTGGGAAGTGCCCGACGCTGCCGTGCGAGCGGCCGACTTCTACGGCTTGCAGGTGGTGGCCCGGCTCGACCGCCCGCCGGCGTGGGCCGGGGGTGCGGACGGCCCCATCCCCTGGCAGCTCGACGCTTACGAATCCTTCGTGGCCCGGGTGGCGGCTCGGTACGGCGACCGGTTGGCGGGCGTGATTATCTGGAATGAGCCGAACCTCAGCCTGGAGTGGGCCGGCCGCCCGCCCGATCCGGCCGGCTACGCTCAACTGCTGGGGCGCGCCTACCGGGCCGTCAAATCGGCCGCGCCCGAGCTGCCGGTGCTGCTGGCCGGCTTGGCCTTGACCACCACCACCGACGAGGCGGCGATGAATGACCTGGACTTTTTGCAGGCCGTCTATGATGCCGGCGGGGGGGAGGCCTTTGATATCCTGGCCGCCCATCCCTACGGCTTTGGCCGCCCGCCGGCCGAGCGCCCCCGCCCCGAGGCCCTCAACTTTCGCCGGTTGGAACTGCAGCGCGCCCTGATGGTCCA
>CALMIS010000185.1 GCA_937864185.1 uncultured Chloroflexota bacterium
ACGGCCAGGCCAATGAGGCCAATATCCGCTTTACTCATGATATTTTATTTCCTTTAGCGCTAATCTTAAATTTGTCATCAGAGGGTGACTATGGGTTTGCGCCATTATTTTGCTCAGGTGCCCTCTTGGCCGGTATTTTGTAGAATGCGATCGACGATGCGATCGACGCTTTGGTCCACGCTGATAATCAAGGTGTTATGGGGCGAGGGAAGCTCCAAAGCGTCAAATTGACTTTGTAACATATCGGCTTTCATGTAATGCGCCTGACGGGCCGCCATGCGTTCCCAGATGAGATTGAGACTGCCCTGCAAATAGACGATATACACGCCGTCATTCCCCTGACGCAACAAGTCGCGGTACTTCTTTTTTAGGGCAGAACAGGCAATCACCGCCGTTTCCCCCCGCGCCAGATGATCGGCAATTAAATCATGCAGCCGGTTCAGCCAGGGATAGCGGTCATTGTCGTCAAGCGGGACGCCGCTGGCCATCTTGGCCACATTCTCCGGCGGGTGAAAATCATCCCCATCGAAAAACGGCGCCTTCAGCTTTTGCGCCAAGGCCAAGCCGACCGTTGTTTTGCCGCTGCCGGACACGCCTATAATCACAAACACTCGGCTCAT
This sequence comes from uncultured Chloroflexota bacterium, assembly GCA_937864185.1. GTDB lineage: Bacteria > Chloroflexota > Anaerolineae > 4572-78 > J111 > JAGRBY01. The sequence continues at coordinate 621 of CALMIS010000185.1, forward strand.
ACTGCCTCCTGCCACGGCCATTGCACACATTCATCTATTTCCGGGAACAACACGATATCCGCCTCCCCTTTCATTACCAAGGTGGTAATGTGGCGACCGGCCAACATCTGCTTTGCCAGGGCCAACGTTTTACCGGAAACGGAAACGTCATCAACCAGCAGCAGTCGTTGATCTTTCGCGGCCAGTTTGATTTCGCTCAGCAGTTGGGGCTGTTCATAGCGCGGACGGTTATCGAGAGCGCGAAAGTTGATCGAAAGAATGGTCAAGGGCCGTTCCAATTCATACGCCGTCAAAGCCGCCGGCACGATACCGCCGGAACCGATGCCCACTACCCGGTCAACATCAGGCAGGGTACATTGCCGCAGTCGCCGCCTGATTTCCAAAAAATCCAGAGCGACTTTATGCGTCATGCTGCCCCCCTTTGACCGTTAGCCAGTAGATAGCGGCTGCCACCGCGGCATAGAACAGGGGCCGCCCTCGCCCGCCAATCAGATGAACCAGAAATGGTAAAAGCAGCCTCAGGTCAATTGTAACGGCCGTGGCCGGGATTTGAACACGTTTGTCGAGGGTTAGGGGGTACACCGTCATTTTGATTCTCCCTTGTCCCGGGTGCGATACAACATCTCGCCGGCCTTGGCGACATAGAGTATGCCTTCATCTTCCCGCCCTTGCCAAGCAGCGGGATCGACCTCGTCTGGGTTTTGATAGCCCAAGGCCAACCGCTCGCAATCCTGCGGCGATAATTGGGTGGCCAGTTTGACGCTGGCTCGGGGATATTCGCTGCCGTTTTCGTAGCGGCCATCGCCACGCACGTGGGTACTGTGAGCCAACACCCCCAGGGGGATGTGCTTAAACCGGTCCCACTGCTTGAGGAAGTAAGGCAGCACATGATAGCCGACTTCGTAGATGTATTTGCCGTGGGCGTGACTGACCACATCCAGATGGGGCGCATAAATCGTGAGCTCGCCCCCCTCGGCCAGGGCCGGTTCCAGCTTGTACATCGCCTTGCCGGCTGTCCACAACTCGTCATACATTGGCGGGGCTTTAGACAACACCTTCTGAAACGGTTTGTCCACCCAGATGATGTGCCGCCGGGCCGATAAATCGGCGGCCGCACTCCAAGCAGTGAGATGATCGCCAATGAAGATACCGGCCAGATCTTGCCCGACCACCACCAGGGCAATAAGGGTGATGGGGGTGGTCACATGCGCCGCAGCCGCGTGGATCATATCACGTACCGGCGTCTCTTTGAGGCCGATGGTCCGGCGGACCCCGGCCAACGCCCCCAGCCAATGGGTAACGTTGATCATCTCCGGGCCGGAGATGCCGGGAAAGAGGTATTTGGCCCCGCCGGAAAAACCGACCACTTCATGCGGAAACGTTGGACCCAAAATGAGCACGTGGTCGTAATTGAGAACGGCCCGGTTGATCTTGACCTCCACATCGCCGCCCAGCGTCGGATGCCAGCGCTCGCCGGCGATTTGCTGAATTTGCGCTTGCGGCAGGGTCCCTACACTGGTCAGGGTCTCGGCCGAATCCCAGGCGTGGTTCAACAAGCCGACGTGGCGAAAGGTAGTGACCCGTTCATCAGCCGTAAGGCCCACCAACTGGTTGAGTTGAGCTTCCGGCAAGGGCGGATGGGTGCCCAACGCCACCATAAAGTCGAGTTGTTTCGCGTCATTTAATATTTCGACCAGTAGCCGGAACAAAAATGGCAGCGGGATCGTGCGGGTGTGGTCGGGAATCAAGACCAGCACCTTCTGCCCGCTGTACTGCTTTTCCAGCCCGGCATAAAATGTTTGCCGAACCTGATCCTTTGTCAACAATCCGTCCGTTTGAACTGCTTGTGCAATCATCGTTCCCTCACAATAGAAAAACTCTAATTTCTACACGCCGCTGAAGGCGGAGAAGCCGCCGTCAACCGGCACAATGATACCTGTCACAAACCGGGAAGCCGGCGACAGCAGCCACAGCATCGTTCCTATCAGCTCCTCCGACTGGCCAAAGCGGCCCAGCGGGGTGTGGTCGATGATTTGTTGGCCGCGAGCCGTCAGGCTGCCGTCTTCGTTGAGCAGCAAGGCTCTGTTTTGGTTGCCAATGAAAAAGCCGGGCGCCAGGGCGTTAACCCGAATGTTGGGACTGTACTCCTGGGCCATATGAACGGCCAGCCATTGGGTAAAATTGTTGATGCCGGCTTTAGCCGCGGCGTAGCCCACCACCCGGGTCAGCGGGGTGAAGGCAGTCATGGATGAAAAATTGAGGATGACGCCCTCCCCTTGGGCGGCCATCACTTTGCCGACCACCTGGCTGGGCAAAATCGTGCCGATCAGGTTTAAGTCGAAGACGAAACTCAAGGCCTCAAGGGGCAGATCGAAAAATTTGTGGTCGGCCGTGGTGGTGGCCTCAGGATGGTTGCCGCCGGCCGCGTTGATCAGGATGTCGATCCGGCCGTATTCGCCTACAATTTTCTCCACCGCCGCTTCCAGCAAGGCCCGCTCAAGCACATCGGCCTGGACAACCAGAGACTGACCCGGTCCGGCCGCCAACCTTTGCTCAAGGTCAGCGGCCAAGGTGGGCTGGCGAGCCAACAAGGCCACGTTGGCCCCCAATTCAACCAGCGCACAGGCCATATCACTACCCAACACGCCCGTGCCGCCGGTAATCACGGCCGTTTTGCCTGTAAAATCGTACCACTGGGTCAACGCTTGTAGATTCATTGTTTGCTCCAATCGTGCTGAAACGCCCCGGTTTATCGAGACGTCCTCATAATTTTGCCTGCCACTTACTCGCCCAAACCAGATCGTTGGGCGTGCCTTTGAATTCAGACTCGCCCATGATCTTGTCGATCACCTGTTTGATGATTTCTTCATTGCTATGATAAGCATTGATGTAACATTTCACCATGGTGGCATCGTGCAGATGGGTGGTAAAGTTCAAGGAGACGAAGACCGTCGGCACCTCGTGGACATACCAGGGACACTCGTTGCTCATGGCCGTCTTCCATCTGATCCGGTAGTTATTCTCAGCGCCATAGCCAACGATGTCAGCAAACACCAAGGCCGCGTCAACTTCCTGGCGGTATTGTAACGTCCGCCCCTTCACCCGGCTGTTGCCATCGTTGACCGTCACGTCAAAGCCGCGTCTTTCCAACTCAGCCACAATGTTATCGAGCACGGCTGAACCCGCGGCCATGATGCCACCCACTTCACCCTGCAAGTAATACAGCCGGATGCGTTTATGGGTTTCCGGGCGAATCGGCAGCTGATCAAAGGTGTTCTTGACCAAGGTGATGCCTTTGTCGGCTGCCTCGGCCCGCATTTTTAGATGTTCCGGGCAGCCGATAATTTCCAGTTCCTGTTCGCTTTTCAGTAACGTGCCCGCTTCCTTTTTCTGATGAAGGTTCAGCTTCGCCTTCAGCCCCAGCACCCGCCTGACGGCGTCATTGAGCCGTTCTTCTGAAATGACGCCGTTGCGGTAGCCGTTCAACATGAAATTAAAGTCTTCTTCGATATCATTGAAGAACAAAAACAGATCACACCCGGCGGCAATTGCCCCCGGCACATAATCTTCACGACGCATGGCCGATGACATCCCCAACATATGGCTGGCATCGGTGATGACAGCGCCGTTGAAGTCCAGTTGCTCTTTTAACAAGCCTAGAATCAACTCTTTGGCCAGCGTGGCCGGCAGAATATCTTTATCTTCTAAATCAGGATCCAGTTTCTTCTGATATTCCGGCAGGGCGATATGGCCGGCCATAATCATTTCGACGCCGTTGTCGATATGGTTTTTGTAGACCCGTCCGAATGAGGCCTCCCATTGCTCAGGAGACAACTCGTTCACGCCCAACACCAAATGTTGGTCGCGCTCCTCGGTGCCGTCTCCGGGGAAATGTTTGATACATTGGATCATCTCCCGCTCAGCCGTCAGCCCTTGTAAATAGGCATTAGTGTATTTGATAACATCCTCAGCATGGGTGCCATAAGCGCGGGTGTTGACAATAGTGTTGCGCCAATTAAACAGGATGTCCACACAGGGATCGAAATTGAGGTTGACGCCCAGGGCGCTGGCTTCCCGGGCCGAGACCAGCCCCACCTTGTAGGCTACGCCTGGATCCCGCGTGGCCTCAACCTGGGCCGCCGAAGCGAGGTAGGTCCCGTCGTGGCAGGCCCCGTTACCACCGGCGTCGCAGTTGGCAGCGATGAGCAACGGGATTTTGGAGGCTGTCTGCAATTGGTTAAGCAACGTTTGCACCTGTTGCGCTGTGCCGCCGTGATAACGCGCCCCGCCGATGTGGTACTTTTCAAGAATCTGTTCATTGGTCAACTCATTCCCGCTAAACGTGTCCGCGCCAAAGTGGAACAAGCTGACGAATAGCTGGCCGACTTTTTCCTCATCTGACATACCCGCCAGGGTGTCCTCGACCCATTTGATTTGGGCTGCTGACAAATCGTAAGGTTTCACTGCTAAATCTACGAGCTTTCCCATTAGAAACTCCTCCCAAGCCTATTCAACATTACGTCACATTTATCGGATGACCCTTACTTCCGCCACGGGGGCGTTTCAGGCAGCAGCTTTTCAAACTCAGCAATGAGGGCGGCTTCATACGCCCCGGCATAGGCGCCGTTGAGAAACTTATCCAGCGCTTCATCATAAAACCGCTGCCAGGACTTATCTTCGTAGCCGGGGTTGATGGGATAATAGAGCGCGTTCACCGCGTGGGCCGCATCCCGGTCTCCGGGCGCATCCCCGATGAGCAGAATGTGGTCAGCCGGGTACTTTCCTTTGGCGGCGAACTGCAAGTGCTGGGCCTTGGTGCCCATCTCTTGCCCGGCAATGACGGCCATATACTGGGCCAGATCGTGCTCCTGCCACTCCCGTTCCAGGGCTTCGACAGGTGTGGCCGAAACCACCATCAGGTCAACCCTGCCTTGCATCTTTTGCAGGCTTTCACGTACAAAGGGAAAGGGCGGTACGCCACTCACCATGTCTGCAATCGTCTTGTTTACGCCCGTCGTCCACGCCAGACCCTGTTCGAGTTCCGGATGGGGATGCCGGGTCATATAGTCTTGTAGCCCCGTATCGCTCAACGGATACCCTGAGGCAATAAACTCTCTCAACTTCTCGGCTTGAGGGACGTTGACGCCACGGGCCAACACTTCTTCGCGCTCGGCTAACAGGTCAAATACTTTTATCAGTGATGGCCAGCGGTTCCCACCCCGCCACTTTGAATATAGGTTCACAAACTCGGCCGTCTCGCGGGCGTATTTAGAAACCGGTTGTAGCTGCCAATGCTTGATGGTGTTAGGGGTGAAACATTCCTTGTGCTTGATTTCCATCGCATCAAACGCACAGCCGTCGGAGTCAATGCCCACAAAAAAGGCTTGTTTAGGCTGAAATTCGACCAACACGTTGGCCGCTTTTGGAATGTTCATTTTAATTCCCCTTGTTGATTTCAAGTATTTAAGTTGTAGGCCTGCTTCGCCAGACCATAGGCCAGATCGTGCGCCATCGAAACGGCGTCAGCTTCATCGATGATGTCTTGAGCGACCAACCCGGCCAGCCAGTTGACGCTGGCCCGCCGCCAGACTTCGTGCCGGGCCGGGATCGAGAGAAAGGCGCGGGTGTCGTCGTTGAAACCGGCGGTGTTGTACAGACCGGCGGGTTTCCTCCACCGGGCAAAAAAGGGGGGCGTCCCCCGCAAAAT
>CALMIS010000186.1 GCA_937864185.1 uncultured Chloroflexota bacterium
ACGCTGCGCTCGCCAAAATCGGGCGGGCAGCTCGACCAGATTGCCCCGAGACTGGCCGTGGCCAGCAGCCCCACGATCGCTTCGGGGATGTTAGGGAGATAAGCCACCACCCGGTCGCCGGGCTGCACGCCCATCGCTTTGAGCGCCTGCGCCAGCCTGGCCGTCTGGTCGTAGAGGTCTTGCCAGCCGATCTCGGTCAAGGGACCGGTCTCGGCCTGGTAGAGCAGAGCCGGGCGGGCGGGCGTTCGGTGGCGGAATAGATTTTCGGCGTAGTTCAGCCTGGCCCCGTCGAACCAGATGGCGCCCGGCATCTTGGGCTCGGTCAGGACGGTGGTGTACGGCGCCGAGGCAGTAATCTCAAAATAGTCCCACATGCTGGCCCAGAAAGCCTCCAGCGCCGTAACTGACCAGCGCCACAGCGCCGGGTAGTCGGGAAACTCAAGCCCGCGGTTTTCCTTGAGCCAGGCCAGATAGCGGGTCAAATTAGCCTGGGCAATGGTGTCGGCCGAGGGCTGCCACAGTAAACTGCCTTCGACGATGTCGGTCATAGGGACCTCCTTGGGGCAGACGTAAACGTCTGGCTGTTGCCAGTGGGCTGAAATTAATTATTAGACAGCTCGATTTTGGGTCCAGTATATCGGCATTCGTCAAGGGGGCAAGCCAACGGAGGGGCGAAGTGTTTTTCGGCAACGCAGGAAATCTTCTCAATAAATCTTGGTGGCGGTGGTTTCGGCAAGCTCAACCAACGGCCGTCGGCAAGCTCAACCAACGGCCTTCGACAAGCTCAGGCCGTGTCTACCCCAGAATATTGAGAAGAGCCACGTAGGGGCGAAAGATTTTTCGCCCCTACGTTCTTCGGGCCAACAGATCACGGATCTGTTTAACGCGGTAAGCCCGGGCCAGACGGCGCAGTTCGGCAGCGAGCGACTGATACTGTGGATCAATGCTCTCCAACTGATCAATCAAGGCTCTGATTTCTTTGATGTCGCCGTCGAGGGCGGCCTCATGCAGTTTGCCGGCTATTTCCGGAGGTAACTGGAGCTTGAGGCCAGCCGGTTCGCGGCGCGGCTCTGGTCGTTGACCGGCCCGCCTCTGTTTGAGGCCTTCGGCCGGCGCTACCATCGGCGACTTGGGCACCGGCAGGTTTAAATCCACCTGGAAAATGCTACCCACGCCGAGATTACTTTCAACGTGCAGTTGACCGCCCATAGCGACCACCAAACGCTGGCTAATCGCCAAGCCCAGGCCAACCCCTTCACTGTGAGATGAGGAGTGACCAACTTGCTGAAACGGCAAAAAAATCTCGGTCAGGTGGTCTCGCTCAATCCCGATGCCGGTATCCTCTACGCGAAAGCTCAACTCGCCGGCCTGATAGCCCACGGCCAAGGTAACGCCGCCGCGATCGGTGAACTTGACGGCGTTGCTCAACAGGTTGGTTAGGACCTGCCGCAGCCTGATCTCATCGCCTTGCACCACCACCGGTAAATTGGCCTCGGGTTTGAAGATAAAGGTAATTCCCTTTTGGGCGGCCCGCATGGCGAAAACGTCAACCAAATTTGTTAAAAAACTTCGTAAAGAAAATTCTTCCATTTTGACCTCCAGTTTACCAGCCTCGAGCTTTGAAAGACTTAAGATATCGTTGAGCAGGGTTAGGAGATACTCGCCGTTGTTTTGCAGCATCCCAATCGACTCATGCTGGCGCTCCGAGAGCGTGTCATCTTTTAACAAGACTTGGGCATAGCCCAAAATGGCGTTGAGCGGGGTCCGGAGTTCGTGGCTCATATTGGCCAGGAACTGGCCCTTGGCTCGATTAGCGGCTTCGGCGGCTTCCTTGGCCTGGTGCAATCTGACCTCGGCCAGCTCTCGGTCTCTGATCTCTTGCCGAAGTTTCTGGTTTGTGGCCGTCAGCTCAGCCGTGCGCGCCGCGACGAGCTGCTCGAGTTCGCCGGCGTGGCGCTGCACTTGCCCGTAGAGCCGGGCATTCTCGATAGCGCTGGCGGCCTGGTTGGCCAGGAGTTGGGCCATCGCTATCTCCTGATCGGTAAAGGTACGGCTGGCCCAATCATCCATAATCTCAACCAAGCCCACGACTTGATTCTGAAAAATCATGGGCACCATCAGCAGCGTTCTGGCGCCAATCTGCTGCATAAAGTCCAGTTCGGCCGGGTCGATGGGAGATTGGTCAATCACCAGTTGCTGAGGGCTTCGTTTGAGGAGGACTTGCCGGGTCAAGGGATACCCGGCCAAACCGAAGACTTGATTCATTTCTTGAGCCCGGTCGGTCCAGCCGGCCGGGCCGTAATCCACCATCGTCTTGATCGTCTCCGCCGCCGGGTTCCACTCGGAGATGGAACAACTGGCCACATCGAGCCAGTGACAAATCGCTTTGGCTACGGATTGTAGGACTTCCGCCAGATCCAGACTGGAGGTAATGGCTGTCCCGGCCGATTGCAGCACCAGCAAGTCTTGCTTGCGCTGGGCCACTTCAATTTCGGCGTGCAGCAGATCCATAATTGAGGCCAGGACATTGGCGATAGCTTGCAGAAAATCGACCTCATCAGGGCTGAACCGGCGCGGCCGGGTGCAGTAAGCCGCCAAAACCCCGAAAGGCCGAGCTTGACCGCGAATGGCCACCGTGACGCTGCTCACGATCTGGTGCCGCTGCAAAAGTGGGGCCGGGGCAAAACTCGTCTGCGCCGAGTCTGCCTCGACAACGACCGGCTCATTGGCCCGGAGGGCCCGGCCGGCCGCCTGGTCGGCGGCGTTAGCCGGCAGCGTCGCCTGGTCAAGAACAGCCTGATCCCACCCCACGCCCGTCCTCAACCGCAAAACGTTACGGTCCGCCGTCAGTTCAAAAATTCCCACATAGGGAGCAGCCAGGGTTTGAGCAACAAGCGATACAGCTTCCTGCATCAAGGCGGCCTCGTTGGTGGTGGCCAGGCAGCACTGCCCCAGTTTAGCAATAGCCGCCTGCTGCCGGGCTTGTTGGCGACTATGCTCAAGGCCCTGGTTGATGCTCCGAATCGCCAGACTGACCATAGTAATTACGGCGCTAAACATTGCCATGTAAGCGAACCAGTCGGCCAGGCCCACGGTAAACGGCACCTCGCGGAGCCGGCCGGCCAGCTCTGCTTGAAGCAGCCCCAACAGAAGCAAACCACTGAGGACAGTGAAGCCAAAGGCAGCTCGCGTCCCGAGCAGCAAGCCGGCCCCGATAATGGCCGCCAGATAGCCGGCGGTCACCGGATCGCGAATGGTGCCGGCAAAATAAATGGCGATTGAAACATTGACCACGATAATGGTGGCCAGCAGCACACTGGCCCAGCGCACCTGACCGCGCTGCATCAAGGCGCGCACGGGCAAAAGCAAAGCGGCGGTCACAGCCACAACCACCAGGTTTTGCTCATCGGCGACACCGGCGAGAGCCATGACCAGAAATAAGAGGCCCAAAATTACCAGGCAGGCCAGCAAGATGGTGTTGAGCAAGCCGGCTACCCGGGTTTTTTCGTGGTCGGCAAATACCGGAGCAGCCCAGAACGGCTTGAACATGGTTAAGTATTGACCTGGGCCACATCAGCCGATTTGAGCGTGAAGGAGAAGATACTGCCTTCGTCCGGACGACTCTCAACGCCAACCTGGCCCCCCAGCTTTTCGACGATCCGCTTGACAATGGACAAACCTAGACCAAAACCTTCAACCGTGGTTGGTCCAAGGCGGCTAAACTCTCGAAAGAGATGGGCCTGTTCCTCGCTTCCCAAGCCTGGACCGTTATCGCGGATCCAGAAACGGACATAACCATCGGCTTGTGGAGTCGCGCCCAGCTTTAGCCGGGGTGGCCGGCCGCCATACTTGAGCGCGTTGCTAATGTAATTGGTCCAGACCTCTTCAACCCAGGTGGCATCCCCCAAACTGGGGGGCCAGTCCGGAGGCAGGCTAATCTCGCCTTGATATGTTGAAATAACGAGAGCCAAACGGTTTTGACAATTGGCAATGATGGCCGCCATGTCCAGCGGTTTCAGTTGGACTTCGGAGTGCTCAACTTTGGCCAGCAGTAAGAGCGATTGAGTCGTTCTATCGATTTGTCGAGCCGAGTAGACAATGGCCTGCAAGCCGCGGTTATATAAACCGGAAGCCTCAAGATCGAGAGCCAAGAGTTCCGCCGAGCCGAGGATGGTCGTCAGGGGCGAGCGGACGTCGTGGGCCACCATCCGGGCAAAGGCATCGAGCTCTTGATTGCGAACGCGCAGCTCTTGGGTTTGTTGCTGGAGGGCTTGCTCGACCTCCTGGCGCCGGGCGATCTCCTGCCGGAGGCGAATATTTTGCCGGATCAATTTGTTCTTCAAGCGCTGAAGATCCAGATGGCTGTTGATTCGGGCCAACACTTCGTCGTGCTGCAGCGGCTTGGTCACATAGTCTACCGCGCCTATTTTGAAGCCGGCCAGTTTGTCGGCGGTCTCTGATAGCGCCGTCACGAAAATGACCGGGATATCCTTGGTGGTTATCTGGCTTTTCAAGCGGCGGCAGGTTTCAAAACCATCCAGTCCCGGCATCAACACGTCAAGCAGGATCAGGTCAGGCTTAACCCGCTCGGCCTGATCCAAGGCACTTTGGCCATCCTCGGCCACATAAACCATAAAGCCGGCCTGGTCAAGGGCCGCGAACAAAACATCCAGGTTATCGGGCTTGTCATCGACAATCAGGATCTGTCCCTTGTAATCAACATTGCTCCCCATCTTTGTCACACTCCTAGTAAATATTCGGCCAGGTCAAGTGAAGGCAATGCAAAATTTCAGGCGGCAAGTGGAACCATAATTCCCTGATGCCAGGAGACAAGTTGCTAGCTGGGCCTCGTTAAAATTGCGGGGTCACTCGGTGACACTAGGGGCTAGTTTAGCATGTAACGTCCGGCAGCACACGAGCCTAAGGTTATATTTTAGCTCTGGCAAAATGCTCATCTTTAAGCGGCCGGTTGGTTTACAAAAGTCAGGGGCAGTCTATGAGGATTGTTATAGACCAGGGCAGCGGGCAGATCTCATCGGTTTTGAAAACCTGGGAACTCTATCTTTCCCTGCCGCAGCCGTCACTCCAAGCTGGCCAGGCCGGTACGCAGGGCGTAGAGCGCCGCCTGGGTGCGGTTAGCTAAATGTAACTTGCTCAAAATATTGCTGATGTGGATTCTAACCGTGCCTTCGGTCACGGCGATGTTGGCCGCAATCTCGTGATTTGACAAACCCTGGGCCACCAGGCGCAGGATCTCGACCTCGCGTTCCGTCAGCGGCGCCTCGGTGGGGGGCAAGGCCGGCGGCTGGTGTAGCTCTTGAATGAGTTTGCGGGCAATCGTTGGATGGAGGGAGGTCTCACCCCGATAAACTGCATGGATGGCTTGGAGCAACATTTTGGGCGACGAGTCTTTAAGCAAGTAACCCAAAGCGCCCGCCTTGATCGCCGGGAAGACCTGGTCATCGTCGGCAAAACTGGTCAGGACCAGAATGCGGGCATGAGGATTGTGGGCCTTGATCTCGGCGATCGCCTCCATGCCGCCTTTGCGCGGCATAACCAGATCGATCAGAATAACGTCCGGCTGCAAAGCGCGAGCCATCTCCACGGCCTGCACGCCATCGGCGGCTTCACCCACCAACTCCAGCCCGACCTTGACTCCGATCAGCGAGCGTAAGCCGCGCCGCACCACCGGATGGTCATCGGCAATTAAAATACGAATGGGAGCATTCTGGGACATTGTTTCACGATATTTCCTTTATTGGCACGGCCGCCTTGACCGAGGTCCCGACGCCAGGAGTTGACTGAACAGTTAATGATCCCCTCAGTTTTTCGGTTCGTTCGCGCATGCCGGCTAAGCCCAGCCCACCCGGGTTAACCTCATTATCAAACCTAAAGCCCGCCCCATTGTCCGTCACTTCAAGCTCAACCTGGTGGCTGTCAGTCTTGAGTTGCAAGGTGACGCGCGTGGCTTGGGCGTGCTTGAGAATGTTATTCAGGGCTTCTTGGGCAATATAGTAGAGCCCTTCCTCCACGAGCCGGGGCAACGGGCCTAACCGATCCGGGACCAGGAGGCGCGTTTTAACCCCGGCCCGGCCCTCGACGGCTTCCAGACGGTGTTGCAGCGCGCCCACCAAGCCCTCTTGCTCCAAGGCCGGCGGTCGTAACTCGTAGATCAAGGAACGCATCTCTTTGAGCGCTTGTTGGGCAATGGTCCCAATCTCGGCCAGGGTCTGGTCGAGCTCAGTCCAGGCCTGTTCATGATACGACTGGCGCCCGGCTTCGGCAAAGAGATTGAGGCTATATAACAACTGGGTGACCGAGTCGTGCA
>CALMIS010000187.1 GCA_937864185.1 uncultured Chloroflexota bacterium
TATCGACGCTGACGCTGAAGGGCTGCCAGCCGCCAGCGTTGCCGGCCTGATCGTGAGCCCGGACCTGGAACTGGTAGACGCCGTCTTGACTGGCGAGTCCACTTTGCTAACGCTCCAAATCAGCCTATTGCGAGCCAGCGAATAACCCATCAGATACACCTTTGCTGGTACAATTAGTTACAACAAACCGGCGTTAGCAATTCGGCTGAATTGGGCTTGTAGCTGGCCCATCACGCCAAAGTACGCCTTCTCTTTCGTAAAAGCAAACCTTTTCACTGATTTCGTTTGGCCTTCGTAGCTGGTACTCTGTACCTCGCTGCAAAAAATCTAGTTTTTTACAAATACTCTAAAGCTAAAACAATTTATGCCAACTCATTATCAGTGGCTTTGATGAAATCCATTCCAGGCCATAGCTTGAGACCAAGCAAGTTCGAATTGTTGCTTATAGTAATCAAACCAGTATGGATTATTCGACGCCTTTAAAGAAATATGAGGACGTTCGTCGTAAGATAGTTTGTAAGCACGATATTCAACAGTCATTGAGCCAGTTTCTTTGGACGGGTCGACAATTAACATAGAAAATGGGAGAAAAACACCCAAGAGCCGTATTTCACATTTTCCTGATGTCTCTAGATTGATTAATTCTTCTAAAACTGTAAGTGATGAATTTATAAGCAAGTTTGTATTTGTAGTACTTTTCTGGGCATCAAGAATCTGGACAGCATCTGCTTCAGGGTCAAGTAGAATTATTCTGATTTTACACCCCGTTTGTAGTTTTCCTTTCAAGAAACCAAGGTTTGGTGCTATAACTGATGTCGCGTGAACAGCAAGCAAGCACATCTCTGACGCTTGCTTACCATGCTCTACAACAGATAACATTTCCGATCTTGTCATCAAAGTCTGTTGGACTGACAAATTACTTAATTTGGTTTCTATCTTCTCCAGAATAGTTAACCGTTCATTTAGCGCATCAATAGCTATTAAAGCAAGTAAAGCTATGATAATTTGTTCCGCCGTGGTTAAATTAATTATTTTTAATAAGTCAAAAACAATAGCAATGCCTGCTCCAAGTATAGTCAACAAAGGTAGCAAACGATATGGAGTAAACCACTTTTTTACAGCATAAGAAATGTAATTCATTGAGATTGCTTAAGCGAAAAATATTGCAGATGATTATAGGTCAACTTGTATTTGGCTATCTAGCACGAAATTGCAGTCATTCGAAGGAGCCAGTACAGATCATTGACAGACAGTCACACCTTGTTTTTTGGATTTCAAGAAACCTTTGGCTTCGCAAGCCACCCAACGTTTGAGTTGTGCCGATGCCGGGCTAGCAATGTACGGTTGAAAATCGCGGCCGTAGGCATTCGGCTTGAGCCATTTGTTGGGTGGCATTTTTGGCTTGAAACCTAGCCCGATTGCACTACTAGTACCTCTATTCTTTGTACCATACCGCACACTAATTGATCTAAATCTCCGTAACCCTAAATCAACTTCCAGATGTTAATATAATAAACCGATTACGACTCCTGCTACGGTATACCCAAACCCAAAATAAAGGAAAAGTTTTGTTGCTGAAAATGTCTTGTTGGCACTCATAAAAGTTTTGGATTTAGATTGCAGGTCCAACGTTGTCTGTTTGGAAGCTTCCAGTTCTTGAAGATATTCTCTGAGGAAACGCGTAAAATCATTAAATCTGAGAAACAGTACATAGGTAAACCAATAAATTGCTACCGCACCTAGCTGCGGCACAATTCGTGGGATTACGCCATTGTCTATCTGTAACGAGATACCGAAAATAGCAAAACTAACACTTAAAAAGAAAGTGGCAACCGTCCAACGCGTGGTTGTATGTTTCTGTTCAAGTTCCCAAATCTTTAAATAGATTTCATCCTTTGCAGTTTCGCTGGCTATTAATGGTGGTAAATCATCCATTTTCTCACCTTAACCTTTTGATAGACCGTAGCCGGATCTGAAAAGATTGGGGAACATCTCGGTCACAGTTTGCCTTGGATTTGCGATACCAAATTAATCAAGAGAAACCACAAACTGAGCGAAATAATTCCTGACAAAATTAGGGAGAGCAATCTTTGCTTACGCTCAGACCTTAGGCGGGGAAATCCGTAGAACTCTAGCGAAAAGAAAACACTCTGCAAATAGAAAAATAGAGCCACATAAGATATGGCAGATACAATTCTCAGAACGAGGCTTTGCATTTGACTGGCAAGAAAAGTGATTACTCCAAGTACAAGTACCCATTCGAGCCACTCAAACCATTGAGGTGTAGCTTTTTTCCAAAAATTGTCGATTGTGTTCTGCCATTGAGCTTCTGTTTTTTCCTCTTTGAGGTTTATCTTCATCTTTGTTACTTTTCCTTAGAACAACTATAAAACGTTAACCATATCGTAAAATAACTTCCTGCTTGCCAGTTTGGGAGTCGAAAGTCAGCCGCCCAACTATTTCTAACTGACGAAGTTGCTTAGAATGCAATCGACTTGCTTTTTCATAAGAAATTATTAGGACAGTAACTACCCACTCTGCTCAACAACCCTTAATCCTAATACGTCGCCCCCGGCGTTGGAGTGATCACCCCCGCCTTCTCCAATTGTTTCACATACTCAGGATGCAACGGCGCGAGCCTCATATCGTCCGTATCCCACGGCGGAGCGAGGGCCATAGCTAACCACGGTTCTTGGTCTGTCGTGTAAAACACGACTTCAATGCCCGTTAACGGCGTGCCATATTCACCGGCGACGATAATACCCGTACCGATCAACAAAACAGCGGTCTTCTTAATATCACTCTCGCGTTGAGGCAAGGCCACGTTATATTGTAAGACTAAACCTGGGTCTTCAATGAACACATAGGTTGGCCGGAGACCGATTAAAGCCATAATCGACTCCCGGCCAACGAGGGGGATTGAGTCATCACGCTCAACCCGAATTTGTAAGGCTTCAAGGAAATCCGCCCCGGCGGGTCGAGGCGTAGGATAAGGCGTTGAGGTTGGGTAAGGCGTGTACGTAGGCAAGGGCGTTGGAGCAGGGGCACAGGCTACAAAGATGAGAGGTAACAAGAGTAGAGATAGTAGCTTCATTTACCGGTCACTCTTATATGGCAAATTTAAGCGTGGATGGTTCTCCTGACATAAGTATATCATTCTTACGGAAAATAAAAAAGCCAACCAGCCGGTTAGCTTATACTCAAGGTTCTGTAACGAAGTTACTCTAAAGTTCAGCTACTTTACAGACTCATTTCATCGAATTTAGGTGGAGGTTGAACAGTTAAGTGCTGACGGGATACGTGGCCTGCGTTTGCGGCTGGCGGACGAGCCAGTCTTTCAACGCCGCTGTTGTGCCGCCCAAAGTCAACCCCGATAAAAACCAAGTCTTGCGATAAAAACCCAGCTCAATGGGGCTGCACAAACAGCATTGTTGGGCGGTTTAAGTATTTATGAACCAAATAGCGTAATCTCTTTGGGATTTAACTGTAGTGAAATTAATTTAGGTACGTTGTATTCATCAATCCCACTCAATGCTATCTGATTACAACCAAGGTCGAAAGCAGTTTTTATATCTCTTCCAAAAGCCAAAGCTTGATAAAAAGCAACTGAAAAGCTAATAGCCGTTTGATCACTGATTGCCTTCGACATTCCAATAACTACATCAATGTTTTGAGCAATTGCGTGGGCTTGACTTTCAGAATAGCAGCCATTCAAAACCACACATCGAATATTGTCTTTTAGAGTAGAAAACAATCCAATTAAAGCGTGCGTTGACACAGGGTGACTGTTTCCTATGTTGTCTTCCAAAATAATTTCGTTAGATTCACTCCCATGACCACTAAAATGCACAATGTTGGGATTATGTCGAAGTAAATATCCTTGTAAATCCGTTACACGAACAGCCCATTGCTGTACGATTTCAAATCTATCTCGTAGGTTGGATTGCCTTATTTTTTCTTCAATGCTACGAATTTCTTCATCCAATCTCAAACGGCCAGTGTCCAAAGGGTTTGCCGCAAGAAATAGAATTTTTATGTTGTCAGAATTGGAAGCGACTCTTGTGGTAGGGTGCAACTCTATTTTCGTGATACGAAGGCTCTTGAGTACAGAAGCCTCGTCAAGATACATTGATAATAACTTTAATGCTGCATCATTCGGCATTTCCAATGTGACCAAGATACTACCAGACTCAACACGAAGGATTTGTATCTGATTTGGGTTAATATTGACAATACTCGACAGAGTAGAAATGAAATCTTCTCTTTCTGCCGATGTAAACTCCCGAATATTACGATCTAATAAGATAGTTACTTGAGTTGCCTGTACTGATGAACTCGGTGCGAACGGATAGAAATCTTTTTCATCCAATTTACGTTTAAGCCCTACAATTTTTAGCTGAACGTCCTCAATCTCCATCAAAATATAGGGTGGGGTATTAATACCAAATACAGCCTGCTTTTCTTGTAGAATTTGCAGATGCCGATAATACAGGGAAAGTAATTTTTGAATGCGTTCTATTTCTTGTAACATAGTTTCTTTATCAACTGCTCATAAGTTAATGAAATCAACCGCCCAACGCCAAAATTTAGCCGATTGCGAGCCAGTAAGGTCATTTTCGACGCCAAAGTGACACCGCCAAGCGCAACCAATCTCTACAAAGCACAGGGTAGCAATTCGTGCGCAATAGCATTATTGGGCGGATATCATGGATTAAATGTAGCTTTGTTTGAATAGCCAACGCCACTAATTGATTACCTGTTTTAAGGCTTTTCATTACGTGCTTCGTGTGTTTCAAACAAGAAAACAGCTAGAGTGGTTGCCGAACCTGCGGCAAGTTTAGCATGTCTAGAAGTAAGACCTTTCGTCTTGACTGATTTACCGTGACCTGTTCCATAGGAATTTCTAAGTTCAGCCAAACCTTGTGTCACTGTGGCAAGATTGCTGAGCAATCTTCTTATCGTTTCTGCTGCTTTAGCTGTTTCAGGAATATCATCGGGTGTAAGTTTTAGTTGCTTATAGGTTTCTTTGACTACTTTGGTCAATTCCCACTTGTCATCGAACTCTATTCCTCGTTCTTGTAGTATTGTTTTGCAGCAGGTCTCTACCAGTTCTTTAGACGTTCCGATGGCTAAGTCAGGGTCATGAGGGATAGCTGCTTCAATACGATTTAGTTGGCGGCTCAAGTATTCCGCATTGAACATTTGCTGGTTTTTAGCGAGGTTTACACTTAATGGTATGCCCTCAATTTTGCGTCTTCCTGAATAGACAGAATAGCCTGAGATTTTAGACCGTTCAATTACTTCATAACCATCAGTTGCTAAGAATTCATTAAACAGTTGTCGTAATCTTTCACTCTCTTGCTGGTCAGTCCTTACAACAGGGTGAATCATTTCACATAAAAACTGCAAAAAAGTTTCATCATCTCCCTGTAGCAAGTTAAATCTACTATCTGTGAAAATCCAATCATCATCCCAATCACTGGGGTTGTTAATTCTGTGTTGCCAAATATCACCTGCTGCGTTTTTAAAACGACCATCATAGGAGGGCATTTGTTCTAAATTAAAAATACGTGCTAGAAATTCAGGCTCATCTAAGCGTCCGGCCCAATTGACATTTAGAACACGAAGTCCATCAAATATATTTCGACGCGTAATTTCAGAAATCATATTGGTTTATAGCCGTGAGTTTATACATCCGCCCAACTTTTTCTAACTAGCAAAGTTATTTAGAATGCAATAACTTATCTTTTCATCAGAAATTATTAGGACAATAACTACCCACTCTGCTCAACAAGCCTTAATCCTAATACGTCGGCTCCGGCGTCGGAGTGATCACCCCCGCCTTCTCCAATTGTTTCACATACTCAGGATGCAACGGCGCGAGCCTCATATCGTCCGTATCCCACGGCGGAGCGAGGGCCATAGCTAACCACGGTTCTTGGTCTGTCGTGTAAAACACGACTTCAATGCCCGTTAACGGCGTGCCATATTCACCGGCGACGATAATACCCGTACCGATCAACAAAACAGCGGTCTTCTTAATATCACTCTCGCGTTGAGGCAAGGCCACGTTATATTGTAAGACTAAACCTGGGTCTTCAATGAACACATAGGTGGGCCGGAGACCGATTAAAGCAATAATCGACTCCCGGCCAACGAGGGGGATTGAGTCATCACGCTCAATACGAGCTTGCAAAGCTTCAAGGAAATCCGCCCCGGCGGGTCGAGGGGTAGGGTAAGGCGTTGAGGTTGGGTAAGGCGTGTATGTGGGCAGTGGCGTTGGAGCAGGGGCACAGGCGGCAAAGATGAGAGGTAACAAGAGTAGAGATAGTAGTTTCATTTGTCGGTCACTTGTGTATGGCAAACTTAAAGTGTGGTTAGTCTCCTTGTTCAAGGATATCATTTTTGCAGGAATCAGTAAAGGAGGACAGGGTTTTTTGGGGAGTAAAGCATAGAAGAGGGGTAAGTGATCCACAAAAGAAATAGCCCGGTCTCTCACGCCGGGCTATTTCGTCGGTAGAACACGAAAGAAAAGCTTTGCGATAAAGATCCCAACTTAACGGGTTGACTCAATTGGGACCGTTGGACGTTCAATTATCATCCTGTCTAAAACCGCTTGCTCGTCGAGGTTTTCCGGACTCTTGTGTTAAACCTTTGATTCTGCGCTCAATCTCATCAAAAGATGCGTTAATTACTATCTTATCCGCTCGTAATACAATTCCACCTTGACTTGTAGCTGCTACAGCACTTATTGCTGCTTCAATATCTTTAACTTCTACACTTTCGAAACCAGGTTGAAGTGTTATTATAGCCGCAATTTGATCTACGCTTCTGGGAGCATCCGGCAATCTATTTTCAAGCTGTTTCAACGCGTTTATTATCGCTTTATACAAAAAAGTCATATCCCAGTTCGGCTCTTCTAATAACTCCTTAATTGCTTCTGTTACATCTTCGGGCGAAAAATGTTTAGTTACAAGATCAAGGATCTTAATTGCTGTAATATGTCTTGTCTCCGCAGTTTCCACAACTTGCGCCAATTGCTCTACTGTCCAACATGAAATTCCTAGTTCTTTTGCACGGATGGAAACAGAGCTGTCGCTTCCTTTACTTACACCTGGATAACTAGGCGCAACAAGCAAACAACCATTCGCTTTATAACGTCTCATATGCTCACGTAAACCTGCGAAATCAAGAGCATTTAGCTGTGGAATATTTTCTGATGCTTTGGCTTCCAACGTAATTTTCTTTTCCCCTTCCGGGTATGTCATTAATCGCGCCAACCCATCGGGTTCTCCAGGGCCCGCTATATGTTTCGAAACAAATCCTAAGGCTCTAGTAGCTGTCACTAACATTGCTTCTAATTCATGATCGTTTGCAGCAGCATCTCGAAGTGAAGCGCTTATAGTTTTAAGAGAAAAAGGGTGATCTTGAGCTAGACTA
The DNA here is from genome assembly GCA_937864185.1 of uncultured Chloroflexota bacterium. GTDB lineage: Bacteria > Chloroflexota > Anaerolineae > 4572-78 > J111 > JAGRBY01. Next base: position 7,441 of record CALMIS010000187.1, read on the forward strand.
CGTAAAAGCGCATCCCGGCGTTCGAGTACTTCACCAATAACATATGAGGGCACATCATTTTCTCTAAGGTAAACTTCCAATAGGGCTTCCGCTGTTGCTATGTCTTCAAGTAAAATTCTTGCCCGTCCATCATCACTATGGGCTTTTACTAAATCATGATCTTCATTTATCCAGAAAGTAGAGGTCAAAGGGTTAAATTTAACCAACCTTTGAGAAACGCCATTGTTAGTGTACTGGTATCGATATTTATGACGTGGCGAGGTATACAAACTTTTGACCAATTCGCCTAAATCTGCAGTTTCGTTCAACTCAATATAGAACCAACTTGAGTCTGCTTCTGAACCGGCAGAAGAACTATGCATACTTAAAAGGTCAGCTACAGGCTGTTCAACAAGTCTTGAGCTAACAAAGTTCCTATCATTTTCCTTCCTTCGCTGATCTTTCTTTTCGTTCTCTCTCAAATAGTTTTCATAACGCCCACGGGCCTCATTATAGATTTCAAGCAATAAGTATTGAAATCTTGTTTTCAATAACGACTCTTCAACTCCTTCACGCGGCGCTGTAATTACCGAGTCTAAATCATCTACTTGTATATCAGCACGGAACCGGGAAAACGTCTCCATTGAAGACAAAGTTAAACCAAAAGATTCATCTTCTTGATTTATTAGGCGCTCTCTAACTTTAATAAAAAAACCGTTGCTTCGATGAAGGTCTGTGCTCTTGCCTCCTCGAAGCGATCGCTCAGTAATACTGATGTGACCAGAAATACCTTGTTGGAAATCATTACAAATAAATGATTGATTTGCTACACGCCATTCTTGTTTAGTGTTGTGCTGAAGTGATTCGATACGTTTGCGCGGTAAGTCTGTAATATTAAAAGATACTACAACTTTGAACTCCTCTTTAGAGCTAATAACTTTCTGCCCATTCAGGTAAAGGGCAAAATCGCTCTTAAGAGGCATTGCTGTTGATAGAACCCACTTGAGTCTTTGATGAGTCAGCTTTTTGATCTTTGGTTTCAAATCTTCGAGCAATACCAATGTCCAAGAACCAAACGCATCTATGTCAAGAGCTTTAAAGTCTATGCCCACTAAATTACAGACCGTGACAAATAGTGTTTCATTGAGGATTTGGTTGAGATTAGATATTTCCGTTACATCAAGCTCAATTGGTTTTCCTGCACCCGTTGTGCTTGCGGTAAAATCACGAAAATCCAGCGAAACAGCCAAAATTTTTCCATCAAGTTTAGAGATATAGGTGATTTTGTTGGAAATGGCATAAGTAGCAAGTTTCCCTATACCAAATTTACCGATTTGCTTTCGTTTGGCTCTTCGTTGAATTTCTTCAGATCGTTTATTACTCCGGCCTATTTGCCAAAGATCGGCCAATCCTTCTTTATCCATACCGATGCCATCATCAAAGACAACCACAAATTTGTTAACTGTATTTGATGGTTCTGGTACATAAATCTTACACTCAGATGCTTCTGCATCATATGCATTTACCACTAACTCTTCGACAGCCTTTATAGGAGATTGATACAACTGATCTGATAAAAGTTGCACCAACTCATTTGACAAAGCAACTGTAATCTTGCCTGTAGAATTCCCGAGTCTTTTCAGTGTTTCAGAAATAAGTTGATCTGATGTGCTCATAACTGATATCCATGTATTGAATTAAAAAAATATAGAATTTAATGGCCCAACGACTATTGACCACGATTCTTGATCCGTCGTATAAAACACGACCTCAATGCCTGTTAATAGCGTGCCGTATTCACTGGCGACAATAATACCCGTGTACGTGGGCAATGGCGTTGGGGCAGAGGCACAGGCTGCAATGATAAGAGGAACGAAAAGTAGAGATAGTAGCTTCATCTACCGGTCACTCTTATATGGCAAATTTAAGCCTGGATGGTTCTCCTGACATAAGTATATCATTCTTACGGAAAATAAAAAAGCTAACCAACCGGTTAGCCTTGAGGCATTCGCGTTATACAGATGATACAAAAGTATCGATGTTCTCCTTCAACTATCGCTCTAAATTAGATATAGTGTTAGTCTTTTCTACTTAAACTCACTGGTATTTCAATCATTATTGACTTGTCAATTTCGATTGCGTCTACTCTTCTATTATAAGTATTTAACAACTCAAGAAATTCTCTCCACAATTCCGAAAGAGAAAATTTTGACATTTCATCGATATTCTGGCCTACAAAAGACTCGATAGACTCAACCGCAATCTGACCAGACGCGGACAGGTCAGCTAACTGACGTGTTCCGAAAACGACTTCGTCAGGGACAAGCAAGAATACACGGAAGCCATCAGCCAAATTCCGTTTGCACTTGTCAATCACAGCCGTTCCTGGGGCTAAAGTTACATGAAACACGGTATCTTTAATGAGAAAATCTCCATGCCGATCGAGTTGAACATCAGCCGTACTATATGACTCGTTGCTTACTTCAATATCTGAGCCCCTTAATCGTTGTTCCAGTTTTGCTCCTACAAGATACTGCGCTACTTGTCCTCCTTTATTAGTATTTCTGGCAGTGGTTAGTAATTCACCAATTATTGAGCGTGTGCTTTTAGTCGGGCTGTATTCTATATGTAATCTTTGACGCTGATGCCATTCACTAACTTTACCAACAAGAAATCGCTGAAGTTCATCAAGGATCTGAATGCGATTATCCTCTTCTAGAGAGTGTAAAGGCGTTTGTTTAAGCGCCTCCAACATAGTTCGAATATCGCCCCGTAAGCCTCGATTAGTTCTCCCTCCCTCGCTAACAAAACTACGATTTTCACCATGTCGAGCCAAGATTAACTTGACTTTTAGGCCACTTGCGCCTTTTATTTGAGACCCACCCGAAGCGGTATGGTCATCAATATCTAGGGTAAAATCTTTTTTTAGACTTTCCAAGACAGCTAATGCTCCCGCAAGAGTGCCCTTTGCAGGAAAACCTTGATTTTTTTTTATACTCCCATACCACTTTACCATCGCCTCAAGAGACTGTTCTCCAACGTTCATAAATTGCTTTTCCGTGGCGCTTCTTGAAAGAGAGCGTGACTGTGAACTAATTCATTGACAATTGGGTTGAGGTAGTAAGTGGCTATCCAGTTTATAACAGGAACGCAAACAGCGTCTCCAAAGCCGAATAAGGCTTGATTAAGAGGAACTAAAATATTATAATCATCAGCGCCCATCAATTTAGCGCACTCTTGTGGCGTCAATAGTCGGGCGTAAAACTGATCTTTTCCTGCTTTAACTAAAATTTGTCGTCCGCTCCCGCCGCGAGGAGTCCTTAAGCAGCCCGCCACCCCATCTGTTCTTAACTCTGCCATCGACTTACCGTGGCGCATTCGTCGAAACACTGTACCGTAACTCCACTCTAAGCCCTTAATCATTTGATCCGCGCGTGCTCGGTGAGAAGGACTCATCTGGTTAAGTAAATATTGTGATCTTTCAAAACTCCACCAATAAGGGGATTGACTTGGTAAATCATCGATGATGTCTTCTAAGCGCGATTTCTTTTCCGGTTGATTAGGAAGTGATCGCAGTGCCCACATAACATCATCGTTTTCTTTAATAAAATCAATTAGCTTTTTTGGACGCAAATCGTTTAAAATAACGTCATCCGAGTTGTACACATACTTACTGTCCAAAACTGCTTTTTGTAGTCCAATTATGAAAAATCTTTGTCTACTTTGAGGAACAAAATTAATTGCGTCCAAGAAAAACGTGTCAACAAAATAGCCCAAATCATTAAGGGCACGTAAAGCTTCTCTTAAATCCTTTCCTCCGTGGGAATTGAGCAGACCCGGCACATTTTCGAGCAATACAATAGGCGGCTTTCGAGCATCCATTTCGTTTAAGATACGTACAAAACCCCAAAAAGCTGAGGACTCTTTTCCATTTAATCCTTCACGAGCGCCGGCCAATGAAAGATCGTTACACGGAAATGAGGCGGTCGCGAGCGTTACCGTCGGAACTTCCGTCGCTTGTAAAAGATGCACATCGCCAAGCCGAAAATGCGACTCGGCATCTGGAAACTGAGCGTAATACATTTCTTGCTTCTGACTGTCAATATCATTAGCAAAAATGACACGCCACCCACTTTGTTCTAAACCCATCCTCATAAGTCCGATACCTGCAAAAAACTCGGCTACAGTCATTTGAGGTAGTAACGAAGTAGCTGTTCGGGTAGCGCCATTCTCATAAATTGTGCGAGTAGTCGTCACGCACCCCTCCAGTTGTTTTTTGATATCACTTTCCCAAAACCGAAGAACTATCCAGCCATTAGACAATAATGTCTCAGTAATTGCAGTATCTCTTTGCATGTTCCGCCGAATTTTTCTAAGCCAATAGTCTCTTGTTGGTGTCTGGAGAAACTGCTCTTCCAAAGATGTTTTGCCTCGCTTCTTCCATTGACCTCCATGCCAGAAGTCACCGTCAATGAAGATGGCTATATTACGAGACTCAATTACAATGTCTGGCTTGCCGGGTATATCTTGTCGATTTACTTCTATTGGTATATTTAGGTCGCGAAGGGCGGTTGCAAATATCATCTCTGGACTCGTATTTTGGGAGTGAATGCGCCTCATTATCTGGGAGATATCTAACTTTACGACCTCTCCTCTTTCTGCCATGTTTCTCTTTCTCCGCTCATCTGATAACGGTTTTTAGGCATAACTGAATTTATCTCCTAAAACTTATCAAATTAAGTGCTCGTTTTTATGCTATCTTTAAATGATGGTAAATTCAGAAGACCTACCTCGTTGCTTTTATACAACAATGTATTATACAACCCAATTATCACCCATACTAAATGTTGATATACTTCAAACAAGAGGTTCTATATATTGTAGTAACTTCTGTTTTTCTTTATGAAAAGCTGTTGACGAGAAAAACATTAAATGATATAATGACTCAAATTTACAGAACGGGTGTTTCAAAAAAAAAAAACCCCGTGTTGGGGCACGGGGCTTAAAACAAATGGTAACAAACACTTTCACTATGTGTTATGTGAACATAGTAACACGAATTTTGATATGCGTCAAGAAGTATTTGACATATTGTTAATTTACCGCCCCAGTTAGTGGGCGGTTTTTTATTACCTAACAACTTGAGCTCAAGGCCAAAACTAGCGGGCCGACTCTTATCCTCCTGAATTTTTTTGTAAATGCCGACACATTTACAAATTAATGATACTACGCAAGAAAGGAGGTAAGGATATGCCAAAATTGCGCTTAAAATGGACTTTCCAGTGCGGTAAATGCAAAAGAAAGTACACGATCTGGCGTGGTAGAGTTATCATCTGTTGCGGAATTAAATACCGCTTCTAAATGATGACTAAAGAGTCGGCTCGCTTGCTTTGAACTTGAAGATGTGTAAAGGACAGAAAGATCGAGATTTTATCAGAATTTTATATTATTATCAAATATTGTTCTAAACAAACCATTTGATAAATTCAGTAGTACAATATTGACTGAAACTAATTTGTCCTATTCAAGGCCTCATTTTCAATTATTGCACGACTCAAAATCTTTTTCAAAGTTACTTGAAAATATTGGGAACAAAAAATACTTACATTTACTTTTTATCAAATAACAAACAAAATAAAAAAAGGTCCCGCTTAACTGCGAGACCCTTTAGTCACTGCTATTCGGCTGTCATATCTTCAGGGAAGCGCGTACCCCCCCATACCGCTGCTACCATTGCCGTTGGGGTCGCTGTGGCCGTTGCCGTTGCCGTTCCCATTCCCATTGCCGTTCCCGTTACGGACCAAGACCACATCAAAACCCCAGTGCTCCAGATCAGGCGTGATCGTATAATTAAACTGTTGCGCCAGCAGGTAAGCCGCCCCAAACTGTAGATGGTTGAACATCTTCTCGGCC
>CALMIS010000188.1 GCA_937864185.1 uncultured Chloroflexota bacterium
TTGCTTACACCGTTAAGGCGGATGATGAAGAATTGGCGGAGGTGATCCCGCGTGTCCCGGCTTCAACTTCGCCCGATTACGGCGCGCCGTTTTATGATGTCTTCAAGGGCTACAACTTCGATTTCTATCAAGTCGATCCGCTGCTTTTCAGTCCGGCCGAGATTTTTGTCACCAATGTGACCAGCGGGCGCACCTTTCACGCCGGACAGATCAATGTGGCTGTCTTGCGGCAGTCCTTTATGGAGTAACCAACTTTGGCTGAGGTTAGGCAAGGTCCGAATTTTTGGCTAGCTTTGGTGGAAAACTTCTCTCAACGTGAGGCGCTTCGTTGAAAGTCGCGGTCTTAGGTTCCCGGCCGGGCTGGCACGCCGATCAGTTGCAGCAGGCGCTTGAGTCACGCGGTCATAGCTGCGCCTTGTTGCCCATCAGCCGGATGCTGGCGCGGGTGGGCTTTCAGCCCCGCTTGAGTTGCTTCAAAAGCGATCTTGATAGCTTCGACCTGGTGCTGGTGCGTTTTATTCCGCGCGGCTCGCTGGAGCAGATCATCTTTCGGATGGACGCGCTACAACTGTTGGAGACACGGGGGGTCCGGGTCATCAACCGGCCTCAGGTCATCGAACTGACCGTGGATAAGCTGTACACGTCGGGGATCTTGGAGCAAGCCGGTCTGCCCACCCCGCGCACTTTGGTTTGCGAGGACAGCAATGACGCCATGCAGGCTTTTTTTGACCTGGGCGGCGACGTCATTGTCAAACCGATCTTTGGCTCGATGGGTCGGGGGCTGGTGCGAGTCGAGCATGAAGAGTTGGCTTATCGGGTTTTCAAAGCCCTGGATCTGGAACGGGCAGTCTACTATTTACAAGAGACCATTCCCCATCCCGGCGTCGATATCCGGGCCTTTGTGGTAGGCGAGCGGGTGGTGGCCGCCATCGAGCGCCGGGCCGACAGTTGGCGCACCAACGTGGCCCGGGGCGCGCAAGTCCGGCCCATCACCTTGACGCCTATTCAGGAGGAGCTTTGCCTGGCGGCGGCCCACCGGCTCGGCACGGACTATGCCGGCGTGGATTTGCTGCCGGCTACCGATGGCCAGCTTTACCTGCTGGAGGTCAACAGCGTTCCGGGCTGGCAGGGTCTTCAATCCGTCACGGAAACCAATATCGCCGAGGAGTTTGTGGCTTATCTTGAAACAGCGCTTAAACCATAGACAACCGGAGACAACGCTCGCTCTAGCTGCGCCATGCTGGGCCGCGGAAACCGTTGCCCAGGCCGCCCAGTTGGCTTGCTTGCTCGAAGTCAGTGCCGAGAAACCGGGCAATGTGACCCCCAGCTATGCTTTCAGTGATATGAGTTACGAGGATTTTTTGCGCAGCGCGGTCGCTATCGGGCCGGAGTTGGGGCGGGCCGGCGAACGCAGGGTTGGGGAGACGATTTTGGCCGCCATTACGGCCACGCGGCGCTGGACGGCGGCCAATACGAACTTGGGCATTGTCCTGCTCCTGGCCCCGTTGGCTCGGGCCGCTTTGAGCGAACCTCCGCCCCTCCGGGCCGGCCTCAGCCGGGTCCTGGCCGATCTGAGCGTGTATGATGCTCAACAGAGCTATCGGGCCATCAGGCTAGCCGCGCCGGGTGGCCTGGGCGATGGGGTCGCTCACGATGTCCACGTTGAACCGGCGGTCACGCTGGGCCAAGCTATGTACAGCGCCCGGGAGCGGGACAGCGTCGCGGCGGAGTACACCAGCGATTACGCCCTCACCTTCGAGCTTGGTTTGCCTGCGCTGCAAGCGGCCATGGCCACCGGCCTTAGCCAGCGACTGGCCGTGGTTCAGGTTTATCTGGAAATTCTGGCGGCTATCCCCGATACGTTGATCGCCCGCAAGCGCGGCCGGTCGCTGGCCGAAAGCGTAACCCGTCAGGCCCAACAGGTGGTCAAAGCCGGCGGCGTTCATACCGCTGCGGGCCGCCAAGCCGTCGCCGATTTTGACCTAAAGTTGCGCCAGGCGGCGGACAACAGCCTTAACCCGGGCACAACCGCCGACCTGGTGGCGGCCGTCCTATTCGTCGCCTTGCTCTCGGAGCAAGGGAGTAGCACTGAATAAGGAAAATTATGGAAACTGCTAACAGTACGCCAGTTTATATCGCCTTGGGCAGCAATTTGGGCGACCGGCGCTCGAACCTGATCGACGCCATCAGCCAACTGCGCCAGAAAGTGGACATCGACCGGATCTCGGCCGTGTACGAAACCGAACCGGCCTACGTCACCGATCAGCCCCGTTTCTATAATATGGTCTTGTCCGGAACCACCGCCCTGCCTCCCCACGAGCTGCTCCGCTTTTTGAAAAGTATCGAACGGCGCATGGGACGCGAACGGAAAATTCGCTACGGGCCTCGGCCCATCGATCTTGATATTTTGGTCTACGGCGATCTACGACTGGAGACCGACACCTTGACCATTCCGCACCCGCGGATCGCTGAACGGGCCTTTGTTCTGGTCCCGCTGGCCGAGATTGCGCCCCAACTGGTCATCCCCGGTCTAGCCTTCACGGTGGCCGAACTGGCCAAGCAACTGGACGACGATGCGTACGGCCAGATTGTGCAGGCCACCCAGAAGTTGGCCCGGCACTTTCCGCGAGATGTTCAGGAAGAGGAGCCGCCGGCCCCTCTTAGCTTAACCCACGTCGGCGTGAGCGGCCTCAAGCGCATCATTCGGCTGGCCGGCGCCGATCGAGACGATCTTTTCTATGCGGAAATGGATCTTTATGTCGAAGTGCGCCCCGAACAAAAAGGAGCGCACATGTCGCGTTTTAGCGATACGGTCGAGGAGATTATCAGCGAAGTTAGCCAGGCCCAAGTGCCCACCCTTGAGGCTTTGGCCGAGCGCATTGCCCGGGAAATTTTGCGAGATCAGCGCGCCTTCCGCTCCGATGTCCGGATCCGGGCCAACTTTCCCCAGGAACGGTACGCGCCGGTCTCGGGCAAGTTGACTCAAGAGATTTACACCTTGATCGGGCTGGCCTCGGTTACGGAAGAGCGGGTGGCCCGAGTGGTGGGAGTCGAAGCCGAAGGGATGATGGCTTGCCCCTGCGCTCAAGATATGGTGGCCGACCAGACGCACGATCGCTTGCTGGAGGCCGGCTTCAGCGCTCAAGAGGCCGAGCGGATCCTGAACATTGTGCCGCTCGCTACCCACAATCAACGGGGGCGCGGCACCCTACTGGTCGGCACGGCTGAACCGGTGCGGGCGCAGGAATTGGTCAATATTGTCGAAGCTGCGATGAGCAGTGAAAACTACGACCTGCTTAAGCGAGCAGATGAGTTATTTGTCGTCACGAAGGCGCACCGCTATCCCCGCTTTGTCGAGGATGCCGTGCGCGAAATCATTGTCGGGTTGATTGAGTTGTATCCGGACCTACCTGACGATACGTTTGTGCTGGCCCGGCAAGTTAACTTCGAGACGATCCACAAGCACGATGTTTACGCCGAACGGGCCGGCACCTTGGACGAACTGCGTCAGGAACTCTCTCAACGCAACTATGTCAGGCCGCATACTACTCTGGACTCCTGGCTGCGAGGGCAGCTTAATCTAGCCACCTCAGGACTAAGCTTATGACTAAAGTTAAACTAACTCTGATCCCGGGTCGCAGCCTGAAACAAGGCTCCGGCCTGAACTGGGGTAAGAATTCGGACGAATACCGGCAAGCGGTCTCGACGTTGGAAATGAGCCGCGAGGATATGAACCAACTTGGCCTTGAGGATGGACAGGCAGTGAAGGTCACCAGCGCGGGCGGCGAGGTGGTGGCGCACTGCCGAAGCGCCAATCTGCCGGCAGGCCTCGCTTTTATCGCCTATGGTCCGTTATCCAGCCAGTTAATGGCTGACGAGACCCACGGCTCGGGGATGCCCGACTCAAAAGGGTTTGAAGTGGAGGTGGAGCGTGTCAACTGAAGTACCTGGCCCCGAAACAACGGTGATCGAGCACGCCGTCTGCGCCTTTTGCGGCTGCGTGTGCGATGATCTGACAGTAACGGTGGAAAATGGGCGGATCACCGGCACCAAGCACGCCTGTGCCCTGGGTAAAGCCTGGCTGTTGGGGCACACAGAAGAACACAACCAACCCGTGGCCCTGATCGATGGCCAGCCGGCCAGCTTCGAAGCCGCCCTCGAGGTGGCGGCCGAGCTTCTGGCCCAGGCGCGTTATCCCCTCATCTACGGTTTAAGCAGCACCTACTGTGAAGCCCAGCGCCAGGCCGTCGCTTTGGCCGATCTATTGCAAGCGACCATAGATTGCTGCACCTCCGTTTGTCACGGTCCATCCGGCATGGCGATGCAGAGCATCGGCGAGCCAACCTGCTCTTTGGGCGAGGTCAAGAACCGGGCCGATTTGCTCATCTACTGGGGCTCTAATCCGGCTGAGTCCCATCCTCGCCACTTCACCCGCTATGCGACCATACCCAAAGGCAAGTTCAGACCGGGCGGCCGTAAAGATCGCACCGTGGTCCTGGTCGATGTCCGGCCGACGCCCAGCGCCCGGGCGGCTGATATCTTTTTGCAGATCAAACCCGGGACCGATTTTGAGTGTGTCTGGGTCCTGCGAGCCCTGCTCAAAGGCCAAATCATTGATGAAGCTGCGGTAGCGAAAACCGGTTTAAGCTTGGAGCAACTCCAGGATTTGACCGAGCGGATGAAGTCATGCGAGTACGGCGTCGTTTTTGTGGGCCAAGGCCTGACCCAAAGCTGTGGCAAGCATATGAACACGGCCGCCGTCTTTCAATTGGTCCGAGATCTGTGTGATTACACCAAATTTGCGGTGATGCCGATGCGGGGCCACGGCAACGTAACCGGCATCGACAGTGTGTTGGCCTGGCAAACCGGCTTTCCGTTTGGCGTTAATTTTAGCCGGGGTTACCCGCGCTTCAATCCCGGCGAGTTTACAGCGGTTGATCTGCTGACCCGGGGCGAAACCGATGCCGCCTTGGTGGTGGCCTCGGACCCCATCGCCGTTTTTCCCCGGCGGGCGGTCGAGCACCTCAAACGGATCCCGATTGTGGCTCTCGATGCGCACGAAAGTGAAACCACCAAAGTCGCCAAGGTCGTCTTCACCACCGCGACCACCGGCATTAGCGCCGCGGGGACGATCTACCGGATGGACAGCATTCCACTCTGGACCCGCCAGATTCTAACCTCACCCTACCCCAACGATGAAGAGATCTTGACTCGCCTCTTGGAACGGGTAACGCCTCTGGTCATGGCGAATTAAAGCGAGCGGCGCTGTCCAAGCCATAGGAAGAATAAAATGGGACTTAAGATTATCAACGGTGAAGTCTACGACCCATTGCATGGAGTCGATGGCGAAATCCGTGACATTTATATCGCTGATGGTAAAGTCGTTTCCCAACCCCAACCGGGTGAGCAGGTCATCGATGCCGCCGGGATGATTGTAATGCCGGGCGGCGTGGAGTTGCATGCCCACGTCGCCGGCCCCAAAGTCAATGCCGGGCGCAAAATGCGGCCCGAGGATCATCGCCAGATAGTCATTCCCCGGACGGCCATCACTCGCTCGGGGACCGGCCACACGGTGCCCTCGACCTTTGCTACCGGTTATCACTTTGCCGGTCTGGGTTACACCACTTTGATGGAGGCCGCCGGCCCCCCTTTGGCGGCCCGGCACGTCCACGAAGAGCTTAACGATATCCCCATCCTCGACAAGGCTTTCTTTGTGATGATGGGGAACAACTACTTTGTGATGAAGTTCATTGCCGAAGGAGAATTTACCAAACTCAAAGACTACGTAGCCTGGCTGCTGGCAGCGACCGGGGGTTATGTGATCAAGCTCGTCAATCCGGCCGGGGTCGATCGCTGGAAGTGGGGCAAAAACGTTCACAGCCTCGAAGATTTGGCCGACACCTTCCCGGTCAGCCCGAAACAAGTTTTAGTAAATCTGGCCCGGGTGCAGCAGGAACTCGGCATTCCCCATCCCATCCATGTGCACTGCAACAATTTGGGTACGCCCGGCAATGCGGAAACCACCCTACAAACGATGCAAGCGGTCGGCGACTTGCCGATTCATATCACCCACGTTCAGTTCAATGGCTTTGGCCAGAGCAAGAAAAACCACTACACCTCCGGCGCGCCGGAGCTGGCCGAGTACGTGAACAAGCATCAGAACGTAACCGTCGATATGGGCCAGATCGTCTTTGGTCCGGCCACCACCATGACCGCCGATGGGCCATGGCAGTACCGGCTGCATCAACTCACGCACGATAAGTGGGTTAACGTTGATTTGGAGATGGAAGGCGGCTCCGGCATTGTGCCTTATACTTACAAGAAGGAAAATCCGGTCAACGCCGTGCAGTGGACGGTTGGCCTGGAATTTGCTCTCTTAATGGAGGACCCTTGGCGCCTCGCCCTAACCACCGATCACCCCAATGGCGGACCCTTCCACGCTTATCCGGATATTATCAAGCTGCTGATGCGGCGTGATTATCGCGCCGAAGTCTTGGCCGGCTTGCACAAGCGCGCCCGAACTTACAGCACCCTCAAGGACCTTGAGCGAGAGTATAGTCTGTACGAGATCGCCATTATCACCCGGGCCGGACCGGCCAAAGTGTTGGGCTTAACCCAGAAAGGGCATCTTGGCCCCGGCGCCGACGCCGACCTGGCGATCTATCCCAAACTCGAAGACCCCAAGGAGATGTTTGCCCATCCGCGCTACGTCATCAAGGGCGGTGAAATTGTGGTCGACAATGGCCAAATCGTTCACACTAAGCCAGGGACGACGTTTTACGTCACGCCGGGTTATGATCAGCACATTGAGGCGGCCATCCGGCCTGATTTTGAAGATTTCTACACTGTCTCCTTCGAAAACTATCCGGTCCAGAAGGAGCATTTTATGCCGCATCGAGCGGTAATTCCTTGCCGGCCCGCTTGAAAAGCGTAGCCGGACTGATGAGAAACTGTAGAAGTTTATGACCACAGCCTTAAACCCTTCTTCCGCCCCGGTTACCGGCTGGGATATCGGTGGGGTGAATCTAAAAGCAGCCCGGCTTGATCAGGCTGGACTGAGGACTGTTCAGCGTCCGTTTGCCATCTGGCAGCGGCGCGGCGAGCTGGTCGACGCGCTGGGGCAGATGGCTCAGGAGCTGGGGCCAGCTCCGCAGGCCGCTGTGACGATTACGGCGGAGTTGTCCGATGCTTTCCGCACCAAGCGGGAAGGGGTCACTTTTGTTTTGGCAGCCTTGGAAACCGCCCTGCCAGACACCAACCTGCACATTTTTGGGGTCGATGGCCGCTTTTATCCGCTGGCCCTGGCCCACGAGCAGCCCCTACTCTTCGCCGCGGCCAATTGGCTGGCGACCGCGCTGCTCGTCGCCCGGCATGTGCCTGACTGCCTGCTGGTCGATATTGGCAGCACCACCACCGATATTACCCCCATCGTGGGTGGAGAAGTCGTGGCCGGCGGGCGCACCGACCCCGAGCGCCTGCTGCGGGGCGAACTACTCTACACCGGCGCGCTGCGGACTCCGGTCTTTGCCGTGGTGCGGCAGGTGCCGCTCTGGGGCCGCTGGTGCCCGGTCGCGGCGGAGTGGTTTGCGACGATGCAGGATGTTTACCTGTGGTTGGAGCGGGTGACCTCTGAGCAAGCCACCAGCCCCAGCGCCGATGGTCGCCCCACCAGCCTCGATTTTTGTGGCGAGCGGCTGGCGCGGGTGGTCTGCGCCGACAGGGAGATGCTCTCGGCGGCGGACATCACCACCCTGGCCCGCTATGTGGCCCAAGTCCAGGCGCAGCAAATTGCGGGGGCACTCGCTCAGGTGCGTTCGGCCACACCGGTCGAAGGGCCGGTGGTCGGGGTTGGGATCGGCGCGTTTCTGGCCGAGCAGGCCGCCCGGCAGTTCGAGTTGCCCTTTATTCAGCCTATCGACCTGCTAGGAGAGCCGGGGTTGGTGACCGCGCCGGCCGCCGCCGTGGCTCTGCTTTTGGCCGGCCAGCCCACCGATGTTTGACGCTCTGCTCAAGATCGGCGGCAGTCTGGTCCGGCACGCCGAGCTGCGGCAATTGGCCGCGGCCTGGTCCGAGCTGGCCCAAACCTACCGCTTATTGATCTTGCCTGGCGGCGGCCCGTTCGCCGATGCAGTTCGGGCGGCGGATGAGCGTTTTCAACTGGGCGACAGCGCCGCGCATTGGATGGCCATTCTGGCTATGGATCAATATGCCCATCTGCTGGCCGCCCTGTGTCCCCGGGCAGTGTTGGGCCACGAGTTGGAGTCGTTAGCCTCGGCCAGTGCTGAGGGCCGATTGAGCATCTTGGCGCCGTCACGGCTGCTGCAACACCGCGACCCGCTGCCGCATCGCTGGGAGGTCACCTCAGACTCGATTGCGGCCTGGTTGGCTGCCGAGACGGGCATTCAGCGGCTGGTTCTACTCAAAAGCGTACCCGGTCTCTCCATCCTTGAGGGGGACAATACCGAACGGCTGGTCAAGAATACTAGCCCGCACGCTTTGGCCGAATCCGGCCTTGTCGACGCTTACTTTGCCCGGGCTTTGTCGCCGGCCACCACCTGCTGGCTGATCGACGGGCGCCGACCGGAACGGCTCAGCCAGTTACTGGCTGAAGGCCAGACTATCGGCAGCCAGGTGTGCGGCCAATAGGGTTACGCCTCCAGCGCCGATCGCAGGGCCGCGACGCGCTCGGCACTGACCCGCCCGTTAACGCGATCGCCGGTACAGGCGGCCCCTCTAAAGCCGGCGATGTCGGGAGCCAGGCGGCGGATGGCCGGTAAATCGACCAATCGCAGCGAGCCGGCCAGGGCGCAGTGCAAGCCAGCCTGGCGGCACTCGGCCAGCCAGGGAGCTAGGCCAGCCTCGGCACAATGATCGAACAGGGTCTGGCCATTCTTGAGCGCCGTATCGATCATGCAGCCTTCAATGCCGGCAGCCTGGGCAATTTCCGGCAGGGCTGGCCAGGGCAAGGCCCCAATCTGGGCGGCGTCGGCATAACCCACGGCGATCACGCCGCAGGCCGGGTTAACCAGGCGAACGCTTTGCTGCAAGCGGCGCAATAGAGCGATAGCCTGATCAACCTGGTCTGTGGTCAGACCGAGCTTGACAAAACGCACGCCCAAGGCGGCTGCTCCGACCGCCGCCAGACTGAGCGTTCCGCCGGCGGTCGCTGTGTCACCCAGGGCCGCGCTAATATCGTGGTCGGGGCTCAGCTTGTGGCAAACCGCGCCCAGAGTGTCCGCCGCCGGCGCACCGAGCGCGCCCGCTGCCGGATCTTTGACATCGATGATATCGGCACCGCCTTGAAGGGCTGCCGGGGCTTCACTAACGTTGGCGATACTGATCAATAGCTGCATGTTGTTGTCCTTTGACTTCGCTTTCTTACAAATTATAATTTCTGTTGCACAATTGCCAAAGTAGTTAGTCTTGTCGGTGATAGAGCCAAAGTAAAATAAAAGAAAGAGAGGAAATCATCATGGCGGATGAATTGAAAGTATATAGCGACGAAGAAGTCCAGGCCAAACTGGAACAAGAGTTGCCGGGTTGGTATTTAGAGGGCAAGTGGATTAAGCGCCAGTACAAAACCGACGGCTGGCCCTCGACCATGATGCTGGTCAACAGTCTGGCCTATGTAGCCGAAGCGGCCATGCATCACCCCGATCTGGAAGTGACCTGGGCCAAAGTTTGGGTCAAGCTGCGCACGCACTCGGCGAATGGCATCACCGATATGGACTTTGGGCTGGCGAAGAAAATTGAGGAGACCGTCCTGTGGCGACCGCCCCAGGAGTCGGTTTTCAAGGGGGGCACACCTAACAAGTGGGTGCGCGGTGGGTAAGCTCGGGCTTAAATCAAACCCAACTGCGTATCGTCTATGACTGCTGACCCTGCCCAAAAAGTCCTCTTCATCACCGGCCGGCTGGCCGAGCCGGCCCTGCGCCGCACTCTGGCCGAAGCGTCACTGCCCTTTGCCACCGAGATCGTGGTTATGCCCATCTCGGTGGCGGCCTTGATGACGACCGGGTGGATGGCCTACCATTTCAAGCTGCCTGACTCGCATCCCCGCCACCGGCGCGTGCCCGAAGACTGTAGTCACGTGCTGATCCCCGGCAACTGCGAGGGCGACGTGGCCGAACTGGAGCAAGTCTGTGGACTGCCGGTCAGCAAAGGCCCTATCGATCTCCAGGATATTCCGCGCCATTTTGGCCGGGTGCAGAGCCGGCCGGACTATGGCGCCTATTCGATCGAGATTATGGCCGAAATCCAGGATGCCCTCCGGCTGAGCGAGGCCGATCTGCTACAGCGGGCAGCCTATTACCGTGCCTCCGGCGCCGATGTGATCGATTTGGGGATTACGCCGGGCAGCACGGGCGAGACCGTGGCTCAAGTGGTCCAACTTCTCAAGGCGAGCGATTACCGGGTTAGTGTCGATACCTTGGACTCGGCCATCATCCGCCAGGCGGATGCCGCCGGGGTTGACTATGTCCTTAGCCTTAATCAACAAAATCTCAGTTTAGGCCGGGAGCTGCGAGCCACCCCGGTCGTCATCCCCGACGAGGAGGGTGGTGTGGAGTCGTTGTGGCGCAATGCCGAGCAACTGTGGCAATGGGGCGTGGACTGCCTGCTAGACCCCATTGCCCAGCCGATTGGCTTTGGTTTCAGCCAGTCGATCGTTGACCTGGCCCAGACCCGGCAGCGCTATCCTGAGGCTAAGTTGATGCTGGGCACGCACCATCTCTCGGAGTTGACCGATGCGGACAGTACCGGCATCAACACTTTGCTAATGGGCCTGGCCCAAGAACTTAACCTCTCCTTTGTCCTTACCACCGAGGTAGCGCCTTGGGCCAGGGGCAGCATCCGTGAGTTGGATATCGCCCGGCGCTTGATGCACTATGCGCTCAATCGGGGCGTACCCCCCAAGCGCATCGAAGAGGGCTTGCTCACGGTCAAGGACAGCCGCCTGCTGCGCCAGGATCGGGCCACCTTAGAAGAGATGCAGGCCGCGCTGACCGACCCCAACGTTCGAATCTACCTGGATCAATCGCAGATCTACGCCTTCAACAATCATGTCTTCGCGGCAGGTACGGACATCGAGCTGATCTTCAACCAACTGGAAATCCGGGAGGCCGGTCATGCCTTCTATCTAGGCTGCGAACTGACCAAAGCGCAGTTGGCCTTGCAGTTGGGTAAAACTTACCACCAAGATCGCGCCCTCCGCTGGGGCTATTTAACCGTGGAGGAACCGTCCGGCAGCGAGCGGCATCGTCGCTTGACTGGGGGCCGGTCCTCGTCTAATTCATCAACGCCCACCGAGTCGAACCGATGATTATTGAAAGTATTTTAACCACCACCAATCTCCAGGGCCAGGTCAACTGCGCGCCCATGGGGGTCGAATGGGGCGAAGAGACCATCATCATCAAGCCCTACCAAGAGACGGCCACCTTTCGCAATCTAGTTGCCGCGCGGGTGGCCACCGTCAACCTGACGGACAATGTCCTGCTGTTTGCCCAGAGCGCAATCAGCAATCCGGTCTTTGCTACCAAGCCGGCGACCGTGACCTCCGGCGTGGTCCTCAGCGATGTCTGCGCCTGGCGTGAGGTAGAAGTGCAGGATATCGACGCCAGCCAGCCGCGGGCCCGAATTACCACCCGGGTCGTCTATAAAGGCTACCAGCGGGATTTTCTCGGCTTTAATCGGGCCCGTCACGCCGTCCTGGAAGCAGCCATCCTGGCCACGCGAACGCGCTTTTTGCCGCGAGAGCAAATCCTGTCCGAATTTGAGCGGTTACAGATCATCGTCGACAAAACGGCCGGCCCCGTAGAGCACGAAGCGATGCAGCTCTTAACCGCTTATGTCCAGACCGCCTTGGAGGTGGCTCTATGAAGTGGGTGAGAATCGAAACGCCAAGCCGGCTGCACCTGGGGATGTTTGACCTGGCCGGCTCGTTGGGGCGGCGCTTTGGGGGGATTGGGGTGGCCGTCAATCGCCCGGCTTACGTCTTAGAAGCGACTCCCAGTGATAAGCTAACCGCCAGCGGGCCGGACTCAGAGCGAGCGCTGGTGTTTGCCGATCGCTACCTGACGGCGGCCGGTCTAACCGGTGGCGCCCGGCTGGAGATTAAACATGCCATTCCCGGACACAGCGGCTTGGGTTCCGGAACGAAGTTGGGGCTGACGGTCGCCCTGGCTCTGGCCAAGCTGTACGACCAACCGACGGAGCCATATGCTCTGGTTCAGGCCGTGGATCGGGGCCGGCGCTCGGCGGTGGGTTTGTGGACCTTTTTTCAAGGCGGCCTGGTGGTGGAAGGCGGGCGCAAAAGTGAGCGAGGTGCACCGGCTCCCCTGTTGATGCGCTATCCGATGCCGGCGGACTGGGGCTGCGTGCTGGCTATTCCCAACCACCTGACCGGGCTCAGTGGCTCCGCCGAAGCCGAAGCCTTTGCCCGGTTGTCGCCGACTACTGCCCAGGCAGCCGAGATCAGCCACTTGGTCTTGATGTCGCTGCTGCCGGCTCTGGTCGACCGGGATTTGACCGAATTCGGCGCGGCCGTGACCCGCTTGCAGCAGTTGGTGGGGAAATGTTTTAGCCCGGTCCAAGACGGCTACTACAGCCACGAGCTGTCAGCGAACCTGATCGAAACGATGCTGGCAGCGGGAGCGGCCGGAGCGGGGCAAAGCTCTTGGGGACCGACCGTCTACGGTTTTGTAGACCGGCCGGAGACCGGGCAGCGGCTGCTCCAGGAGGTTAAAACGAGGTTGAATGGCAGTGGTTGGGCGGATGTGGTTAGCTTTGATAATCAGGGCGTTTCGGTGTCGATGGGCTGAGCCCGCAACCGGTTAAACAAAAAAAATGGAGTGCGGCTTGAAAACCGCACTCCAGAGGCGTCGAACGTTAAGGCTGGGGGTCCGGCTCGACCAGTTGGCCGGCCTGCTCCAGCAGATTGAAAAACTCCAGAACCTCGCTATCCTCGGCAAAGCTGTCTTCCGCCGAAAGAGCCAGACGCTCCACCTCGCCCAGATCTCCCTCTTTAGCCCAGTAACTGCCGCGCAGAATTTCGGCGTATTCCGCCACCGCCGCAATCAGGCGGAAACCGTCCGAGGTCTCGTCGAGGCTGGCCCGGAAGTCGCCGACGTTAAAAGGCTCGGCCACCTCAACGATCTCGCCTTGATCAAGATCTTGATACCGGATGTAGGTCGTCAAAGCCAAAGCCTCTTCGCTCGCCTGGACCGAGTCGTGTAGCTTGATCTCGTACAGAGCCGTCACGCTATGCCCGGCCCCGACTTCACCCGCATCAACCTCGTCATTGCGGAAATCCTGGTCGGCCACGTCTCGATTTTCGTAGCCCAGCAGGCGATAACTGCGAACCACCTCCGGATTAAAATCGACCTGGACCTTGGCATCTTTGGCAATGACTTGCAGCGTGCCGGTCAAGTTCTCGACAAAGATGCGGCGGGCCTCTTCCAAGGTGTCAACGTAGGCATAGTTGCCGTTGCCGTCGTTGGCCAACTGCTCCATCAGGATATCGTTGTAGTTGCCCATGCCAAAGCCCACCGTCGAAAGCGTAATTCCTTCATCGACATAGCGATCAATCGTCTGCAAAATCGAGTCCGGGCCCGTGTTCCCGACGTTGGCAACGCCGTCAGAGAGCAGAATGACCCGGTTGATGCCGCCCAGTTGAAAGGCGTTGGCCGCCATTTCATACCCCAGGCGCAGACCCTCTTCGGCGTTGGTCGAGCCGTCCGGCTCAAGCTGATCAATGGCCGCCAGAATATAATCTCGATCTTCGGGACTAGTTGGGGTCAGCAGAGCCCGGGCGGTGGAGCCGTAGACCACGATACCAACCGTGTCGGTTGGGCGCAGTTCATCAACCAAGAGTTGCAGCGAGCGCTTGACCAAGCCCAACCGGTTCTCCTGGGCCATCGAGCCGGAGATATCGATCACAAAAACTAGATTGGCCGGCTTGCGATCCTCGACCGCAACTTCTTTGCCTTGCAGACCGACTTTGAGTAAGTAAGCATTCGTTGGGCCAAAGGGGGCCGGCGCGCCTTCCAGGTGAATGGCGAACGCGTCCTTATCGTTCTCAGGGCCGGGGTAGTTAAGATCGAAGTAGTTGATAAATTCTTCGACGCGGATGGCTTCCTCCGGCGGGAGGTGCCCCTCGTTGAGGTAGCGCCGGACCACGGTGTAGGAGGCGGTATCCACATCCATGGCAAAGGTAGAAAAGTGGTCGTCCTCGGTATCGACAAAGGGATTGACTCCCTCGCTGGCAAAGTACATCAGGTCATAAGGCTGGTCGTTGGGAATGTTGGTCCCCCCAGCCGCAAGTGGCGGACTGGCGGTAGGTTGAGGGCTAACCGTCGAGGCAATATATGACTCGGCCGCATCCGCAGTCGTCAACACGCCTTCCCTGCCGGCTTCCTCCGCCACTGCTTCTTGCGATCTAGGCGACTCGGCATAAGTTCCCGCTTGGTTAGGCTCTGCCGCGAGATAGCCGCAGGCTGACATACTTAATAAGGTCGTGATACCGATAGCACCCAGTAGAGTGCGAGCAACAGTTGAATAGCGTTTCATCAGAAGGGTCTCCTTGGATTATAGATTAGGTTGGGTGAACCGGTTCACGATCTAGACGACGTCCCGCCGAGATTGGTTCCGCTCGAATAGGCACAAAAAAGAGGACCTCTAAACCAAGAGATCCTCTGCCGTTTCAACTGCGCTTCGGTTTGAAAATTCTTCTAAATTTATAGACTTATCAATTGCTCGTCCGGATTCGATTTGAGAAACGGTTGGTGTTGAGGCAAGGTGACGATAAAACGGCTGCCTTCACCCAATTTGCTCTGGACCTCGATAGTTCCCCCGTGTAAACTAACGAGCTTAAAGACCAAAGATAAGCCTAAGCCGGTACCATCATACTCACGGGACAACCGATTATCCAATTGGATAAATGGATCGAATAGCCGGTGGAGGTTTTCTGTGGCAATACCAATGCCTGTATCCCAGATGTTAAAGCTGATTTGCTTGCGCTCCAGGTTACAGCTAACGTCTAAGCCAATCGAGCCGCCCTCCGGAGTAAACTTAACCGCGTTACTGAGAAGGTTGACCAAAATTTGCTTCAGTCGGCGCGGGTCGGCTTGCAGGTTAACTAACCCCTTATCGAAACTATAAGAGACATTCAACCGCTTCTTCTTCGCTTGCTGATTGACCAACCTCAAGCTCGAACGGCAAACGTCGCTGACATTGACCGTGGTCAGCTCCAGTTTAAGCTCACCGGCTCCAATTTTGGCTAAATCAAGAATATCATTGATGAGGGTCAACAAATGCCGGCCGCTTTCTTCAATAATGTTTAGCGATTTTAACTGCCGGGCGTTAAGCTCGCCATAGACCTGTTCCTGCAAAGCTTCTGACATACCTAAGATAGCGTGCAGGGGCGTGCGCAACTCGTGGCTCATATTGGCCAAAAACTCATCCTTGAGCCGGGCGGCTTGCGCCAGCCGGATGTTGGCCGCCTGTAAGGCAGCGGTTCGCTCGGCTACCCGTTGAGCTAGCGAAGCACGCTCCTGTTCCAGCACATTTTGGGTGTGCTTGCGCTCTACAAGTTCCTGCTGCGCCTGCTGATAAAGCTGAGCGTTGACAATACCAATGGCCAGTTGATCGGCAATGGCCTGAGCGATAGCCAAATCCTGCATCGTATACTGGTAGGCCTGGCGACTCCCAATGTTCCAGGTGCCGATCGTACCTTGTCGAGCCAGCAGAGGCAACACCATCACCGACCGAACAGCGGTGGCCCAAGCCAGATCGTTTCGGCTGAGGCTGGCCTCCGCCTCTAGATTTCGGTGAAGTAGGGGCGTCTGGGTCTGAATGACCTGGCCGGAGGTCGAGCCCTCGACCGGAAAGCGCGTACCGACCGGTGGTTCAGCAATGCCATCGGCAAAGACGATCACAAACTCATTACTCTCTTGTAGCACAACTGACATCCGGTCGAAAGGAAACAGCCGTTTGGTGTGCTCGGCAAAGGATTGGTAGACATCGTCAAGCTGCAAGCTGGAGGCGATAGCCCGATCCAGTTCGTGCAGAACAGCGAGCTGCTGCGCTCGATGTTCCACCTCGCTGTAAAGCCGGGCGTTGTCAATGGCGATGGCGGCTTGGGCAGCATAAGCTAAAGCCTTCTCCGCGTGGTCATTGGTGTAGAAATTGAGTTGATGTTTATAGAGGCTAAGCAAGCCAACCACACGCCGGCTAACCCAGAGCGGGGCAAATAAACAGCTAGACTGAGCCAGACTGGTCCAAGGATAAGTTGGCAACGAGGGCTGCTGCCGGATGTCTTGCACGATAACCGAAATTTGTGACTGCAAGGCCGCCTGCAAAAAAGGGGCGGACTGGAGCGGAATGAAGTAATCCGCCACATTAAGTACTTCCGATATACCCCGTCCGCCGATGACTCTTAGATGCTTATCCTCTAGCAACTGCACCAGGGCAGTGTCAAAAGGGACAACGCTTTGTAACTCCGTCAAAATCCGCTCGATTACCTGGGATAAATCAATGGTAGAAACCATGGCCAGGGCTGATTGGCGCAGCGCTTCGGCTTCGTTATAGCGCTCGCGTTCGGCCATATAGAGGCGAATGATTTCCTCTTGAGCCAACCGGCGCGAAGTAATTTCGCTGATGACCCCGTAAATAACTTTGGCTTGGTCCTCTGGCTCAACGCAGGCGCTGTCGCGTACCCAAATCACGCTATGGTCGGCCCGGATCAGGCGATACTCCAGCTCACTATTTTGACCGATAGAGAGCCGACCGGCATGCAACCTTAGTTTTTCGCTATCATCAGGATAGATCAGCCCGAAAGACCAGAGACCAGATCCAGTCAAGAGGTGGTCGAGTGAATAGCCGGTTAAGCCAACAAAACTGGGAGAAAGGTAAATATTTTGAAACGTACCGTCGGAAGTATAGCGAGTCACATAGATTTGATCGCTAATGGCCCGGAATACCTGCTGCAGCCGTTCAAGACCATCGAGGAGAGCCTCGTCCTTTTCATCAAGAGGAGCCTCTAAGTGGGGTATGGTCGCCCGCTCAATTTGGTCTAGCTTGGCTTCCAGAGTTTCCAATTTGGCCAGACGCTGGCGAAGTTGCTGCAATTCTTGAATGAGCTGAACTTTGGTCTTTTGGTAATCAGACATGCTCTAGTTATAGGGAACACGGACTGATACAGAGCGAATGCAAAAGCAAACTTGCCGAATCCGGATAACCGACGGCGACTAATCTCGGGTTAGCCTCCGATACGTAATCCGATGTGGCCGGTCAGCAGCGGCGCCTAAACGCCGGTGGCGTTCTTCTTCGTAATCGCTGTAGTTGCCGGGAAACCAAAACACTTGGCTATCACCCTCGAAAGCTAGGATGTGGGTGGCAACCCGGTCTAGAAACCAGCGGTCGTGCGAGATGATGACGGCGCAGCCGGCAAAGTTTTCTAACCCTTCTTCCAGAGCCCGCAAAGTATTCACATCCAGATCATTGGTCGGCTCGTCGAGCAGCAGCACGTTAGCCCCGGATTTTAGCATTTTAGCCAGATGGACCCGGTTGCGCTCGCCGCCTGAGAGCGTCCCTACTTTCTTCTGCTGATCGCTGCCGGTAAAATTGAACCGGGCGACGTAGGCGCGCGAGTTAACGGTGCGGTTACCAAGTTCAAGCTGATCACTACCACCCGAAATCTCTTCCCAGACGGTTTTATCAGGGTTCAGTGTATCTCGGCTTTGATCAACATAGGCCAGCTTAACCGTACTGCCGACGTTGAGCTGCCCCTTGTCCGGCTGTTCCTGGCCCACTACCATTCGGAAGAGCGTGGTCTTACCCGCCCCATTCGGCCCAATGATGCCGACGATGCCCCCGGGTGGCAGGTCAAACGACATCGCCTCATAGAGCAGTTGGTCACCAAAGGCTTTGCTGACCTGCTCGGCCCGCACTACGATATCCCCCAACCGGGGACCGGGCGGAATATAGATTTCCAGATCACGGCTGGCCTTTTCTATATCTTGATCGAGTAGCTTTTCATAGGCCGTAATACGGGCTTTGCTTTTAGACTGCCGGGCCTTGGGCGCCATGTTAATCCACTCCAACTCGCGCTGAAGGGTTTTCTGCCGCTGAGACTCCTGCTTTTCCTCTTTGGCCAACCGCTGCTGCTTTTGATCCAGCCAGGAGGAATAGTTGCCTTTCCAGGGAATCCCGTGCCCCCGGTCAAGCTCTAAGATCCAGCCGGCCACATTATCGAGGAAATATCGATCGTGCGTCACAGCGATGACCGTACCGGCATACTGCTGTAGATGTTTCTCCAGCCAGGCCACTGATTCGGCGTCGAGGTGATTAGTCGGCTCATCCAGCAGGAGAATGTCCGGTTCTTTAAGCAGCAACCGGCAGAGAGCCACCCGCCGCCGCTCCCCGCCGGACAGCACCGAGACAGGCGTTTCACCGGGCGGACACCGAAGAGCATCCATAGCTAACTCCAGGCGACTATCCAGATCCCAGGCATTCAACTGGTCAAGCTTGTCCTGAACTTCACCCTGGCGTTCCAGGAGAGCGTCCATTTCATCGGCGGAGATGTCCTCAGCGAACCGGGCGTTAATCTCGTCGAATTCGCGCAACGTATCGACTACTTCTTGCACCCCCTGCTCGACGATCTCGCGAACAGTTTTAGTGTTGTCCAGTTGCGGCTCTTGCTCCAAATAGCCAATCGAGTAGCCGGGCGACTGCACAATCTTGCCCAGATAATCCTCATCGACCCCGGCCATAATTCGAAGTAAGGTACTTTTGCCGGCCCCGTTCAGACCCAGTACGCCAATTTTGGCGCCGTAAAAAAAGGACAAGCTAATATCTCTAAGCACCTGTTTGTTGGGCGGATGGGTTTTTCCCACGCCGATCATAGAATAGATAACTTTCTTATCGTCCATACGACTCCTTACGTCGCCGGTTGATTAACTTTTGAAGAGAGAATTGATTGAACTGAAGTTGGTCACAAAATTTACTGCAACTTCATTATAGAGGCAGTTTTAGGTTTTTTCAAAAAGCGTTCTAAGGCGAGGGGGACTAGAGCCGCTCAACTGTGAGCAGTATATCGAGGACTACTAACCATAACGGTGCGGTAGCTTTCCTC
This sequence comes from uncultured Chloroflexota bacterium, assembly GCA_937864185.1. Taxonomy (GTDB): domain Bacteria; phylum Chloroflexota; class Anaerolineae; order 4572-78; family J111; genus JAGRBY01. The sequence goes on from CALMIS010000188.1 coordinate 19,130, forward strand.
CAGCCGGGCAACCGAGTTGTGCCAGTCGTGATAGGACTCCACATAGCAGCGCCCAGCTTGGCCCACTTTTTGAGCCAGGTCGGCATCTTTTATAAGATCCAGGGCAGTACGGGCTGTTTCCGCGGGAGTGTTGGCAATGACTAGATCTTGCCCCGGCTTGGTTTGTAGAGCGCTCAGCACTTGAGCGTTGGTGATAACCGGTGTACCCATCGCCATAGCTTCCAGTATTTTGTTCTGAATGCCGACGCCATATCTCATAGGCGAAACTGCCACCGTGGCTTGGGCTAGGTAAGGCCGTAAGTCCGGTACTGTCCCGGTCACAACAACTCGAGGGTCTTCCGCTAAGGCTTTCAGGCTCGGGCTTGGATCTTTGCCGGCAATAACAAGTTTGGCTGCCGGCAGTTGTTGCCAAATGAGCGGCATGACCTGTTGGGCTAGATCTAAGGCAGCAGCGACGTTAGCATGGTAACTCATTTTTCCAGAAAAAATGAGCGTAGCCGGCTCACGAGGCAGGTCAAGGGGAGCAAAATAGTCCAAATCTACCCCGTTCGGTACGACATCGATGCGTTCGGGTTGGGAAGTGGTTGATAACCGGACGAGCGCAGCTTTATCCTTGGGCGACGTAACTAAAACGCGGAGATAACGCTCCAGGAGTTGACTCTCATAGAAGCGGGTCCGGGCGAGATCTAGCTTGGCCAACAAGCGGCTTCGCCAGGTGGGTCCTGACGCGGCAGTATGTTCAAACAACAGGGTAATGGAGTCCACCGAGTCAAACACGGTGGGCGTGCCGTTCACGGCCTGGCTCAACTCCGCCCCGCGTAAATGCTCGACATGGACTACGTCATATTGGCTTTTGTGTTGGACCTGGTTAATCAGCGCGGACATCTCCGGCGAACGCGAATAAGCAGCTTGCAGCGGTGTGCGGCTGGGCAGGACGCAGAGCGCATTCCAGAGGGTTCGCCAGCGCGGCAGAGGGACGATATGAAGTTTCTCGCACCACTCCTGGAGCAACGGCAGACTGCCCGTATCTTCGCCAGGCGGGTTTAAGGCCAGCAGCGTAACCCGGTGCCCTTTTTTGGCCAAATACTTGATGAAATTATAGGGCCGAACCCGAACCGGCGAAGGAATGTAGGGACAGATAAATAAAATCCGCAGCGGCGTCATCGGTCTCTCCTGACCACTCATTGAACTTGAGGAACTAAATCTCTTGATGAGTTTATGCCAGAAGTCTAGGATGAGACTCAGAGGAAAGTTTAAAATCAGTTAGAGCGGAACTGCTTACTCGGCCAAAGAAAAGCGCCAAAATGTCGTCTGGCAGTCATGGGCTTCAAGGCATAAGGCCCCGATGTAGCCAAGAGCCGGCTGCAGACTAGCTAAGGACCAGCGTTTAGAAGCGCCCGGATCATTCTTAACATAGAGGAGTTCAGCCGGGCGATCGGGGGTTAGGGACACATCAAACTCGTGCAGCGGATGTGACAAGCCGCTGCCCACCGCTTTAACGTAAGCCTCTTTGCGCGTCCACGCGGAAAAGAAACCCACCGGCTCATCGAGCGCTGAGAGGGACGAAAGCGCTTCGAATTCCGCCGGAGAAAAAAAGCGCCGGGCCAGACCGGTCATATCTTCAAGAGGACGTACTCTTTCCAGATCGATGCCAACTTTACGCCGGCGGGTGACGGCATACACCGCCAGACCATGAGAGTGAGATAGATTAAAGCTGAGTTGGAATGACTCGTCGAGAGCAGGTTTACCGTAGGGACTATAGTTAAAGCGAAGGTAAGCCGGGGCGACCGGCAGATACCGGGCCAATATCTGTCTAAGGATACCTCGACCCACCGTAAAGTGCCGCCGATCTTTTTCAAAGACAAAGCGGCTGGCGCGCGCTTGCTCATCAATTGAAAGCAACTGCGCCAGCCGCGTTACAATATAGTCCGGTTGATCTAAAACCGCACACCAGACGTGGAGATCCTGATCAGCTAAATCGGTCTGTAGAGGTGGATCAGGCCAAAGACACTGAAATTCCATAGCTATACTATAGAGCTGTTTTCAGCCTCGGCAAAAATATTTCCGCGGCAGGGTTTGCAAGATGCTTCAAAGGCGACTACCCTAAAGCGGACAAATTGTGATGAGACTCATTCAGCCGCATGTTGCAAAGAGAAACTTTACTGGCAACCTCCTGGGCCAACTGCAAGGCTTGAAGTCCATCCTGCCCAGGAACCAAGCAGGGTTTCTTTTCGGCGATACACTCGATGAAATGACGAAGTTCCAGCAGAAGTGGCTCCACAGGTGGCACATGAATCCGCTCAATCACACTTTCTTGTCGATACTTGCTGGCGTTGTGGTTATCGATGTACTGGGGAAATGTCCGGCGATGGATGAGCAGCGATTTGCTTAAGAGATCGGCTTCAATATAAGCGCCTTCAGCAATAACCTCGATGAGACGAATCTTTTGCTCCGTCACTCGGGAAGCAAACAAAGTAGCGATTGGCCCACTCGCAAAGGAAAAATTGGCAACCGCATAATCGGTAGCGTTGGTAGAGGTCGATCTACCCCAGGCAAAGAAACTATCAAAGCTGGTACCTAATAAGTTGGTGATCAAGTCAAGATCGTGGATCATCAGGTCACGAATAACATCGACATCCGTGTTGCTGACGTCAAAGGAGCTAAGACGTTTGACATTAAGAGCAATTAAACGTCGTTCGCTGATGACATTCTTAAGTTCGGCAAAGACCGGATTAAAGCGTTCGATATGACCGACCTGGAGAATTACCCCTTTCTCGGTCGACAACCTGACCAATTCCATGGCCTGTTCAACGGTTTCGGTGATGGGCTTCTCCACGAGCACGTGTACGTCTTGCTCGATGGCATCAGCAGCTAAACGAAAATGATAGGGCGTTGGGGTGACAAGGCTAACTGCATCGACTTTATCCAGCAACGCTCGATAATCCGTAAAGTAGTTAGTGTCATAATCTCTGGCCACAGCCTGGCCTCGAGCCGCGTTCATGTCCGAGACACCGACTAGATTGACATTGCGAAGGGTGGAATACACCCGGCAGTGTCGCTCGCCCATCACACCTACGCCAATAACTCCAACCCGCATAGTTTTCATGTTATTCTAATCCCCAAGAGATTCGTTCATTTAACCAAGAGTGTCGATCGTCATCGACCCAAGGTGCATTCGTCGGTAGATCAAACAGCTTCTGGGGCGGACCGCCAGTCACCGGCGCCGCCCAAATTGCCCACTGCCCTCCGCGATCAGAGACGAAAGCAACCCAGTGACCATCCGGCGAAATTGACGGCAAGCCATCGTTCGACTCGGGGCTATCTGATAAATTTTGGACATTGGCGCCAGTCAAATCCATGAGGTAAGCTTCCCAGTTTCCATCACGGTGAGAGCTGAAAGCGATGAGTTGGCCCTTAGTATCGGTCGGAGTATCACTGGTATCCGTCGTCAGTTGTCTGGGGATAAACCCGTCACTAAAGCCCTTGGTTGAGGCGGAGGGCACCGAATATATGCCGCAGGCGCCGAATCCTGACCAGGAGTTACAGCCTTTGTAAGCAATCATATCGTCCGAGGTCCAGACCGGATGTGTCCCCTGGATCTCACCCATTTGGCCCGCTGGAACCAGAATTCCAAGACCGGGGATATCCCGGCAGCGTGGCTCCGCTTCTAATTGAGGGGGCCTTAAGCCACATTGGACAAAGATGAAAGGTCGCGTTTGAGACGTGTATATAATTTCGTTTGTTTTGTCGTGGCGCTTTGGTTTACCATTTTCGTAGACAGGGATGGGGATACCACTTAACACCAAGTCATCGTTGCCGTACACGACTCGATTGCCCCACGGATCATAAAAGGGATGCCAATCTGTTGGAGAGGTTGTGACTTGTTTCTCGGTGTTATTGGTCAGGTCGTATTCAAAGATATCCTCTACCCCATTCCCTTCCCGATTAACCAACACCTGCTGACCATCAAAGCGAAAGTTAGGTTGCCGAGCGTTTTGAATTCTTAAGAGTTCCTGTCCCTCGGGCATAGAGAAAATGTAAACGTCGTATCCGGTGTGACCGTTATTAATTGGCACAGCCAATCTGCCAGAAATGTCACTTGGGGTTGGGGCGACGACAGCCGGTTGAGGACTGGTCGACTCGGCGGCGGAGACAGTGCCAGCCGGGCGAAACCAGGTCAATTCGGGAGAGACATACAGGGTTTGTGAACCAGCAGCCCGATGTGCTTGGATGGCCAAAACATTAGAGCCGGCATTAATTAAACTGGCTACCTGAGGCGTTAGATCGAAGGTTTGGGTAAGGATAGTCCCATCCGAGTCAGCCGCCAACGCGTCGAAGGCGATTGGGCCCTCAGCCAGACCTTGGCGGGCAATCTCTTGGCCATTAAGATAGGCGATGAAGCCACCCTGATAATTGACCTCAAGCGTAAGCCCGTTAATCAGAGCCGGATCAGTCACGCTAAAGACGTGGCGCATAAACAGGGACACCGGTAAACCGCGCTCTAGTGGGGCACCATCCGTTGAGGTTAAATAGGCGTCTGGGGAGATACTCAGGTCTGTGCCTAAGGTGGGTTGGCCGTAGCCCAGCCCAGCCGGTCCAGCGAACCAGCCGGAGTCATCAAAATCTACCTGTGACCAGCCCGTAGGTATCTCTGATCGACCAGGCAGAAACTTCCAGACATCCTCTGCCCCAATTACGGCCTCTTGAACCAGGAAAGGATCACGGCTGCCATCTCCGGTGAAGACACTGATTTCTTCCGCTTCAAGTTCAGTGGCGGGTTCAACCAGTTGATAATGACCGGAGAGTAAGCTGTTATCATCGGGCACGATTTCTACGGGCGGATTAGCAAACTCTTTAGACAGATTACGTGCTTCCGCAAACCAGCAAAACTCGCGACCATCCTTAAGAGGGCTATACGGCACCCAAAAGGTAACTATTTGCCCTTCTCCGCCAATTCTCAAAGGTACTTGAGCGGATTTGAGGCGATCCCAAGTTTCGGTTTCTTCGTTCCATTCGCTCAAATTAGAGACTGCGGTGTCATGTCTATATTTGACCCAGTACTCAACGCCCCAATCCCCTCGCCCCTGGCCGGTGGCCCGATTGCAGTCATTGTCGATGTACAGGCTGTAACGCAGCGGTAAGCCGGCGGCATCAATCGGTCCAGCGAGAAAGAAGTTAACCTTTAGACCCAATTCGTCATTGGGGAGCATAACTTCTTCCAGGCCAACACTGGTTATATCATAATTTGCCATAAAAACGTCACCCACGGAGTCAGCCGCCACGTAGGGTGAGCCAAAGGGGCTAACGACAAGATCCCCACTGGTAAATTCCTCTTGGGGGGCAGTGGTAAGCCCCACTCGCCGTCCGGTGTTTTTCCAGCTCGCCCAGGCTCGAGTTTTGATGAGGCTGGAGGAAGAAGGATCCCGTTCAACTTTGAGGATCAAGGGTGGCATGCGCTTCCATTTCGGCATCTCGATGGTCGAGAATGAGACTTCACGACCATCGTAATTGGCCACAAAATCCGGAGCCGGCTCGGCGGAGAGAAAGGTGGTACCGACCGGAATGGGAACGTTGACCTTTAAATCCCACATCCGATCTCCAACATTTCTGGTGAAGATATAATAGGTAATGATGTTAGCTTCAACGGTCGCTGACATGCTAAGCTGTAACTTAGAACTAGTAGGAGCAGCCCAATCGACGGGAGTGCGGGTAATATCAATAGCGACCGGTTTAGGCAAGTAGTCACCGGGTTCTTGACCTTGCCAGGCAATCCAGGGTTGAGCGGTAAAAACTGTGGCAGCGAGATCCGTAGGCTCAAGAATGATTGAGACATCGGCTTGTTTTAATTGCCGGTCCACGACCGCCATAAAGACGGTAATTTCCTTACCGTCAAAACTAACCGCAATGTCAGGCGTGGACTGAGCCTCTACATAACGGGTACCTTCTGGCAAGGGAAGCTTGATAGTCAAATTAGTCATAAGCCAGTCAGTACTGTTGCGAAACTCGAGCCGGTAAATCAATTTACTGTTCTCGTAAGAAGGAATGAGTTCGAACCTAAAGGGAGGCCACTGAGCCTGGCTAGCTTGGGGCACTATCATCCCAAGGGCCAGTAACAGTAAAGCTATTGTCATTATCGCGTATTTTTGCATTGCAGCATCCTTCCTTACTCTACAAAACTCTACAAATTTCTCATCACTTTGTTAAACCAGCGGTAGGAGGGCTCTTTCTTGAGCTGGTCCAGGTATTGGTGAATGACAAGATGAATATGACATTCAGGCGCGGGGTACGGTTGCAGGGAGGTTGTCTGGGAAGAATGAATCGCTAAGGCCAGTTCATCGAGATTTTGGCACCAAATCAAGTAATTTTCAGCAGCCATAGCAGCTAATAGATCAGCCTGATGGTTATCGTATCTATCCGGGTTGCTGACGCTGACTAGAGGACGCCCTAACTTGAGCACTTCCATCGTTGTAGCCAGGCCGCCGTGAGCTATAACAACCGAGGCCTGCGTATAGTACGATGTTAACGAACGACAGAAGTGGAAGTAGGGCAAGTGTTGGGGGCAATATCGACCGTGTCCTATTTGCATATGACCTTGCAAGTTTAGCTCCGGCGCAAGCTGATCAACCGTTTGAGTCAAGGCATCAAAATCTGTGCTACCGACCGTGACGAAGACTTGGAGTGGCTGCGACATAATCACTCTCCAACCTAAATCAATCGCCCGGCATAGATGGCCTTGGATAAATCTTTCTTAAGTTGCGGCCACTGCACAAAAAACAGATCCGCCCAAGGATACATAATCCGCCCGGTCAGCGACAAACGACTAACTCTAGAACCGGTTTCAACAAAGATGATCTTTGCCCCGAGCAATTTACCGATGAGAGAGACCGGTACTGTAATCGCAGGTCCCGTGCTCAAGATGGCCGTGGGTCTGACCCGCCAGGAGATCCGGATTGCTTGAGCGGCAACCAAGAGCGTTTTGATCCCGGCAGCCACAACGCCCGTGCTCTTCCCTCTCGGTCGTTTGACAATATCAATTGCCCCGGAGCGAGTAATGCGTTCAGCCGATAAATTGTCCTCCTGGGACACGATGTAGTGATACTGGTAGCGGTCGCCGAGAAGCTCCACTAAATTTAAGAGCTCAGTCGTATGCCCTCCTTCACCTAAAACAACCAACAGTTTCATAGGTTCTACTCACGCAGGTTATGATTATTGCTACCAACAAATACCCTGGTAATGCTCGTCGCTGGTTTGAGCTTGGGAAATTCTGACTAAATCGATCACAATCTGGTCAGGGGTAATTTGGTCCAGCACTTGAGCAAAGGCTTCATTTTTGTTGCCAATTACAATTACCTCACTGGCGGTCAGGACTTCCTCAATGGAGGCACACATCAGCGTAGCCAGGTGAGGGATCTCCCGCTCGATATAGGCTTTATTGGCTCCGTGTAAGCGAGCCAGGGAGACATTTTGATCGAATAGCTTGACTTGATAACCTTTACCGATGAGGCGCTCAATCAATTCAACTTGCGGGCTATAGCGTAAATCGTCCGTGCCTGCTTTGAAGCTGAAGCCCAGCACGCCAATTTTTTTCTTACCGGTTTGGGCAATCATCTCCAATCCGTGTCTAATTTGAAGCTCATTGCTGGGCAAAATCGACTCCAGCAGCGGGAGCCGCATATCCAGATGCCGGCCCAAGTACAGCAGGGCGCGTAAGTCTTTAGGCAAACAAGACCCGCCGAAGGCAAAGCCGGGCTTCAGATAAGCCGGTGAGATGTTAAGTTTGTGATCTCGACAAACCATATCCATCACGGCATGGCTGTCGATATTTTGCTTCTTACAAATGTTGCCAATTTCATTGGCAAAGGTGATTTTGAGGGCGTGAAAAGTATTGCAGGCAAATTTAACCATCTCGGCGATATTGATCGAGGTTTGATAGATGGGCGCATTAATCGGGTGGTATAAGCCGGCGGCTATATCAAAAGAGCGAACATCCTCTGCCCCAATTAAGGTGTAGGGCGGATGATGAAAATCGTAGATGGACGAACCCTCGCGCAAAAACTCCGGATTAAAGGAAATACCAAAATCCTGACCGGCCTTCCGGCCCGAGGTCTGCTCGAGCGTGGGTCTTACCAGGCTATCGACCGTGCCGGGTAGAACAGTGCTTCTAACGATAACCACATGGAATTTTTCGTGAGCCGCCAGTTGGTGACCAATATCGGCACAGGCGCGTTGCACGCTGGTTAAAACCGGGCTGCCATTCCCCTGGTCAGGCGTACCGACACAGATGAGCGAGACGTCAGCGCCCGGAAGTGCTTCCGCGGCCTCAAGTGTGGCTTTCAAATGGCCTTGCCGGACCGAGTCTTTAACCAATTCGTCCAGCCCGGCTTCAACAACCGGGCTACGACCCTGGTTGATCAGATCAACCTTGAGCGGGTTAACGTCGACTCCCACCACCGTATGCCCCATTTCAGCCAGACAAGCAGCCGTCACTGTCCCAACATAGCCCAAACCAAAAATTGCAATGTTCATATCTGTTTCCCTACTATCTGTAAAATGATTACCGAATGTACCCGAACGACTTCAAATATTTCTTACCCAGCAGCGTCAAGCAAGCATTCATCCACGGTTTGAGATAGCTTCGCCACCGGTTAAGGGTAGCTTGATCAAACCCTGTGCCTGCATCTTTTGAGTAACTAGAATCGATTTTTGGCGGGCTCAGCATCTCGGGGTGGAACTCTATGTTGAGGAAGCCACATAGTTTTCGCACGTTCTCTTCCGGGGCTTCGACCAAATCTTCAAACTTGGATAAAAAGTAGTTGTTTGGATAGAGCTTTTTATATTTATAATGCAACCGGGCGGCATACAACCAGGCGACGGTAATATAAAGCACAACAAACAGCGAAAATAAAGGCATAGTCAGTTTAAGAAACAAGGCCTGCCAAATTTGACCGCCGATTTCTAACTTGGCGATGTTACGCCCTTGCTTATTGAGCAACTTCTTGTGCTCCGAAGCCAAAACCGCTCGCGGATCTCTGAACGTATGCACGACTTTAGCCTCGGGAAACCAGGCTAACAACGTGGGAACACGGTATAAGTGAGGGCCGCTCTTATCGCCTAAAATAACCTCTTCCGCTACCAGGGGACGTTGGGCCAGCGACTCGGCGTATGCCTCAAGGAGAGTCAAATAAATTGCCTGGTCGGAGCGATCCGAGACTAACAAGCGCCGCAGCAGATCGCGCCGCTCGATTTTTATTTTTCCCTGGGCTAACTTATCCCAGAATTCGCCAAAAAACTGACCGGTATACATCTGGTCCACCAGACGCCGGATCTGTTCATCCTGGCGGAGATCACCCAGGGAGCGCAATTTGTGCCGAACGCCGGAGCGAAGCACGCGCCCCAGAAAAAAGTTCTCCGGGGTGATATAGCAGGCCTTTTCCTGGCAGTTTTCCAGCACATTCATCATCAATTTAGTGCCGGTTCTGGGTAAGCCAACGATAAAAACGTAAGTGGGCTGCACGCATCCTCCGAGTGTCACAACGATGGCTAAGGTCTGCCTTAGCTCAAGCGGATGGGGTGGATCAATTACCCCAATAAGGCTGAGTTGGTTCGCGGAAGGGACCTTCCCCGATAAGCCCGATCGCCTCGGGCGTTAGACGTCTATCCAGAAACAAGGCAACGCCACGCGCTGACGGCACCGTATTCGGAACCTGCTCAGCCGTTGGTTCCAGGACAGCTCTGACCTGCTCCGCCACTAAATCCGACCACCACTCTTCTTCATTGTCAGGATTAAACGTAATCAATCCGGGAAAAATCAGGGAACGACGATCGACATTTTCTACCGCATTATAAAAAGCCCGATAGCCCCGTTGGATGTTTTCCCTGTTAGTCAGGTACAGCGTCGGAAAGACCGCATCGATTAGGCCTTGGTCCAACCATTCCCAAGCCACCTGACCGCTAACGAGCTGGCGACTGGTATTTTGCTGAACATTGTTGCGCACCGATGCCACCGAGACGATGAGTTCAGGGTTGACAGCTTTAACTTCGTCGCGAATCTGCTGCACTAATGAGGTCACTGTCGCTTGTTGCCAGCCCGCCACCCGCCGACCGGCTTCATTATCGGACAAAGTATCTTTGCCATCGGTATCGGTTAACAGACTGTAGGCTTGACCATAGCGCTCCTGCGTAAAACGTTCATAATCAGCCTGGCAGCCGGGGTAATCAAACGCGTCACCCGGATAATCCAACGGCTCGTTGTTGAAGCAGATCCCGCCGGTGCGAATGTGATCGAGATGGACCCCGTCGACGGTGTAATCTTCCACCAGGCCGGCGATCAAATTGATGATATAATCTCGCGCTTTAGGCTGTTGCAAGGCCACCGTGTTGTACGTGATGTAGCGAGAGTCATCCCGGAGATAGTAGTTCGCGGTTTTCAGCCGAAACTCTGGGAACAAAGCGTTAAGCATATACGGTTCGGTGAAATCCCGGGGGGGTTCACCGCCCTCCGAGAGGCCGCCTTTGTTGACAGCAAACCAGGCATGGACCTCAAAATCGTTAGAAGCATCGTCGTCGGCCCGGCGTTGATCTCGAATGGCTAACAGATAGGTCAAGGCGTCCTGATAGCTGTGGGCGGATAAACCGCTTTGATTAACCAGGCGCTCCTCGGGATCAGGAAATCGGGTGCGGCTTGGCTCGAAAAAAGCGGTGCCATCGGCATACACAGCCAGCAAAATTACATTGAGCCGCATGGCATCAACCGTAGTGACTAATTCATCGACGTCTTGCAGGGTAATGTTCCACTCGCCCGGCATTGGCTTACGACCGGCCCACGACCAGATAGCCCGCGTTTGACGCCGGTCATTAGGATCCCTGAACGGTTCGGCGACAAGGCTGCCATTTTGATCACTAGCGGCATCATCCCCCGTTGCCGGAGGACCACTAAAACTGGCACAGGCACTCAGCAACAGAATTAGCGCGATCGAGGCGGCGGAACAACCGATTTCTGTTGTTTGAGTGACTGCCTTTTGCACTCTAGATATCATTTCAGCAACTTTCTTCCTAACTTACGTATCTTCTCAATATCCTGAGGCAGACGCGGCCTGAGCTTGTCAAAGGCCGTTGGTTTCGACCGGCTCAACCAACGCTATCGCGATTTATTGAGAAGATACTTAACTTACTGACTTAAAAGATAGACTCATTCTGAACGGCCCAATGAGCGAGCGAAATACGCTCTGGCAAAACGCAGCAGATACTTCCAGTTCGCCGGGGTCATAAGATATCGGCCAAAGCCAAAATAAACCGGATGCAGCATCAGCACAAAGACCCCATTCTGTTGATAGATCTCGTCCATTGTGGCGACGATCGTCTGGTAAAAACGTTGATTATAGTGCCGCGTGATGGGCATTTTGATATCGCCCGTCGGATGGACCAGCGTATAGGAGCGACTTAACCGCCCATCAACCAGCTTCCTGAAAGGGAAAAAGTAGTGCATATTCTGAGTGGTGTCATACAGCAGGCCGGCCGCTTCAACCACCGCCGAGGTTTCCTGAGTGGTGTTGGAGGTCAACTCACCGCCGTGCATGCACACGCCCAAAACGGGGCGGCCAACCCACTGCTCCAGGCGAGTCTTTTCCGCCACCGCCGCACTGAGCTGATCGCCGGTACGTTGGGCCGTGGTCACAAACTCACCGTGCAAACCAATTTCAGAGCACCACGGCTGGCTGGCCAGGTGCTTAATCGCCGGCTCACCGTAAAACGGACAGAAGGCCCGCAGGTAAAGGGTACTGGAAACGCCATACCGGAGTTCTAACTCTCGAATAAATTTCAAGTTGGTAATAGCGCGATCAACATCGTAGCGGGGCGAAAAAACCGCGCGCATCACCGTGCCGTTGAGTTTGGGATGATACCAGACTCGCAGCAGCGGCAGGCCTCGCGCGGCCAGCGCTTGGACGATGATCTCACGGAGTTGGGCTACATCTTCTTCAAAGTACCGGCCTCGCTCCCGCAGCTTCGCCTCAATCAGCGTGAGCAGCGGGCCTATGTTGGTGGAATTCAGGACTACTGCCTCGTTGCCCGACAGTTTGTAGTTGAGAATTCCCTCCCGCTTCAGCAGTTCAACCAGAATATCTCGATGAGCCAACTCGGGATCGATCCCGATGAAAACTTCACCCGTCACCGAAGCCGCCTCACAAGCCACGGCCTCAGCCTGCAAGAATTGGTCGGGATAGTGCTCGATAACGCCGTTTTGCAAGGAGAGTTCCGGGTAACAACGGCCATCAGCCAAGCGAATAGTAAAGGTGGCTTGCTCGCGCGCCTGCCACCACTGCAGATACTCGCCTTGGGACACCAGCCAAATATCGCCCTGGCGTTGAAAGCGGCTCAGGGCTTGCTCATACGGCTTGTTGTTCCGCATCAGCAAATGGCGAATAAGCGCCCCTCGAATCTGCCACAGTTTGTCGAGAGACTTTATTTTATTGAGACGATTTTTTCGCTCAATTGAGCGGACAGTTGAATTGAGAGACATAACTCTAGAATTACTGACCTCGCGGTTGCTCCTGGCTCACGACGGTAATTGATCACCGGCCACTAATCTACTTTCCACACGCCGGCGGAGAGGTTCATTCCGGTTGACCTGCTCGTGGATGAGTTGGGTGAGTTCTCGATACTTCTCCTCCCACTCCACCCACCGCTCTTGCTGCAAGCGGACAATTTCTTCAGACAGCCGGTCTTTTTGCTGCTGCATCTGCATAACACCGTCTCGAATCCCGCTGGGGCTGTTATCCACATAAATCGTGCCTTGATGGAAGTACTCCCGCAGGACCGGCCAGTCCGACGTAATAATCGGTTTACCCAGCGAGACGGCTTCACAAGCGCCCCGCTGCATGGTGTGGTTATCCTTGGTCAGCACCATGATCGCATCTACGCTGCGCAGCAAGCCAAAATATTCCTCATCGGGGATAAAGCCCGTAAAACTGACGTTGGCCGGGTGAGACTGCAAGAAGCTCTTTTTGGCCCGAATTGGATCGCCGGTGATGTAAAAATTGACGTCGGGTAAAAGGGCCGCGGCAGCCAAAATCTCGGCGACAGGTTCATCGGGCGAAAAGGTGTTGATCACGACCACGTTGAAGCCTTTTTTCATGGTGACCGTCTGGCCTAGCGGGAAGTGGGTAGGAATATCGGCGATGATAAAGACCGGGGCCTGCCAGGCCTGCACCAAGCCGGCCAGATGCTGGTTGGTCACCACGGTGGTAACAGCCCGGCGTGACAAAAATGCGTGGAGAGGAAGCGTCCACTGCCACCACGGCGCCAACAATGCCCCGGTGTGCGAGTCGATCACGAATTCTGCCCGCCACAGTTTGGCATACAGATAGACCCACAACGCGGCAAAGATGGGGGGATTCTGGACAAAAACCACATCCGGCTTCTCTCGTAGCAGCGTAGCCCAGGTGGTGATAGTCTGCAGCACATAACGCAGCGGCGCCAAGAAATACGATCGCTTCAAAGTTTGGATCAGAAAGAGTTTCATTTGAAACTTTTGAGCCAGCAACTGGCTGCGCCGGTTGTGCCTGATCCAGGCGATAAAGATCATTTTGGGTGACTGATTTAAGGCCGGCATAGTCGGATTCCAATCTATGTTCACTGGGTGATAGAACCTGCTAAACTTCTAAGAGCTTGAGCAAGCGCTCAATGTTGGTCTGGATATCAAAATTTTCCTGCACTTGTCGCTGTCCTTGCTGGGCTAATCTTTGGCGTAGAGCCTTATCATTAAACAGCGCAGCGATCGCTTCAGCCAGCGCCTCGGGATTACCCGGTTCGACCAGCAGTCCGGTGATGTTGTGCTCAACCACTTCCGGAATACCCGAGACCCGGGTAGAAACCACCGGCACGCCGTGGGCCATAGCTTCCAGGACCACGTTGGGGATCCCGTCGCGATCGTCATCCTTAGCGACCACACACGGCAAGGCAAAGAGCGTGGCCTGCCGGTAGCGGGCCATAACTGCCGCATTAGGGAGCGCGCCGCACAGCCCCACGACATCAGCCAAAGCGAGGGCCGTGATTAAAGCTTCCAACTCCCGCCGCTGTGGTCCCTCGCCAATAATTTCACAGCGAAACTGATACCCTTGCTGCTTGAGCAGCCGGCAAGCTTGAATAAGATCGGGAAAACCTTTTTTCTCTTTAAGCTGGCCGACAGCCAAAATAAGCGCCGGTTTGCCGTTGGTCGCCGCAGCGATCCGATCAACCCCGGAGGACAAAGCATCACCGATTTGAGAAAAATCGAGGCCGTGATAGACCAACTCGACCGGCCGGCCGGTCAGACGCTCCAGGTAGCTTTTGTTGTAACCGGTACAGGTTGTCACAAATTTGGCATTGGCCAACTTTTCCGGTAGCAAGACGGGCGAGACATAGATATCGTTGGCGTGGGCGGTCAAGCTGTAAGGCTTTGTCAACAGCCTCGAAGCGACCAATGCTACCACCGCCGCTCGATCGGCAAAATGGGCGTGGAGATGGTCTACTCGCTCAGGGCGTAAGATCCAGGCCGCCCACACCCCTACGCCAAAGTGGGCCAAGGTTTTCAACCGCGCGGCCAACCCGGTGTGCGACCGGGAGAGCAGATAACCCAAGGTCGCGAGGTAAGCGCCAAAACGCGTCACCAAAAAATAGAGATGCGCTTGCAGCAGACCCAGCCAAGGGGCCGGCAGCAAATAATGGGTGCGTTGGGCCAGACGCTCCACTTCCGGACGCATCTCAAAAGGCGGCAGCCGGCGGATAGAGACCAACACCAGCTCACCAATTTGGCGTTCGGTTTCCAGGATTTCCCGATCGATGAAAGTGGTGGTCAGATTGGGAAAAGCGCCCAGCAGATAGGCCACTTTTTTACTGAACATGAGCCAAAATCACCTTTGTACTCATCTGTTCCTACAAATAAAAAACAAATTATCCTGATCGAGTAAAAGCCCTGATGGTGAGATGAGCGTTGCTAAGGCCTGATCAATTGATGTTTCTAACGATTTTTTTCTTTAACTTACCGGACGATTTCTGATGTCGCAGATAAATCAATTGCGCCTCGGTTTGATAGCCTTTAAATTTCTTGATTTCGGGAGTGGATGACTGATCGAGCAACAGGTAGTCGAGATGGTGGGCGGTTTCAATTTGCAGGGCGGTCAGTAAGATACTTGGATGTAGATGATCCTCAAGTGCCAGGGTCGAGATGGTCACCGGCCCTGCCCCCCCGATTTGATGGGGATACAGCACCGTGCAGAATTTGACCGGGGCGGCCCCTTCGAGCCGGAAGCGGAGTACCGGTGCCGGCACCTTTTCCCCAGAATAAAAAGATACCCACCCCTGGATAGGATTAGTTTCGCCGATGATGACTTGCGCCTGAGTTGGACCGCTGGCTAAAGCGGCAATAGTCAGAGCCGACTCTGCGGCTTCATGCTTTAGGACTTGGGCCACCCTTCCCGACCGGTCTAACTCAACCTCTGTGCCAGGCATAAAATGAAAGTACAAATCAAAACAGTGATCGCCCTGACCGGTCAGCGTATCAACCACCACCCAATACTCAGGCTTGACAAAGAAAATCTGGCGACGGTGGGTGATGGGCCTGGCTAAACGCCGGTAGCCATCGTGTGATCCATCGACCCAATCAAAGTCCTCATCCGACAGCCAATGGTGCAGCCTGGCTCGGGCCGGCCGGTAGATGCGGCGCGTATCCAGCAGCAGGGATTGATCTTGCTCATCAACCACGACCGTATTGTGGGCCCGGCTACCTCTAAAGAACAGCCGCCAGGCCGAGCCCAAGTGAGCACTGTAGATGCCCGGATCAACCACCAAGGTTTGACCGTAGGCAAACAACTCAAAGCTGAGCGCATCGGCGTGCCCGTGGTAAGGCTCAAGTTCATAACCAAACGGACCGCAATCAAAAGCCAGGTAAGTCGCCTCGGCGGCTGTACCGCTGCGCATAATGTAGTAGCCCCCCTCGACAAAGGCGCGCGAGGCCAGGCAAGCGGGCTCGGCGTCCGGCTGGCAAGACTGATCCTCCAGCCTGGCCGCGCCCAACAGCCAGGCAATCGCCTCATCCGGCGGAGGAGCAACCGCCCTCAAGCCGTCTCGCCGCAGAAACAGCGGGCCGCCCCTGGCTGCGGAAAAGCGCAAATGCGTATCCTCCAAGGCCGAGTCGGCCAGCAAAGGAATAAGCCCGTTGGGTTTGGTGACCCACAGCTCATATTCCACCATTCGCTCAAAGCGGTCGAACACATCCGGCGGAATCGACTGGTGATTATTCTCCAGCAACACCAGCATTTCGAGCAGTTCACCCGCTACAACTCGGTGGTAATGCAAGGCTCGTTCGCCGTGAACGCCGTCGGCACAAACTTGCCGCCTCACCTCCTGAAAGAGCAGGGCCAGCCCTCGCGCCTGCCATTGGTGGGCCGATTTAAATTCCGGAAAGAGCAACCCCAGCATGGCCAGCGATTTAGCCTCAAGTAAAAGGTGGTTATTGCGGGTATGATACTCGATATTCTTTTCTAAAAAGTGGCCGTGTATCAACAAACCCTTGAGCAGCCCCAGGCAGAGGTCTTCATCGAAGGCACGGTTGGCTCGAAAATAAAAGTAAGCCCAAATCCAAATCTTTATTCTAAAGGCGACCTCAAACACACTCTGCCAATTGAGCTGATCAAGCTGGGGTGGATTAGCCACCAGCCAATCGAGCAGCAGTTCTCTAAATTTATCAGCATAGCGCTCGTCCTGGCTGTACCAATAAGCTCGTCCCAAGGCCGTAAAATAGGTGTGACGATTAAGATCCCAGGTCCAGTCGATGTTATTGTTAGGGCAATGGACCCAACTGATTTTGTCGCCAAACTGGACCGGGGGTTCGCCTCTAAACGTAAAGGTATGTTGATAAACCTGGTCAGCGATCTGGCAGGTTGCCTGTCGCTCGTCTGGCGAAATCTGGGCGACGGTTCGTTCAATATCGGTCAGACTGTTAAAGAAAAAGAAAGGCTCGCTGCGAGTTTGATAGTAGGCTGTCAAACTTGCCTTCGCCCGATCAAGCTGGCCCTCCCCAATCGCTTTAACCACCTGGTTTAGCCCCGGCTTGCTCCCGTCTAGCTG
Organism: uncultured Chloroflexota bacterium; assembly: GCA_937864185.1. GTDB lineage: Bacteria > Chloroflexota > Anaerolineae > 4572-78 > J111 > JAGRBY01. The sequence continues at coordinate 36,233 of CALMIS010000188.1, forward strand.
ACTGAAGAGGCTCGCGTCGGACGGAAAATCGCTCGCGCCAAGGGTCTTGTTTAGCCAGCGCCTTAGTCGCCAGCGCCCATAGGTGTAGTGGTAAGTTGGCCCCTTTGCCAGGAACAGTTCAACTTTTTGACCAAACCCACGAAACTGGTCATAACGTGAATTCAAAGCTGGCATCACTCGTTTCTACTGACGACTACTTGTGGTGGACTTGAGGTTTTCTTAGCTTGAACGCAACTTAGCCTGAAGCGGTGAAGTGCTGTTCGAGACATTGAAGAGTCCATCTTCAACGTCGCTTGTTCCCAACACGCAGTGGTACACTTGCTTTGTCTGGGCGGCGACTACGTCGACGTGAAACCGAGCCCGGGCGATCTGGAGGGCCAATTGTCCCATCTCTAGAGCCAGAGAATCATCGCTAAGCAGCCGGTCCATTGCCTGTGCTAGCGCGTCTACACTCCCAATCGGTACAATAAATCCTGTTCGACCGTGCTCAACCAAAAAACGGGAGCCCCCGGCGTCGGAGCTAACGACCGGTTTCCCGGCCGCCATCGCCTGGAGAACCACCATCGGCGCAGTTTCCAAGATCGAGGGTAAGACTAGCATGCAGCACTTTCTATACTCTTCCAAGATACGCTGCTCATCGATCTCACCTAAAAAGGTAACCGCCTGCTCCAGTCCGGCCTTCGTTACAAAATCCTTCAAACTTTGAACATAATCCTCTGTATAAGCCCGGCTGTGCTGACCGCTACCGGCCAGCCGTAAGGTAGCGTGTGGAAAACGGCGTTGAAGCTCGGCAAAAGCTTGCAACAGAACATGCACATTTTTCCGCCCGATTAACCGCCCCGCAAACAGAATTCGCCCCGGCTCAGCCTCTTGCTGAGG
>CALMIS010000189.1 GCA_937864185.1 uncultured Chloroflexota bacterium
CAAGAGTTTATTGGCACCGCGCCGGTCATCGATTTTAACGGCCTCTACAAAGGCGCGGACCAGCGCACCGGCCGCCACTTAACCACCTTACGAGTCAATATTACGCCGCCTCAACAACGGACGATGCAGTCCGGGGCCATTGTGTCACGCATGCGGGACTTCTTCTCCCGGAATCCGAGCATGCAACTGTACGAAGCCTCCGGCTTCACCGTCCAGTTTATCGAAGACCCACCCGGCCCGCCGGTTCAAGCCACGCTGGTAGCCAAAATCAAGGGCCCCGACCCGGCTATCCGGAGAGCCGTGGCTCAAGATATTATGGCCAAAATGCGAGCGACCGAGGGCGTGGTCGATGTGCAAAATTCCATCGAAACGCCTTACCCCCGGCTGACCTTTGTGATCGATTACGGCAAAGCCAATCGAACCGGCATTGCCACCGCCCAAATTGTTGATGCCCTTCAAACGGCCACCAATGGTCGAAATATTGGCCAGTATCACCTGCCTGAGCATAATGAGTTTTCCTACATCACCTTGGAATATCCGGCCGAAGCCCGCAACCAACTCGAAGATTTAAGCCGCATCGATATCAAATCACAACTGGGCCATAACATTCCTCTAAGTGAACTGATCAAACCGGTTAGCGGCCGCCAGACCGCGGCCTTAATTCGAGACGAGCGGGGATCGACGACCTATGTCACCGCCGAAATGGATAACCGCAGTGTCGTCTACGCCGTTATCGACCTGATGTTTGACCTTATCGGCAATGAGTATCAGTTTCCAAATGAGGGCACTCTGACCTCGTGGGACCTGTTTGGCTTGCACTATCAGGATCAACGGCAAGATGCCTACGCCATTCTGTGGGGCGGAGAATGGGAGATGACGCTGGAGAACTTTCGGGATTTGGGGCTGGCGATGCTCGTGGCTTTCATCCTGATCTATGCGGTCTTGATTGCCCAATTTCGCTCATTTTTGGCTTCGGCCCTGATTATGACCACCATTCCCCTGGGCTTCATCGGCATCTTACCAGGCTTTGCCCTGCTCGACGCCCAAGCGGGTACTTTTCTAACCGCAACCTCGCTGATTGGTTTTATCGCCCTGATGGGGATTGTGGTTAATAACGCCATTCTTTACCTGGAATATTACGGCCAGAGTTTAGCCGAGGGCCAAACCGTTCACGAGGCGCTGTTGGCAGCGGGCGAGGCGCGCCTGCGCCCGATTTTGTTAACGTCGGCCACCACGGTGTTAGGCAGTTTGACCATCGCCAATGACCCGGTTTGGTCCGGTCTGGCCTGGGCGATTGTCTTCGGCCTGTCCCTGTCGGCTCTTTTTACGTTGGGAGTATTCCCGATTCTGTTGAATATTTTCCGTCCGAAGTTGGTGTGAGTCGAGACTCAACCGGCTATTTTAGGCGAGCTCAGCCCGCCGACCAGCTCTTGCCCGGCCGCTCGCCGCCAGAGACCCTGCTGGTTAGCAGGGTCTCTTGGGGATGGAGGGCTGGTTATTCGACGCTCACCTGCACCGTTTCGTTGGGAAAAGCCGGCAGGTGGAACGGCCCGCTCAACGCGGTGATCGAG
>CALMIS010000190.1 GCA_937864185.1 uncultured Chloroflexota bacterium
GCCCCGGCCTAAACCGGTCTTGGTCAACGGTAACGGCTACCACTATTAGGCGCTACAGAACCACTTAATGCTAAAAAACCCCGGTCCATCGCTTGGACCGGGGTTTTTTCGTTTCAGGCATAAGGGCAACGACAATAAGCCCGTTATAACCCTGATTCTTGTTAAATAGAATTTATCAAATCTTTATGAAACTTTTATGGCGATGACTCGCCGGTCGGCCGATGATATTAATTGTACACTAGACAACAATCTTTAGGCCTAAGGCGTAATTGGTGAGTGACCAACTCGATAAGCATTACGCAGCAGCACTGCTCATTTTACGGCATAGACCTGACGGGCTCCCGTAAGTTGGGTCATTTTGTTGATGTTTATACGTTGAATAGTGGTGTTTACCGGAAAATTTTCGGCCAAAGCGGTCAAGACTCGTCATAGTGAGAATCGCGGCTTACACTAGTCCTTAAGGTAGCCAGCCGATACCGTAACCAATTTTGATCGGCTGTAACGGTGACCAACAAACTCAATACCTAGATCTACAACTTAAAGCTCCATTTTTAGTTTAGATACCACAAGGAGGCTCGATGAAGTTCCAAACCCGTCTTAACCTCACAATTCTGGTTCTCATTGTTGCGGTCATTGGTCTATCCACGACCCTCATGACCAGCGTTGTTAGACAATCGTTCATAGATCAAGCCCAGACAAACAGCATCCTGATCGCCAGATTGTTAGGGAAGAACGCAGCCCACCTCCAGCAAATTCCAGAGCAAGTAGACCAGCTCATTGGCGATCATATGGTGGTGCAGGCCCGTATTCTGGCGCACTTAATCGACCTTGCTCAACAAAGTGGCTTGAGCACCGAAGAAATCAACCAGCACTTAGTCGACATTACCGAAACCAGCGTTCTCAACGAAATTTGGATTACCAACTCGGAGGGGGCCGCTCTGCTGACGAGTACGGGTTATCAAGGTTTTGTATTCAATCCCGATCCGGAGGTTCAACCCCAAGCGCATGTTTTTTGGCCGTTGCTCGAGCAAGAAAATGGTCAAGTTATCCAGGAGGCTCAAGCCCGAGAAATCGATGGTGAAGTCTACAAGTACGTCGGCGCGTCGGGGACCGATATGCCACGCATTGTCCAGGTCGGCTATAAAGCCGACTACCTGGATAGCTTTGTTCAACAGGTCGGGACTCAGCGACAAATTGCCGACATTACCGAGTTGGATGAAGTGGCGGCCATTTGGGTCAGATATCAGGCTAACGGTCTGGAATTTTTTGAGTCAGACGGCCAGGTAACTTTGGAACAAATAGCCAATGATGAAAATGAAGCCACCATCGCTAAGGTTTTGGCCGACGGTCAAGCGGACACTCAGTTTTTCCAGACGTATGCTCAAGTAACGGTCCCACTGGAAAATGAAGGTGGTGAAAGGCTGGGGACTATTCAACTTTTCTTGGAGACAAAGGCTCTAAATGCCGCGCTGACCCGGATTTACTGGACTGCCGGCCTCGGTAGTCTGGGCATCATTTTGGTCAGTATCCTGGTTACAAGCTATTTAAATAAGATCTTTGCCAAACCGATCCTAAACCTTACGGATCTCTTGCAACGCCTGGCTCAGGGCAAGTTAGCCCTATCCGAGCAGGATCAAAAACAACTAGATGTCATTGCCGGTCGACAGGATGAGATCGGCTCTATTGGCCAAGCCTCGACAAAACTGTTGGCCTACATCAACGAGTTAGCGACGGCTTCCCAAAAAATTGCCAAGCAAGATCTAACTGTCCAAATCAACCCGGCTTCAAATGACGATGTCTTGGGAAACGCCTTTAGCCAAATGGTCGCCAATCTGCGGCAGTTGATCGGCCAGGTGGCCGATAGCGCGCAAGCGGTTGACACTGCTTCCAGCCAACTGGCCGCGACCGCCGGGCAAGCCGGTCAGGCCACCCACCAGATTTCTGGCTCTATCCAACAAGTGACCCACGGCGTCTCCCGCCAGACCGAGGCCCTTACCCGAACCGCCCGCGCCATCCGCCAGGTCAGCCAGGTCATTGAGGGGGTGGCCCACGGCGCCCACGAGCAGTTCCAAGCCATCGGTGAAACCGACCGGGGCAGTGCCAATCTGGCTCAGGCCATCGAGACGATCGCCGCCAGCAGCGGCGAGCAAGCGCGGGCTGTCTCCGGGGCTCAGGCCGCCAACGCCAGCCTGGAAGCGGCCGTGGCCCAAATTGCCCAACGCAGTCAAGCCGTCTCCAGCTTCATCCAGGCTAACCTCAAGTCGGCTCAGGAAGGCCAGCAGACCGCCCGCGAAGCCGTCAGCGGCATGGACCAACTGGGAGCCGCCACGGACCAACTGGCCCAGCGTATCCGCAGCCTGGGCGACCGGTCGGGCCAAATTGGGGCCATCGTCCAGACCATCGACGATATTGCCGCTCAGACCAACCTGCTGGCTCTCAACGCCGCCATCGAGGCCGCCCGGGCCGGTGAGCACGGCAAAGGCTTTGCCGTCGTGGCCGATGAGGTTCGCAAGCTGGCCGAACGGGCTTCGCAGGCCACCCAGGAGATCGGCGGCATCATCCGGGCCGTCCAGTCCGATGCCGATCAAGCGGTGGAGGCGATGGCTCAAGCCAGCAGTGATGTTCAAAGCGGCGTAACCCGGACCCAGGCAGCCGGGGCGGCCTTCGAGACCATCGCCGGTGATACCGCCCACCTGGCCCACCAGGTTGAGGCCACCTTGCAGGCCGTCCAGGCCATCGAGCAGTCGGCCGGCCAACTCCGCCAAGCTATTCAAACCGTCAACCAGGTTGCCGAGCGCACTCAAGCTCTGACCGCCGGCATGCAGCAGGCCGCCGGTCAGGTCACCGCCTCAGTGGAGCGGGTCTCATCGGTTGTGGAGCAAAACTCGGCCTCAACCCAGGCGTTGGCCACCAACACGGCCGGGATCAACGAGGCGGTCAACAGTATTGCCGGGGTCAGTCAGGAGAACAGCGCCGCCATCCAGGAAGTTAGCGCCTCGGTTGAGGAGATGAGCGCTCAGGTTCAGGAAGTCTCGGCCTCGGCTCAAAGCTTGCAAGCGATGGCTCACAATCTGCAAAGCCTGGTTCGCCAATTCAAACTCGAGCAGGCTGTATCTAGCCCGGCTCCGTCGCCTCAACCGCAGGCCTACTTTAGGCCTCAAGTCGAGGAGCCTATGTCTGAGCCGGCCCTGACCAACGGTAACGGCTACCACCGTTAAACCGTAATCTCAACCCGATTACCGTCGGGATCGAGCACCACGCTCTCGTAGTAACCGTCACCGGTTTGGCGGGGGCCGTCCAGCACGGGGTAGCCGTCTTGCTGCAAGCGGGCGGTCAAGGCATCGACGGCCACCGCCGAGCCGACCGAAATAGCCAGATGGATATAGCCGGTAAACTGGGCGACGGCATCATTGAGCGTCTCGGGGATATCGGGCCGGGCCATTAACTCCAGCCGCGGGCCGAAACCGAAGCTCAAGAAGTAGGACTCGAACTGCTTGGCCGGGTTGACGTACTTTTCGCCGGCCTGGGCGCCGAAGTAGACTTCGTAAAATCGCTTCAGCCGCTCCAAATCTTTGGTCCAGACGGCGAAATGCTCGATCTGGATCATGCTCAATTGCCCAGCCGCCGGCTTGGCCTCATCTTCGGCCTCTAAGCGGGCAAGCTCCGTTAGAAAAGCCTGGTGTTGCGCTTCAGACAGGGTCAGTTGGGCAATCTCCACGATCGTCTCGTACTCTTCTACCGTCTCGGCCTGGTGCGCCTGCTGGGCCAGAATGAGAACATCGTTATCGCTGATGTCACTTTCGCTCACTGTCATTTCTCTCTCCCTCCTTCTTAAATTTCCGCATGATTTCCCCATTATACCAAGGCGCAAGCCAGGAACAAGCGCCAGCCGGCGGGTTAAAAGTAAGCTTCGCCTGGGGCGGGCTACCCCTTCACCTTTAATCAGACAACTGGGCCCTTTTGTGCTAAGATAGGCCAGCTTAGAAAAAGGAGAATATTGATGAGAGATCGCCGTCGAAGCCGTCGCAGCCGCGTGGCTGCCGGGACGCCGTTAGTGGATGTCCCCCATCTTCAGCCTCAACTGACTATGCTGAGCCGGGAAGATTGTCTGCGCCTGCACCAGGCCTCATGCCAAATTCTGCACCAAACCGGGGTGCGGGTCTACTGCCAGGCCGGCCTCGAGCTACTAAGCCGGGCCGGCGCGGCTATTGAGGATGATTTAGTCAAGATTTCACCCTCGCTGGTGGAGTGGGCCCTGGCCACGGTGCCCCGGTCCTTCAATTTATACTACCGGGGCAGTGACACCGTGGCGATCCGCTTGGATGGACAGCAGTGCTACTTTGGCCCGGGCTCGGATACGCTGCGCTATCTCGATCCCCGCTCCGGAGAGCGGCGAGATTTCCGCTTGAGTGATGTGGCCGACTGTGCCCGGCTGTGCGACGCCTTGCCCGAGATTGGCTTTGTCATGTCGGTCGGCGTGCCACGCGACGTCCCCAACGAGGTCTACTACCGCCACCAGTTTGCCACAATGCTGCGGTCGACCACCAAGCCGATTGTGTTTGTGTGCGATAACCTGGCCGACATCGAGGTGATTGCGGCTATGGCCGCGGCTGCGGCCGGTGGGCTGGAAGCACTGGCCCGTCACCCCAACCTGTTGCTTTACTCAGAGCCCAGTTCGCCGCTGCAACACTCCAAAGACGCCACCGAGAAGCTTCTCTTCTGCGCCGAGCACGCCCTGCCGGTCACCCACTCACCCGCCCCGATGATGGGCGGCACAGCGCCGGTCACTCTGGCCGGGGCGGTGGTCCTGGGCAATGCCGAGGTGCTGAGTAGTTTGGTCATGCACCAGCTCAAGAATCCCGGCGCGCCGTTTTTGTACGGTCACGGGGTGCATCATCTGGATATGAAGGAGATGGTCAGCGTTTACGGCGCGCCGGAGTTTCAACTGGCTCGCGTCATGGCCGCCGAGATGGGGCGCTTTTATCACTTGCCGGTCTGGGGCTACGCCGGCCACAGCGACAGCAAGGTCGTCGATGCCCAGGCCGCGGCGGATGCCCAGTTCTCGGTCATGACCGCCCTGCTGGCCAAGACCAATCTGAACCACGATGTCGGCTATCTGGAAAGTGGTTTGACCGGCTCGCCGGAGATGATGGTTCTGACCAACGAACTGATCTCGATGACGCGGCGCTTTACGGCCGGCGTGCGGCTCGATGAGGCAGCGCTCGCGGCCGAGGCCATTCAGGAGGTCGGGCCTGGCGGCGATTTTCTGAGCCACAACCACACCTTGACCCATTGGCGCAGCTTGTGGGTGCCGCAACACTTTGATCGCCAACGCCTGGATAAGTGGCTGGCCCTGGGCGGCAAAGACACCGGAACCCGGTTACGGGAAGCGACCGTTTCCTTGCTGGCCGAGCACCAGGTCGAAGCTTTGCCGGCCTCGGCGGAGCAAGAACTGGAGCGGCTTCTGGGGCTGCCGGCCTGAATTTGACGCGACAAGAGTTCCAGTTTATGCTACTTCCTACTTAACTGTCAGAGTCGCATATCGTATGTCTAAAATCGAGAATCTTGCTCAGCATCTTAAACGAGCCGGGTTCAAGATGACTCCGGCTCGCCTGGCCGTGATCGAGGTTCTAGAGAACCAGCCGGAACATCTAAGCCACACGCAGATCCTGGAAGCGGGCCAAAAGATCTATCCTAAACTTAGCCGGGCCACCGTGTACCGGACCATGGATCTGTTAGTGGAGTTGAAACTGGTTCGCCCGCTCTACCTCAACGATCCCACCCAACGCTTTGTGTCCGCAGCGGGCGGACATCACCACCTGGTCTGCACCAACTGCAGCACTATCATCGAGTTTGATTCATGTACGGTCGATCAAATGGTTCAAGAGTTGGCCCAAGCGCACGGCTTTCAAATTCGCAATCATCTGCTGGAATTTCAGGGGCTGTGCCGGCGGTGCCGTAAAAATTAAGCAGAGCGTCATCATTAAGGAGGTTCCCCTTGAGTAACCAAGATTGGAAAGCGCTGTCCGAGCGTCTGGCCAAGGTCCTGGGTTTGAAACATGAGCCCATTGCCATCACCTTTTCGCTCGAGGCACCGGCGGGGGTCGCTCAAATCGAGGGCGAGATGCCAACGCCCAGCGGCGACGGTCGGACCGGCAAAGTGGCCGCCGGCTGCGTTTTTTGGATTAAATCACAGGCGCAGACCTTTACGACCGTGCCCGAAGACCACTACAATTGCAGCGTCGGCAGCGTGACGCACGGCCTTAAACCGCTTGAGGCGGTGATGGGCAACGAAGACGTACACGAGCTATTGGACTCGGCGTGGGTCACGCCCGAAGAGGCGATGAGCCTGCCGGTCATCCGGCAGCAGTCCAACTTCATCACTTACGGTCCCCTGGCCGAAACCCCGATCGATCCGGATGTGGTCTTGCTGCGAATCAACGCCTTCCAGGCGATGGTCATCCACGACGGCTATCCGGGTATGCCGGTTGTGGGCAAACCCCAGTGTCACATTATTCCGATGGCCAAGGAGGATGCCCACATCGCGATGAGCACCGGTTGCATGCTCAGTCGGGTGCGGACCGGCATGACGCCCGAGGAGATGACCTGCACCATCCCCGCCCGGCGGCTGGCTGAAGTGATCGATAAGTTGGAAGCCCGCAAACAGGCCAACTCGGCGGTGAGTGGCTATGCCAACAAAGACTTGCAACGTTTTGGCTAGAGCCAAACAAGACTAATAAAAAAACCTCTCCGCGCGGAGAGGTTTTTTATTGAAAGTACGGCCACAACCCTTTTAGCATAATCCCAAAGCCCAAGAGAGTGACGATCAGAGCGCTCGCCAAGGGAAGCAGAGCCTGCCAGCGCTGCCCGGCTCCGCTTAGCCGGTTGAGCCATGACCCGGCCCGCACCAACAAAATCCCAATGATGATCAGAATGGCGGCCAGGCCAAAACTAAAGGCCACGACCATGCCCAGCCCGAGCAAAATCCGATTGAGGCCGACCGCAATCAACATAATACCCAAGGCTTCGGGGCAGGGCACCAGCCCGCCGGAAATGCCCAGAGTCAGCAGATCGCCCAGCTTGATCTCATCCGGTGGCAGATGGTGGTGAGACGAGTGATCATGATGATCACTATCGTGATGATGCGAATGATGGTGATGGTCATGCTGATGATCGTGGTGGTGATCGTGAGGGCCATGATGGTGCGGCAGGCCGTGGCGATGAGCATAGGCATGGTCGTGGTCGGCCAGCCGCTGGGCTTCACCGGGTCGGGCATAGCTCCCCCAACGAGCCCGGATCAACTGTAGCCCCAAGGCCACCACCAGCAGCCCCGAAGCGATCTCCAGCGCCGGGACCAGGACGTTGGGCACAATAAACTGGCTGGCCAGGAGCGCCAGCAGGCCAATCACGATCACCGAAGCGGTGTGGGTAAAGGTCACAATCCCACCCAAAAAGACCGCGTGTTTTACGGTGCCCCGGCTGCCAATCAGGTACGCCGCGACCAAAGTTTTACCGTGGCCAGGGGTTAAAGCATGCAGCCCGCCCAGCACAATCGAGAGGCCGATCACCGCCATCATCAGCAGCGGCGATAGATCATCGCGATAAAGATAGCTCGCCAGGTCGCGCTGGCCTTGGCTGACGCCGCCGGGCAGGTCGATCTCGGCGGTCCGGCCGGTGGCGCCGAAGTTGAGCGGCGCGGCCGGATCAACGACGTAGTCAAGCTCAACGCTGCGCTGATCGAGGCTGCGCTCCTGCCGGGTGAGGTCCACCCACTGGGGATCGTCGCTAAGGGCATTGACGACATAGAGGCCAACCTCAGGTAGGTGGTTGTTCTTATAGAAGAGACGGTGGGATCCCCGGTGATCGGGCGGCAGGTCGATCCCTAGTTGAAAGCGAATGACGCCGATGCCGGCCCGCAGATCAAGCACGGTCGGAAATTCAAGCTTAGCCGGCTCAAGCCGCAGGGCGGTGCCATCGATCTGAAAGGCGACATCGTCAATGAAGCGATCGACATAGGCCCGGGCTTCAGCATCGGTGATGAGTTCGTCGCTGTCCGGATCAACCAGGGGCAGCAGCGTCGGGGCCACCAGCACGCCGCTATAGAGCTCGATGATCATGCTGACCCGATTGGGCGCGACACTAATAAAGGTGACCTGGTAAAATTCATCGAGCGGATGGGCAGCCGCCCGACTGGGGAGCAGAGCTAGAATGAGGAGTAGCCCTGCCAGTCCAAAGCGCCGAAAACTCACCAGGCTGAGAGACATGCCGTAAAGTTTCAAAATCTCTGCCAGTTCCTTTTTCAAGTGCTCAAGCTGGATTTTCAAAAATTACGGGTCGTTGGTTGAGCTTGTCGAAACCAACAACCTTGGGCAAGATCCTTTTAAGACCCAACAAAAAAGACCCCTGTCTTCAGGGGTCACATGTCGACCGTTAAGCCCCATTGCTTAACAGACTAGAATTAGTATACTATCATTAAGGCATAGGTCAAACTTCTGCCAAACAAGAGGTCAAATTGAGAGACTATTTAATGTTAGGTGTTCTGGCCGGCCCGTTTGTCGGGATAGGCTTGGGCTACGCCCTGGATGGATCGTGGCAAGGGATCTTGTGGGGAGCATGTAGCGGGATGCTGCTGAGCGGCGTCCTACGGCGCTTGGTCATGCGTGAGATTCATTCAGAGGATCAGCCCACCCAGCCGGAGACCGGGGAGGCCAGGCAGAAATCGAAGAACTGAGATGGGCTGGGCAATTGCATTGGGTACAACGGGGGTATTAAGCGGACTGGTGGCGGTCTATCTGACGGCTTACCTGATCCGCGCCAAGGTTAAGACTTTGCCCCCGGATAAGATTGAGCGACTGCACCAAATTCAGAATGCAATGTGGTTTTGGGGTTTTTTGGGCGGCGTGTGCGGCGTTATCGCCGGGACTGTCCTGATGCGTGTTACTGGCGTGCCCTCGTTCGAAGCCTTCTTTTGGATTGCCTTAAGCACAGTGGGCGGCATTTGCTGGGGCGTGGTCTGGGGAATAGTGTGGGCGATAACCGTCAGATAAAAACGGAAGCCGTTTAACACTTGCATTTTGAGCAAATACGAGGTAAAAATAAGAAGCTCAGAGCAGAGGAGAAATTAAAGAGCATACACCTCTATGACAAAACTCACCCGCAAACAAATTGAAGATCATCTTACCGTGATGGGTTACATTAACCTCCAGAGCCAGGACCTACAGGGCATCGATTTAAGCGGCATTAACCTTGGGGGCGCCAATCTCAGCGACGCCAATTTGTGCGGCGCTAACCTCAGCCGGGCCGTTTTGGTCGATGTATTTCTCATCGATGCCAACCTGAGCCAGGCTAACCTTACAGGCGCTGACTTGAGCGAGGCCGAACTGAGTGGTAACACTAATCTCTCGCAAGCTGATCTGCGAGGGACTAAACTGGAAGGGGCTGACCTTCAGGGGGCTAACCTCAGCGGGGCCAATCTTAGTGGCGCTAACCTCAGCCGGGCCACCTTGACCAATGCCAATCTGGAAGGAGCCATGCTGGGTAGTACAACTTTGCTTGAAGGCGCTAACTTAAACCGGGCCATTCTCACCGGAGCCAATCTGCGGCGAGCCGATTTAAGCGGCACCAATCTGCGCGGCAGTGACCTGGGCCGGGCTGACGCGACCGGGGCCAACTTTCATCGAGCCGATATGCGCCGGGCCAATCTGGCCGAAATCAATCTAACCGCGGCTGTTCTCACTGAAGCCGATCTGGGCCGGGCTGACCTGCGCGAAGCCGTGGTCAACGGCGCTAACCTAATCAGTACCGGTCTGCGCGGCGCCGGGTTGCAAAACACTCGCTATAACAGCAAGACCCAGTGGCCGGCCGGCTTGATGCCCCAAATTGCCGGCGCCTGTTTGGATGACTTTGAGTCGTAGGGTTGGAGCCAAGCTTCCCCTCTTTCCGCTTGGCACAACCGTAGATGCCGATGGTCAGCTTAGACTGAGCGGGCTTCGAGCGGTTGACCTGGGGCAGCAGTTTGGCACCCCCCTCTATGTTTATCACCTCAACACTATTCGCCATCAAATTCAACGTTATCGACGCGCCTTAGCCGGTTACCGGGGCGCCAGCCAGCTAACGTATGCCGGCAAAGCTTTTCTTTGCCTGGCCTTGGCCCGGCTGCTGGCGGACGAGGCTGTTGGTCTGGATGTCTGCTCCGGCGGCGAGATTTTTATCGCCCGGCACGGAGGCGTTGATCCGGCTCAAATGCATCTCCACGGGAACAACAAAACCCCCCTCGATCTTGAAGCCGCGCTGGCGGCTGGGGTCGGCCGCATTGTGGTGGATAATCAAGCCGAGTTGGATCTTCTGGCTCACCTTACCCAGGGCCGACCCCAGCCGCTTGAGATCTGGCTGCGGCTAACGCCTAACGTCGCAGTGGAAACCCATCACCGCTATACCGTCACCGGTACCGCCGACAGCAAGTTCGGCTTTGCCCTGGCAGAAGCTGAAGCGATCGCGGATCGCCTGCTGGCAGAGTCCTCCCCGCTCAGATTGACCGGGCTGCACCTTCATCTCGGGTCCCACTTTCACGAGGCCGGGCCCGTAACCCAAGCGCTTGAGAAATTGCTCGACCTGGCCGAGCGACTCCAGCATCGGTGGGGATGGCAGTTACAAGAACTCTGCGCCGGCGGGGGGTGGGGCGTGCCCTACCAGCCCGACGATCCCGCTATGCCGGTCGAGCCGTTTATCGAAGGGTTGGTGGCCGGGCTGGAGCGGGCCTGCCAGGCCAGAGAGCTGTCCCTGCCGGCACTCGTTGTGGAACCGGGGCGATCCCTGGTAGCCCAGGCCGGCGTGGCGCTTTACACGGTGGGGGGGCGTAAGGTCATTCCGGGGGTGCGCACCTATGTCAGTGTCGATGGCGGTCTGGCGGATAACCCGCGTCCGGCCCTCTACCAGGCCACTTATACCGCCCTGCTGGCCAATCGAGCCGCCGAAGCGGAAACCGAAACAGTGGCCATCGCCGGTCCATACTGCGAAAGCAGCGATGTGATGATCCAGGCAGTAACGCTGCCGATGGCCAGGCCGGGCGATCTCCTGGCCGTGCCGGTGGCGGGCGCTTATCAAGTTTCGATGAGTAGCAACTATAACGCGGCCCTCCGGCCGGCGGTTCTCTTTATCGATGGGGATCAGGTCCGGTTGGTCCAACGCCGAGAAACGTTTGAAGATTTGATCGGGCGGGACCAGACCTTATAGCTGAACCAGATTCAGCCGCTTTAACAGAGTCTGCCACAGGCTCCGACTTTTGCCCTTATTCTCCCTGAGTTGATAACTCACCCGCGCCAGCGCCTGAGTCATCGCTTCGCCATCCTGGTAGCGATCCTCCGGTCGCTTGGCCATGGCCTTAACGATCACCGCCTCGGTCTCTGGCGAAATTTTAACCAGACTGGAAGGCAAAGGCAGTTTTTCATACACCTGAGCATGGAGAATTTGAGGGATCGTGCCTCGAAAAGGCAGCCGGCCCACCACCATCCGGTAGAGGACCGCACCTAAACTGTAAAGATCGGCGCGATGATCGACCTGTTTGTTTTCGGCGATCTGTTCAGGAGCCATAAAAGCGGGCGTGCCAACCAGATAACCATCCTTGGTCAGACGAGGATCATCAAAGCTTTGAGCCACGCCAAAATCGGTCAGCATCGCGTGATAGTTATCATCCATGATAATGTTGGAGGGTTTGACATCGCGATGAATGACGCCGTGCTTGTGAGCGTAGCTCAGGGCATCGGCCACTTGCCAGGCAACCTCCACAGCGACCAGTTCCTCCAGTTTGCTCTTTTTGCGCAGACGCAGATCCAGCGTCTCGCCGGGCGCAAACGGCATAACCATATAAGCGTTGTCCTCAAACTGACCGGTATCAATCACCGAGGCAATGTTGGGATGGTCAAAACTAGCAGTCAACCGAGCTTCACGCTGGAAACGAGCCAAGAGAAGTTGGGCATCAGCGGTAGGGGGTGGGGCAAACAGCTTAAGAGCTACGACCTTGTCTTGAGGATCGAGGGCACGAAAGACGATCCCCACCGTACCGCGGCCAATAACGGCTTCGATGGTGTAATCGCCTATCGTCTTACCGATGAGTTTGTGTTCATTCACGTTCATACTTTACGCGCACTTTGACACGGCTTTGGCAAAGTGTAGGTTATTATAACATACTCTCAGGCGATCTTGACAATTCACCGCTAAAATTGAACCTTAGCCCGCAGCGCGTGAGTCAGACGGCGTTTGTACTCGACGCGGGGAATCTCCATAGCCCCGAAACGCGCCAAATGCGGGGTAATGAACTGAGTATCGAGCAGCTTAAAATTTTGCTGCCGGAGATGGTCAACCAAATAAACCAGGGCGATCTTGCTAGCATCCGTGGCCCGGCTGAACATACTCTCGCCGGCAAACAACCCTTGAAGCGAGACGCCGTAGAGACCTCCCTGAAGCGAACCATCGATCCAGACTTCGACACTATGGGCAAAACCGAGATTGTGGAGCTGAACATAACTATCAATAATGTCGTCATTAATCCAGGTTCGATCCCGATCTGGGCCGGGCTCGGCGCAGGCGGTGATCACCGCTCGAAAATCGTAATCAACCCGAATCTCAAAGCCACCTCGACGGATGGACCGAGCCAGTCGTTTGGGCAGGTGAAAGGCGTCCAGGGGAATAATGGCTCGGGGATCAGGGTCAAACCAGTAGATTTCTCCATCGTCCAGAGCCATGGGGAAGATACCCTGACTATATGCATTGAGCAATTGAAAAACATTCACCACTTAGAAATTTGCTGTAAGGTTGGCGGAAGGCATATCTTCCGTTTTAATGGTTTTACTGAACAGAGAGAAACCTCAGTCCTCCATGTCTGTAAACTTAGGGGGGACAAAGGTGCGGTACAGACTGATTAAGGTGTAAAAGACGGCATATCCGACCGAAATGTACACGAAAACCGGCTGAATGTTAGGATACATCAACAACATCGCTGCGGTGGCCGCTGCCCACATTAGGGTGGCGCCCAACATCCCCCGCCGCAGCCAGCGATTAGGCGACAAATAATCTAGCCGGGAAGGGTAGACACACTTGATCGGCACAAAGACCAGTAGGGCAAAGACCAGAACCACCACTAAGTTAATCCAGGCTGAAGTTTGCCAGACAAAGAGGTAAAAAACTACAATATTCCAGTAACTGGGAAAGCCCTTAAAGTAGTGATCCGATGTTTTGGCGTCGGATTGGGTAAACTGATAAGCCGAAGCCAACACAATCGCGCTGGCTCCAATCGGGCCCCAACCCGGAGGCAGCAAGTCGGTGGCCAGAATAAAAAAGCCGGGCACAATGACGTAGGTAAAGTAATCAACCATATTATCCAGCAGTGCGCCGTCAACCCGAGGCGCCGCGACCTTGGTCTGCGCCCGGCGGGCCAGCGCGCCATCTACCGAGTCTATGAAGACGGCTACGGCCATGAGCCAAAAAGCTTGAATATATTGGCCTTCGTGGATCGCCCACAGGCTTAGCAAACCAAAAATGGCCCCACTGGCCGTAAAAAGGTGGACTAACCAAGCGGCAATCCGCTTTTGTCTACTAATGAAGAAAGTTGACTCATCGAGCATGAATACTACTCCCGTCCGGTCTGTGTTCGGTGACAATGCACTACTATTATAAGGCAAACCTTCCCGGACACCAAGTCGTCTCAAAGTGTGTCTCGGAATAATTTCAAAAGAGGGATTATGCAGCTACTTAACCAAATCCGAGATTTAGATTTTCCGGCCAACCTGCCGAAGACCTTACTGACAATCCAGCAAACCTTCGACAGAAGGCAAGTTGAGGACGTAGCTGCGGCCACGCGCCAGGCCCTGCAGCAAAGCGGCTTTTTAACCCGAGTCCAGCCCGGGCAAAGCGTCGCGATTGGCGTCGGCAGCCGAGGCATCACCCATCTGGCCACTATTGTCAAGACTACCGTCGACTATCTACACGAACTCAAGAGTTTGCCCTTTATTTTCCCCTCGATGGGCAGCCACGCCGGGGCGACGGCCGAGGGCCAGCGCCAAATGTTGATCAACCTGGGCGTCGATCCAGCCGTCGTCGGAGCGGAAATCCGGGCCACGATGGAGATTGTGAGAATCGGGCAGGTCCCGGCGGGGCCAGAGCTGTATCAAGACGCCCTCGCCGCCCAAGCCGATCATACCCTGTTGATTAATCGGATCAAGCCCCACACCAGCTTTCGCAGCCACATCGAAAGCGGTCTGGCCAAGATGTGCGCCATCGGTATGGGTAAACAGCCGGGCGCCGCTCTCTTCCACAGTCTGGGCGTGGAAGGGCTGCGCCACTTTTTGGCCCCCGCCGCCCGCATCTATGAAGCCAACACCAACCTCATCGGCGGCCTGGCGATTTTGGAGAACGCCTACCACCAGACCGCCGAAATCGTGGGGTTGAGCCCGGCCGAGATTGGGGCTGACCGCGAGGCCGAACTCCTGATTAAAGCCAGGGGCTTGATGGCCAGCCTGCCGTTTGCAGCCATCGACGTCCTGGTGGTGAAACAGCTTGGTAAAAATATCAGCGGGACCGGCCTGGACACCAACGTCATCAACCGCCTCAAAATCCCGCGCCAGCCGGAACCGGCCGATGCCCCGGATATTGCCGTGATCGCCGTTTTAGACCTAACCGAAGAGACGCACGGCAACGCCAATGGCCTGGGCCTGGCCAATGTAACGACGGCGCGAGTCGCGGCTAAGATTGATTTTGAAGCGATGTACACCAACGCCATCTCCTCCGGCATTCTGGGGATGTGGCGGGCTCACCTGCCGCTGACCATGGCCGATGATCGCCGGGCCTTGCAGGTCGCCTTGCGCGGCTGCGCCCAGCCTCCCGAAGCCGCCCGTATGGTCTTCATTCAGGACACGCTCAGCCTGGATGAGTTCTATGTCAGTCCCAGCCTCCGACCGGCAGTTGAAGCGCAGCCGCGGCTGTCGATCACCGGAGAAATCGGACTGAGCTTCGATCAAAAGGGGGCTATGATGACGCCCTGGCGTTTCTCATCATGAAATTTGGAGGATTGGAGGGTGGAGGGTTGAAAGGCAATCCTGCGGCCCTCCAATCCTGCCCGTCAGGATGGGTTTGAATGGATGAACATTGATAGGACAGGATCGTCTCATCACTTCGACCCACTTTGACACCCCTTTCTTTCCAATTAAAATTATCTTGTCATGCACAACCAGAAACTATCGCGCCTGGTAGCGCCTCTCCTATTGACCCTTATTCTCGGCATTGCGGCCGGGCTGCGCTTCTACAACCTCAACTGGGACAGCGGCCTGTTTGCGCACCCAGATGAGCGCTCGACGGTCGCCTTCTACGCGCCGACCATCAGGTGGCCGGCCGCCTCGAGCGACTTCTTTGACCCCCGGGCCTCGACGCTCAACCCGTTTTGGGATGTCGCCGCCGATAGTCGTCGATCCTACACCTACGGTCATTTTCCACTCTACACCCTGGTCCTGACCAACTATCTGCTGCACCAACTGGCGCCGCTGGCGCAGGCCGTGTCGCTGCCGGAGAGTTGGGTTCAATTCTTGACCACCGTCCAATCCAGCGAGGGGTATGCGCTGGTCGGGCGGGCGCTAACGGCCCTGGCCGATCTGGCCAGTGTTTATCTGCTTTTTTTGATCGGGCGGCGGCTGTACGGCGTTTGGGGCGGGTTGTTGGCAGCAGCGCTCGCCACCTTTACCGTGTTGCAAATTCAACTGGCCCACTTCTTCGCCGTTGATCCAATTAGCACCACCTTTACGCTGCTGACAATCTACGGCTCTATCCTGCTCTACGATCGCCGCTCGTTTGGGGCGGCCTTGCTGACCGGACTGGGGATTGGGCTGGCGGTGGCGTCAAAGTTCAGCGCCTTGCCGGTAGTGGCCGTCCCGGTGGTCGCCGGCTTTTTGGCAAGCCGGCAGCCAGCGACTGCAACAGAACCGTCTTCTTCCCGTAACCCAACCGGAACAATGATCAGCCTGGTCATCATCGCGCTGGTCACCAGCTTTCTGGTCTTCGCCCTCACTTCGCCGTTTGTGCTGCTTGACTTCGAGAATTTCAAAATCGCCGTTTTGGATGAGCAAGGGGCAATGGTCAGCGGGGTGGCCGACCTGCCCTTCACCCGGCAGTATCGAGGCACGACCGCCTACGGGTACTTTATCGAGGAGCAGTTACGCTGGGGCATGGGTTGGCCGCTAGGCCTCCTGGCCTTGGCCGGCACGCTGTGGGTCCTCGTCAAAACGCTTCTGGGTCGGGCCCAAGTCGGCGAACTCCTGGGCTTGACCTGGCTGGTGGTCTACTTTGGCCCAACCGGCCTCTTTTTGGCCAAATTTATGCGCTACATGAGTCCCGTCGTCCCCCTTCTCACCCTCTTCGGCGCCGGCCTCATCGTTGCCTTGTGGCGTCTAAGCTCTAAACAATTAACAATTAACAATGAAAAATTAACAAATCTTTCCGTCCCCCCCTCCACCCCTCAACCCCACCAATCCTCCCATCCTCCA
>CALMIS010000191.1 GCA_937864185.1 uncultured Chloroflexota bacterium
CGGCGGCCGCCAGCGAGCGCGGCTCACGCCCTGCGCCTCGACCGCCGACGCGCAGGCCTTGGCGGCCAGACTGATCCAGTTACGGCTGCGACGCGGCTATCACATCGTGAAAGGTGAGATCGCCATTGACCTAGAGCAGCTTAACCTCCCAAGAATGGAAAAGTATAAGGATGTCTCTTGAAATGGAATTAGCTAATTCAAGCTTCAGCAGCCGGTTTGCTGGTTTTAGTAGAAGCTGTTGCCGATGCCACGTCTTTCACTGTCAGATCGCGCAACAACCGCTTTAGCGCCCGTTGATAGTCCGCTTCTTCTCGCCACTGGGTGAAGTTGCCAATGTGACGCATCCGGCGAATATCGGCGGCCCAGGCTTGATTTGTCTCCATGACGGTCTCATCCAACCGGATGGGAAAGAGCACCAGCCGACCGCTTTTTTGCTCGACATCAAAGGCAGTCTCGACCTCTTTCTCAACCCAGATACTGTCGATGGAATGTTCTGAAAGAATGAGCAATAGTTTTTCGTGGGTCTCGATAGAGTCGTCCAGCGTTTGCCGGATTCTCGCCCCAATTTCTAAATCCTCTGGCGCATACCAGCACTGTATGCCTTCGTCTCGCAGGTCGGCATAGAGTTTCTCGGCAAAAGCTTCATCCTGGTGAGCATAGCTGATAAAACAGGGATAGAAGGGACCAGCGGATGCCGCTGCTGGCTCAGACACTGTTGATTGACGGTCTTCGTCCATAGGATGATCATTTTCTCCGGCAGGCGAGGTAAAATGATAATGTTGAGAAAGCCAGTAGGCAATGTAACCGAAATATCCAATCCACAAAATAACCAAGGCGCTTAAGACGAAGGGTATTGACCCAACATCGGCATAGAGCGTACTCAGCCAACTGATTAAGGCCAAGCCCCCAGCCACAACGAAGCCGGCGATAATATTGCCTCTGGATTCTTGCCACAATTGTTTCATCGAACTTCATTTGCCGGATGGCTTGCTTTCAATTCTCCGCTTTTAAATCCTTCAGCAGACGCTCGAACGCCTGTTGATACTCATTGTGGTCCTTCCATCGGCTGAAATCACCGATATGCCGGGTACGAATATTTGCTGCCCAGGCTTGTTCTGTCTCCATCACCGCCACATCGAGGCGGACGGGAAACAACACAGTTTGTTTGCGTTTACGTTCTTCCTCAAAAGCCGTCTCAACTTCAGTTTCTACCCACTCACTATTAATCGAATTCTCGGAAAGAATTACCATTAATTTGTCGTGGGTACGAATGGACTGATCAATAGTGGATCGAATTCTGTCGCCCATCCTCATATCCTTCGGTGCGAACCAACAGCGGACACCATTTTGCTGCAAATCGGCGTGGAGGCGTTGGGCAAAGGCTTTATCTTTGCTGGAGTAGCTGATAAAGCAGGAGTGGTACTGTGCAGGAAAAAGCTGTTGAATTCTGTCGATGATGGTTGACGTCTCTTTTGAAGTCAAGCGGGGATTGTAGAGTTTGGCCGTTTCAATCTGTAAATCGCTAAGACCACAGCCACGCAAAAAACTTTCAGGAATGTCGCCGTTGAATTGAGTTAAGGTATTTGTGTCAATGTAAGTTGGGCCCAAATGAGTTACAGTATTGAGCCCTTTTACTGTTCTTAGGTCAACCCCAGCAAATGTTGAGAATATCATTGCACTGCCTTCAAAATCTGCGTTTTGGAGGGTTGATTGAGTGAAATTCACCCGCCAAAATTCTACGCCGCGAAGATTTGTGTCGCTAAGATCTGCTACACTAAAATTTGTTGAATAAAATTTTGCACCAACTAGATTGGCCTCACAAAGGCTTGCTTCGAGAAAATATGTCTTTACTAGACTAACCTCACTTAAATTTGCACCAATAAGTGCTGCACTGTTGAGATCTGCTTTATCTAGTTTAGCTCTAAACAGATTTGCCCCTTGTAGATTTGCCTGTTCCAGATAGGTTTCGCTAAGGTCTGTTTCAATAAGAGAAGCCTGTTCAAGGTTTGCCCGGATCAGACCGGCTCTGAAAAGGTTTGTTCCATTGAGATTCGTTCCACTTAGTTCCGAGTCGAGAAAGTTTACATCCGTCAGATTAAGCCCACTGAGATCCGCTTCACTTAGATCAGGTCTTGTTTGTCCACCCCACTGCTCGCCTCGCCACCGATTCCAAACTTCGACGCCCTGGTTAAGAACTTCAAGATGCTCCGGGTTAGCCACTTACCCCTATGCCTCCAAATCTCGTAATAACTGCTCAAGCGCCTGTTGATAGGCATCATGCTCCGTCCAACGTGTAAAATCACCGATGTGGCGCGTGCGCCGAATATCTGCGGCCCACGCCTGATCTGTCCTCATAACTGTGTCATCGAGTCGAATGGGAAAGAGGATAATTTCGCCCCGTTTTCTCTCTTCCTCAAAGGCAGCTTCCACTTCACTTTCAACCCACTGGCTATGGATAGAGTTTTCTGAGAGTACGAGGAGTAATTTGTCGTGGGCCTGGATTGACCGATAGATAGTAGGCCGGATCTTGGCCCCGATTTTCATATCTTTCAAGGCGAACCAACAGTTGACCCCCTGCTGCTGCAAATCCTGGTGCACTTGCTCAGCAAAGCGTTGATCCGAGCTGGCGTAGCAAATAAAGCAGGAGTAGTAACGAGACCGTTGAGGCACACTCGGCTGAGACGGGTCGCTGTCCGGTTTTGTTACAGCACTAGGGTCGCCTTTTTTTTTAGCGATGATCTCGGCAATTTCAGTGGCAATCGTAGCCAGTTCTTCGTCGACGTGGAGGCCGCCCGCACGCCAAATCGGTTGGCCACTGGCCGGCCTGACCCGCATTTGGGCTAACCAGTCAATTGTCTGCCAGGCGCAGGCTTTGGCGATAATCGGAAAAACAGTCAAGCCCTCGCTTTTGCGGCGCTTGAGCAGTATCGGGATTTGTTGGTCCAGAATAAAGGCAGTGTTTAGGTAATTGGCGCTGATCAACAAGACTGCTACCCTGGCCCGGGCTATAGCCTGCTTAATTTCCTCTACCCAATCACTGCCACCTCGAATACAATCCTCACTCCAGAGGTCAATCAGGCCGGCATTTTGCAGAATGCCCAGGTGGGAAAGTAGAGCCTCTTTTTCATGCGCATCGTGGTGACTATAGCTGACAAATACGGTTGGTGTCGAGTCATTTAGACCTCTTACTGGGTTGGACTCCATTACTATTCCTCCGCCCTCAAATCCTGCAGCAACCGATCAAACGCTGATTGATAGGCATCATGATCCCTCCACCGTGTAAAATCACCGATGTGCCTAGTACGGCGAATTTCCGCTGCCCAGGATTGGTCGGTATTCTTCACCGTGTCATCGAGCCGGATGGGGAACAAAACAGTTTGACTACGCTGGCGTTCTTCTTCAGAAGGCGTTCTCGACTTCGCTCTCTACCCAGGATCTGTTGAGTGAGTTTGACTTTCCTTAAATCCATCCTATTAAGAGTGGCTCCACGTAGATCAGGCCGCATCAAGTCAGGCCAATTCTCTTGTCGCCACTGATTCCAAACTGCCGCCCCTTGCTTGAGGATTGCGAGATGCTCAGGATTAGCCATTGACTTTACGACTCCGCCCTTAAATCGCGCAGTAGACGATCAAACGCTCTTTGATACACATCGTGATCCTTCCACCGACTGAAATCACCGATGTGCCGAGTGCGACGAATTTCCGCAGCCCAAGGCTTGTCCGTCTTCATCACCGCCTCGTCGAGCCGGACTGGGAAGAGAACGAGTTGACCGCGCTGGTGTTCTTCTTCAAAAGCTTTCTCAACTTCGCTCTCGACCCAGAAGCTGGTAAGCGAGTTTTCCGAGAGAATAATCAGCAGTTTGTCGTGGATGCGAATGGATTGATCAATAGATGACCGGATTTTGTCGCCGGTTTTCATATCTTTCGGGGCATACCAGCAGCGGATACCTCTATGTTGCAAATCAGCGTGGAGGCGCTGAGCAAAGACTTCATCTCTGGTCGAATAACTTATGAAGCAGGAGTAATATTGGATAGCTTCCTTGGTGAGTGAAGCGATGTAAGTAATGAACGTATCTGAGATACCTGCACCCTGAAGAAATTTGACAGGGATATTACCTCCAGAGCGGAAGATAGTATGGATACCTATCTCCGAAGGACCATCGTGTTCTACAGTGTCAAGCCCCACCACGTTACTCAAATCGACCATTCCAAGAGTAGTGTATCCTATGGTGGCTGTTCCGAAATCTGCCCCGCCAAGATGAGCCTCAAGGAGAACTGTCTCCTTAAGGTCCACGCCGCTGAGGTTCGCGTTGTTCAGCTTTGTGAAGGTAAGGTTGGCACCGGTAAGCTTCGCATCGCTCAGGTTTGCCCCGGAGAGTTCCGCTCTCTCGAAATTTACTTCTCTGAGATGTGCCCTTACAAGGTTCGCTTTTCTTAACTTTGCATCGTGAAGATTAGCAGCCCAAAGGTCCGCCTCTTGGAAATCAGCGAAATCAAGAGTTGCCATATCGAGATTTGCACCCTGCAAGATTGCCCCATGAAGTATTGCCCGACTCAGATCCGCTTTAATCAGAATTGACTTGATAAGTACAGCGTTGCTCAGGTTAGCTCCATTCAAGTCAGCCTCTGTAAGATCCGCCTCGGTAAGATATGTCCGCTGCAAAATTGTTTTATTGAAATTCACCTTGCGGAGATTCATTTTGCTAAGATCCGCTCCATCGAGATTTGGCCGTATGGCAGGTTTCTCCTCCCGCCACCGATTCCAAACATCGACGCCATGCTTGAGAATTTCAAGATGCTCCGGGTTAGCCATGGACTTTACGACTCCGCCTTCAAATCCCGCAACAGACGTTCGAACGTCGATTGATACGCATCTTGGTCCTTCCACCGGCTGAAATCACCGATGTGCCGGGTGCGGCGGATCTCGGAAGCCCAAGGCCGGTCGGTTTCCATCACCGCCTGATCAAGCCGAACGGGGAAGAGTACGGTTTGCCCACGTTGGCGCTCCTCTTCAAAAGCTTTTTCGACTTCAGTTTCGACCCACACACTGTTAAGCGAGTTTTCCGAGAGAATAATAAGTAGTTTGTCGTGGAGGCGAATAGATTGGTCAATGGCTGACCGGATTTTGTCGCCAATCTTCATATCTTTCGGAGCAAACCAGCAGCGGACACCGTTGTGCTGCAAATCGGTGTGGAGGCGTTGGGCAAAGGCTTCATCTTTGCTGGAGTAACTAATAAAGCATGAATAGTATTGGATAGCTTTGCCAGAACGCAGTTTCTGGAGTCTATTTGTTATGTCCGAGAATTCCTGCCTCGTTAATCCAGGCCTAAAAAGTTTTGCATATTCAATCTCCAAATCACTTAACCCACATCCTTGTAAAAAAATATCGGGTATCTGCCCTTTAGATCTGAACAAAGTGTCGACACCGATTGTTGACGGGCCTCGATGATATACCGACTCGATCCCCTTGACATTCTGTAGACTCACTTGGGCAAAGACCGTGAAGCCTATAGAGGCTCTACTGAAATTAACATTGGCCAAATCCGTCCCATTGAGAGTGGTTTCTAAAAGCTCTGTTGATGTGAAGTTAGCACCAGCCAAATTAGCCCTGGTTAGATCAGCTCGGTTAAGTCTTGCTCCATGATTAATGTCAGAAACATCAAGAATCGAGATATCAAGATCGCCAACCCAGCTTAGGTCTGGTATACTCAGATTTGCCTCGCTTAAATTTGCATCTCTTAAACTTGTGTCATTGAGATCGGCTATTCTAAGATCAGCTCTGTGTAAATTTGCCCTGTTTAAGTTTGTTCCGTTTAGGTTGGCATATTGAAGATTAGACTCCGAGAAGTTTGCTTCACGACAATCTGCAAATTCTAGAAAAGCTGATTGAAGCCAGCCGTATTGGAGATTTGCACGGTGGAGTATGGCTCGGTCAAGAAATGCGTCTCGCAAATCCGCCCTCTGCAAATCTGCCTCTCGTAAGTTGATGTTACTAAAATCCTCACCATAAAGCTCTGCATCACTTAGGTCTGGTCTCATTTTTGGGTTTTCTTCCCGCCACCGATTCCAAACCTCGACACCCTCGTTGAGTATTGCCAGATGCTCAGGATTAGCCATCCACCCCACCCCGAAAAATATCCACCTTGGTCTCCAAACACTTCCGCAGCGACAAATCATTGGCGCCGACCTCGAACCAACTGGTGGGTTTTTGGTAGAAATCAAGGCCCCGGCCGATCTTGATCACCCAGCCGTTGTCCAGACGGATTTCGCGGTCGTGCAGGTTGGGATTCATGGTTATTTCCAGGACAATATCCAGCTCCAGCAGGCTCTGTTTGAGCTCGTCGAGTTTTGCTTGGGCTTCTTCCGGGCCGGCGAACTCGTCGTAGCTGGTGATCAGGTGAATCCGTTTCACGCTGGCGTGTTTGACCACGGTCTCGCAGAAGCGGACGAAGTTCTGGAGTTGGTGGGTCAGCCGGATGTAGGGGTCTTCAACCACCACGCTCTTGGCTCCGGCTAGATAAGGACCAATGATCGACTCGTAGCTGTGGCCGGTCTCGCCGTAGAAAATGGTGAAGTGCCGTTCCTTGAGCGCCGGTTCGGCGGGGTGGCCAGGCGCTTCAGTAGCGGCGGGGGGGGGAGGGGGAGTTTTGCTCTTGACAGCGGCAGGTGCAGCCGCTTTCCCATCGAGCGATTTGCGGGTGGGGTCCTGCGTGGCCTGGGCTTGTTTGGATTCCGGACAGTAGACGATGATTTCCCCCTCATCTTCAGCAAGATAGGATAAATCGATGTGGGCAAACTCGTCGTCCGGCTTGCGTTTGTTCATTTGCTCTTTGACCCGCCGCCGGGCTTCGACGGCGTAGGCCACGTACTCTTCAAATTCCTGGTCGGCCGGCGGCCCGTCCGGATGGAGAATTTTTAGGAAGGCGGCCACGGTTTTTTTGATGCCTTTTTCATCGCGGCCTTCCACGGCCTGGCCCAGCCGGATGCGTTGGCTGACCTCTTCATAGCGGTTTACTTTTGAGAATTGGTGGTGAAAGGCTTCGGCCAGGTAATCGGTGATGAAGCCGTAGTTCATGGTTAAAAACTCGGTGCTGGTCTTGGGCATTTCCCAGCCGGGCAGGTAACAGGCAAAGCGATCCATTACCGCCAGGTCGAACTCCTGCGGCAGGGAGATGAACAGATCATGCTCGGTGGAGTTGACCAACTGCTCGATGGAATGATCAATGTTGCCCACAAAGGCCATGCTGGCATCAGCAATGACCTCGACCCCGCGTGAAAAGCGGCCGTTGGCCAGAAAATCTTTCATAATCTGGATCGTGTCCGGGTCCTTGATCTTGATGCCGGCTACCTCATCGAAAGCGACCGTGTCCCAGAAGCCAACCAGCCCCACCCGGCGGCGAGCGTTGTTGTAGAACAGGGTGGCTTTGGTAGCCTGGCCGCCACTGAGCAGCGTGGCGTAGGGCGAGAACTCGCTGAAGAAGTAAGATTTGCCGGTGCCCCGCGGCCCTAGCTCAATGAAGTTGAAGTTGGGTTCCACCAGGGGCGCCAGCCGGGCCATAAAATGAAATTTGAGGCGCCGGCTGAGTTTAGCCGGCTCCAGCCCCACCGAGCGTAGAATCACATCCAGCCAGGTATCCCGGCTAAAGGCTTTGCGCCCCTCGGCGTAGCCTACAAAGTCAAAACGGCTCAGTTGGATCGGCCGCATCTCTTGAATGTAGAAGGTGTAGTCGTCTTCATCAACGTCGTTGTAGGCGATGGTGACTTCGGCCCAGATGCCGCCTTCCAGCAGTCGTTCGTTGTCGGCGAAAAAGCGTTCGGCAATGGCTATCCGCTGCGAGTTGAAATTTTCCAGGGCGGCCCAGTGCCGTTTTTCGCGCTCGACGTAGCGCACGTGGACCTTATCGATAAAGCGGTGCTGGCCG
Organism: uncultured Chloroflexota bacterium; assembly: GCA_937864185.1. GTDB lineage: Bacteria > Chloroflexota > Anaerolineae > 4572-78 > J111 > JAGRBY01. The sequence goes on from CALMIS010000191.1 coordinate 7,922, forward strand.
CGCATGGCCACCCGGGATTGGGCGGCATTGGCTTCGTCCGGCCGCACGTAATTGTCTTGCAAAGTGGCCAGCACTGCTTCCAGGCCGGCCTGGATCTCATCGGGATCATCGCTGGCGCAGTAACGGGCCAGCAGAAATTCCAGCACAAAGGTGGGCACGTTGGTCCCCTTTTTGATCCGGTGCACCAGGTCTTTGCGCACCACCTTCCCCTCAAAAACATCGAGCAACTGTTGATCTAAGGCGTCCATGGCTTACACCGTATAATCCGTTTCCATTTCAAGCTGGTGGTAAATGCCCAGCGTAGTAGGATCAAGCAATTTGGCGGTAAACTTGCCTTCAAAGTCCCGCTCCATTTTTAACGTGACCTTGACCGGTTTCTGCGGGTAAAGGGTGATGGTGCGCGTGGCCGGATTGACTACCTCGCCCGGTTTAGCTTCACCCACCACATTCCCCTGGGCATCGTGCGCTTCCAGCAAGACCTCGATGCCCGTTTCCAGCGAAAACAGATCGCCGGCCAGGGCCTCCAGCTCAAAAACCGGTAACCGGGTGGTAATGTGTTTTTTGCCCCGTTTGTAATCGAGGGTGACCATCGGGGCCTGCACCGCCACTTTGGGGGCCACTTTCAGGCGGATGCTGATGACCGGCACAACGGTCTCCGGCAGGGAGGCGCCGCCGTGAAAATAGAGCTGGCCGGCCCGATAAGCGACCATCGCCCGGGGACCGGCGACCTGATTGAAATCACCCCGGAGGCCCAGATTGGCGGCCGGCAGGACGAAGCTGCCGCCGTCGCCGCTGCCGTCGCCCAGCAGCAGCCGGTCGTGGACGGTCAGCCAGTTCCCGGCCGGTTTGTGGCAGACGTCGCCCGCTTCCAGACCCGGACTGAGGTAGAAGCCGTGGTCGGTGGCAATGATGGCCTCCTGGAAGCCTTGCTGGTGCAACCGGCGCACGGCAGCCAAAATTTGTTGAAAGGTGCGGCTGATCAGGCCCAAAGCCGCCTCTGAATTGGACTCGAAGTCGTTGTCCATCTCGTTGCTGCGGAGCACGAGCAGTTCCACCCCATCCGGCAGCTTAAATTTACCGCGAGCAAAGTCGGTCAGAGACGATTCGGCAAAGCGCTGGCCATAGTGGCGGCGCAGGATATCCAGGCGTTGACTGACGTTGGCCAGAGGCTGATCGCCCAGAGCCGGCATGAGTTTGTTTTGGTGGCGGGTCAAGCGCAGGGGTTGGCTCGCCCCCGGCAGCAAGCCGGGCATCCCTACCGGCGGGGCGGTGGGGAGCGGGGCAAAGGCCGCCTGCAACTCAACCCGCACGGCCTCGGGAAGGTGCTTGGGCAGGTTAACGCCCAGTTCATAGCGCAGGGCATCGATCAGGAACAGGGCCACCCGCTGGCCGCTGGTCTGCAACTTGGCGGCGACCAGCCGATCAAAGACCTCGGTGTTGGCCAAGCGGCCTGGCGGCGGCCAGCCTTCTTTTTCCAGGTGGCGGATAAAGACTGATTGCACCTCATTGCTCAGCTTGCGGTAGGCGGAGCGAGCCTGCCGCAGGACCGCCTGCATAGCCGCCTCGGGGTCGAAGATATCGCCGGCAGCCTGCTCAAACTCTCGCTGCAGGCGATCCACATCGCGCAGGCGGCTGGTGTAAAAGTTGAT
>CALMIS010000192.1 GCA_937864185.1 uncultured Chloroflexota bacterium
TCGGCGGACACGGTTCCTTTGGCGGGGGGGGGAGTTAAAAAACTTTGATGAAAATTTTTGAGATCTTAAAAAGGCTCAATGAGCCAGCCAACCGGCTGGCTTTTTTGTTGCATTGGTCTTATTAGCTGATATTGGTTGCAAAAAGGGCCAAGAATGGCCTCATGGCATATTGCGACGGGAAATGGAGGCCGATATAATGGAAAAAATTGCCAAATTGGTTTGGCAACCGGGGGTCTTTTTGGAAATCGTGACCGGTTTTGGAGCCATACTCGGTGAGACTGGCCAAAAGTAAGTTTGCCACAGTTGTTATAATAGCCGTTTTCCTCGTTGTTTTTTATGTTACTCTTGTGGGCTTTTGCGACTGGGTTCTTGTGCCACATAGGTGGGGCTACGCACTATCGATAGCCTTCGCAGTTCTTATGGCTTCGCTCCCTTTTCGTGCTTATTCCAACTCGCTATTACAAACTCAGAGCTTGGTCTTCCAAAAAAGAGGTATCGACCCCTGCCCAACGCGAACGCAACCGACAAGCAATGCTTGAACTGGTCAGGTTGTGCAAATCTCCAATGACTTTCGGTAAGACCATTTAATACCCTTAGTGGTTTTATAGCCGAATAGACGACTATGAAAGTCTCAAATTTCCGCCCCAAGCTTTGGGGCGCTGATCTTTCGTGGCCACTGGCCGACCAGTAAATTGATCTTTATCTTGCCGGTGCGGGAGTAGAGTTGTTGGCGGTAAGGAAGAATACTGCACCACAATGCCACCCTTCATAAATTAGCTCAGACACCGCTCACCCTCAGCATTATGACTCAACTTTCGACATAAAAGCTAGCTCTGATTGATAATAAAAGATTCCGACCAGGAGAAACAACTATGGTGAACAGGCAAAAAGGAAAACATGTCCGTGTCGAAATATGGTTGCTAATGATTACCGCCTTGTCCTTAGCCGTTCGCCTTTATCATTTAGATCAACAAAGTCTTTGGTTTGATGAGATTTTTACATTAGTGATGGCTCAACTGCCTTTCTATGAGGGAATGATTGGTTTACTTGGACACGGAATTCAGCTAACACCTTTTTTCCACTGGATAATCAAAATCTGGCTTTTTGTTGGAGATACAGATTGGTTAGTCAGATTTCCTTCCTTGCTCGTCGGAGTGTTAAACGTGCCCATGATTTTCAGGCTCGGCAAATTCTATCTTAATAGAAATGCTGGCTTACTGGCGGCATTGATATTTGCCATCAACCCTTTTCAAGTCTGGTATGCTCAAGAACTTAAGCTTTACACGTTACTCTCTCTTGCCTCTATTGGGGCAATGATGTCGTTTGGACAGTTGCTTCACTCCCAGGGAAAAAGGGGGTGGGGCTCATTACTGTTCTTTAATTTGATTGGATTTCCCACTCACTACTTTATGTTTCTGCTTTCCACGGTGCAATTCATCTATATTGTCCTCCTCTTTAAACGCACCTATTTCATATTGCGGCCTTGGCTTCTGGCTCAAGGGGTCGCTGTTTTGCCGTTGATACCTTGGTGGATTTTTATCATTCAAATTGAGCGTTCTAATGTGGGGATTGGTTGGGTACCACAGCCAGGAATAACAACTTTGTTTAACACCTTCTGGAATTTTAGCTTTGGATATACAGGGGTTTTCTCTACTGCCAGCGTTGTTTCACTGGTAGTAATGTTAATCGGCTTAAGTTCAGGAGTCCGTAAGGCGTGGTTAGACCTAAAGCACGGACTATTGTTAAGCCTATGGTTATTTTTACCCCCTCTTGTTACAATCTCACTGTCGTTTGGTCGGGTATCTTTCTATGTAGACCGATACTTACTAATTGTCAGTCCCATCCTTACACTATTGGTTGTTTATGGACTGTTAAGCTTTAAGTCGTCGTTTATGCGAACGGTGCTATTTGCTGTTTTTGTTATAGCGACCGGGATCGGTTTGTTTAATATTTACTTTGACCGAACTCACTTCTCGAAAAATGATTGGCGCTCACTCGCTCATGCTATTGAAGAAAGAAGTCATGACAACGATTTAGTCATTACGTGTACGGACGGATACTTGTTAGCCTATGATCATTATAATCCTCACCAAAAGATAAGAGTTGACGGCGCTGTCTTTGCGCCGCAACTATATCAGATTGGCGCTTCGATCAGCGGTCAATCGGTCTGGATCATTGTTACCCACCCGTTACCTTCGGTTCATCATTTCGCTAATCTAGAGCCGGCTGAATTTGATAGTTCCTTACTTTCGACCACAGCAGCACTGTGGGAAATTCAAAATTTGAAAGAAGTAGTGACTGTTTCGGGTATTAGCGCTTATCGCTACTCACCAACCAATTTAGATACTCTAAAAGAGGTTGTGGCTTGGCGTTGTGGCTCATAAGTGCATCCGGCAAGACCTCAATTGAATAGTGTGACTTTAGTTAGTATTTTAGTATCTATTGCGAACCGCGTTAAGTTAAGAAAGTACGGGTCTATGAAAGAAGCGTTAGAGTTGTGTTGGGGTTTGTGCGAAAAAAGTGCGAAAAGTGCGGTAAGTGTGGCAGCAACTGTCCCTTTGCCTTGGCGGGGAGTGAGTTAAAAAACTTTGATGGTAAATTTATGAAGCCACCAAAAGTCAGCCTGCCGGCCGGCTTTTTGTTGCATTGGTCGCATTGGTTGCAAAGGGGCCAATAATGGACTCATGGCATATTGCACCGGAAAATGGAGGATTATATAATGGAAGAAGTTGCCACACAGATCTAGTGACCAGGTCTTTTTTTGGACATAGTGACCAGGCCGATCCTAACCGTGGTTTGTGTTGAGGGAATCTTAGCACATAAAACGATTGTCGCCGCAAAAAGCGTTTCGGGTTAAACATCAAAAACGCTACGTTAGCCCCCACTCAATTTCAAGAACTGGAGTTTATAAAAATGTCTGAACATATAGTCGAGTTGCTTGCTAATGAAGGTGTTTTTGTAGGGCTGGCAAAGCAGAATTTGCTATTTCACCAATGTCTTTGTGAACTAATTGATAATGCGATTGCAGCAGTAGAAAAAGATGCATATAGGGGTAGCTATAAAAAGTTTCAAGTTGACGTAATCTTCATCAGACCTCATGAAAAAGATTACGAATTCATTGACTTGTATATAGTCGACAACTGCAAGGGGATGGAACTCGAAACCTTAAAAGATGCCCTACAGTTAGGAAAACCGCCAACTACAGATAATCGCTTAAACGAACACGGTTTTGGCTTGAAAAACGCTCTTGCAACTCTGTCTGGTGGTAACAATTGGTGGAAATTGTGGACTAAATCTCCAAGTGAAAACAAGATCTATTCGGTTGAGGGTCCATTTCGGCCAGAGATGCTGATCCAAGATGACGATACCTTCCCTGAAGAACCTTTTATCCCAACAGACTCGTCTACCATAATAAAAGTCCGCGTTAGACTTTCATTTATTCAAACAGTTCAGGGGAGAGGCGCGCCTTCAAAAGATTTAAGCAGGTTACGAGATTGGCTGATCGAACATTTGGGTGTTCTTTATCGGGGCTACTTAGAACAGGATAAAGACACCTATGATTCTAGCGGAGTGATAAGAGTTTCAATCGATAATAACACGGTCAGTGTTCCCCCTGTCCCTGTCCCTATTGGGAACATGACAACAGAGTACATACATGTCGAGCTTGGTGGTCAGACTTACAAGTTGCAATATCAGTTTGGTACTCTGGACGAGGTGCGCCGAGATGAGCTAGTAAAAAGGGAGAAAGCGAAATATTACTATCAAAAAAATATGCCTACACAAGGGATCGATATCAGGCTCGGAAAAAGAGTGATTGCAACTCATCAATTCGAGACTATTTGGAAAACCGAGTCAGGTGGTGAGGTGACTAGATTATCAAGAGATCCCCATTATAATGATTTTGTTGGAGAACTGCTTATTCCAGATCTGCCCAGAGGAGTTTTAACTACAGTAAACAACAAAACCGACTTTAACTTAGACGATCCAGGGTGGCAAAGGATATTTGACGAACTTAACAAACATCGACCAACTAAAGAGATTAGGAATCGAAGTGAAAGTGTTTTGAAAGACAGATGGAGAAAACGAATTATAAGCACCAACCCTGAAGATGAGGTATCAAAGGAAATAAACGTTTGGGGTACTGGTACTAGAATTGATATCTACAGAAAAACCGCAGACGGTAAGATCATCATTTATGAATTGAAGGTTGGAAGCGCTCACCCGTTACATCTTTATCAGTTAAAAATGTATTGGGATGGACTGGTTTTGAACGGAGAGCAGCCGAGAGAGGCTGTATTACTTGTTGAAGATTTTAACACGGCTTTAGAATCAATGGCTAACAAAATGAATGAGGTCTTGATACCCCCCGCAGGAAGCAATCCTTATAACTTCAAGGTAGAAAAGTTAAAGGATAAAGAGTTGTAGCTACACTAAACAAGAAGCTAGAGCCAAGCCGATTCTTTTTCTCCAGAATAAATCAGCGCCCAACCTGGCACACCAGAAGCTTGACCGGGCGGTGCTCGACGCTTACGGCTGGCCCTACAATTTGAGTGATGAACAGTTTTTGGAGCGACTGTTGGCGCTGAATCTGGAACGAGCCGCAGCGAAGTAATTTCGGGGAATCAAAAACCCGGCCATAGGTCGGGTTTTTTGTTGTGTGCGGATTTAAGGATTTTAATCAGAACAGTTGTCT
>CALMIS010000193.1 GCA_937864185.1 uncultured Chloroflexota bacterium
ACTTCTCGCCGGTGGGATCGGTGGCGGTGAAGAGAAACTCGTAGACGCCAGGCGTGGTTGTATCGGCAAAGCTGCCATCGTAGTTGCCGGTCAAATCATCCAGATCGATGTTGTCCACTTCTTCGGTTTGAACCTGCGGCGCGGTCACATCAGCCACCACATTCGCCCCACCGAGCGGGTTGCCATTGCTGTCAACCAACTTAACGGTGAAGTCAATGATATCGCCGAGGGCGTAGCTGGCCTGGTTAAAGACCACATCGGTGATCTGGCAAGCAGCCAGCTCACAATTGGCCCGGTTATCGACACGAGTCCGCAGCGTGGGCAGTAATTCGTACAGTTTGTCACCCGGCGAAGTCGTCCAGGAGACATCTTGACCACCGGCGATAACCGGAACGCTCGGCAGACTGTTGTAAGGCGCGGTCCCTAACGGATTGAGATCTTTCTGGCCGGTTTTCCAGGCCATCAGTTCAACCGCGGTGGCCAGCATCGACTCAGGCGGCTCGACCACGCTCAGGCGCGGATCATCACAACCGCCGTAGCAGCCGAGGAACCCAATCGCCATCGAACCGCGATTGCGACCGTCGTGAATGCCGATCACGTCATCGCCGCCGGCCCGGCCTTCATAGATAGTGCCGTTGGGGTCAATCAAGTAGTTGTAGCCCACATCGCCCCAGCGCAGAACGTTGGCGTGGTAGTTCCAGACCGAGCGGACCCAGCCGGCATAGTCCTGGTAGGGCGCGGTATTATTGGGCGTTTCGGTTTGGTGGATAATAATATGGGTAACCGGGGCATACATCGGGGGGCGGCGAGGACTTTTTTGACCGTCCGGGCAGCCCCAGTCGGTGCGGGAGACGACCGCCGGTTTCTCGACCGGGCAGGAGACGGCCGCGGCGCTGAGGCGAGCCATTTGCCCGGCAATCTGGCCATCGGTTGGACCCTGGCTGGTGTCATTAAAAGCCAGGATGAGACTGTTGAAGCGAGGCGACAGGCCACCCACTCCGCTGCGCAGCGTCACCCGGACTTGCATGGTCACTTGCTCGCTGCCGATCCAGATCAGGTGACCGCTATGGAGATTTTCACGAACCGGAAAAAAGGCTTCGGGGGAATTGAGCCAGTCGCTCCAGGTGGAGCCCTGGTCGGTGCTCAGCCGCGTCTCGATCTGAGCCGCGCCCCCGTCGGGGACCTCAACGCCCCAGAGCGGGACGATATCGGTGGTGTAGCCGAGTGGGCTTTCAATGAGGCCGGAGGTATAGACACCCACCGTTGCGCCAGAGGCGAGGCTGAAGCCATCGGCCTGGAGCGTCAATCCTTCGACCTGACCGTTGGCCACAAAGTAGCGCCCGTCGAGGCGAGTCTCTTGAGTCACGATGCTCGCCTGACCATCGGGTGAACTTTGCGCCGCGCCGACAAAATCAGGCTGGGAGCTGTCCTGATCGTGAGCAGAAGAGGTGTCGACGTTGGTCAAGGCAAATACAGCAGCTAAAACAAGTAGGCCTCCCATCAGCCATCTGGCTGGCCAGGTAAAGAAAGATGATTTCATGGTAAAGTACTCCGTTCAAGTGTTGCGTGCAACTGATTTTGGGGTATAAACACAGAGGCGAAGCCACCCGGCTGGATCCTGTCGAAGCAACCGGTCCTGCTTGAGTTGCCTCGCCCCAACTTAATTTTGATAAAACCACCAAAAAATTTATAAACGTTAAGCTTGCTTAAGCTTATCACGAGCCGTTCACGGGCTCAACGGAGGTGGCGCGGAGATTTTGTCCGCGCCACCTCGCAGACAGCTCTCAGGGTTAACTCGTAGGACTCCAGTCCCGTGATTTAGCCCGCGTTACTGCCAGGGCTTCAGCGGCCCTTCTAGGCCGTAGTTACCGGCGGCCATCGTCAGGTCCAAAAGATTGACCTGACCGTCGCCATTGAGATCGGCGCTGGCATCGGTGGTACCAAACTTGGCGGCGATGTAGGCCAGGTCAAGAATATTGATGGCATCATCACCGTTGATATCACCGGCCGCCAGCTCGATCTCGGCCAGATAGACGGTCTTACCGTCGGCGCTCAGGATGTGCAGTTCATCGCGCAGGTCAATTGCGGTCGAGAGATAGCCCGGATATTTCAGGCTGATGACATTTTCAGCATCAACCTCAAAGCTGCCACTGGCTTGGGTTTGAGTCTGCATCCCAGCCGAGTTAGCCACGGCAATCCCACCCGCGTTCGTGCGGCCCTGCAACACCACCGCTCCGGAAACTCTACAGTCCGGCACAAAACCGACCGTGAAGGTGCCACTTTGGGGCTGGACGGCAATGGTCTGGTTGTTGGCATCGGTCAGGGTCAGGCGCGCGAGGGTGAGCGAGCTAGAACCAACCCGCTGCGGCCGCCAGTCGATCTCGATCAGGCTGGTCGAGTCGGCAATCGAGATAGGGCCGGCCTGGCGCGTCGCTTTGAAGTAGATGCGCCCGGCCCGGGTATCGACCTCGTTCCGGACTACGTCAGCCGTGCTGAAGGGAGAACCCAACCTGACCTGCACGCCCTGCTTTGTCTGATCGGCATCGATCACTTGGATGATGCGGACATCATATGAAAGTTCCAGATCGACACTGACGAGATCGGGGATGGCCGCCAGATCGATGCTGGTGGTATCCAGGAAGCTGCACAGGGTGGTCGTGTAGTTCTCAGGCGAGACGCCGGCCCCAGGGGTTGGCGTGGGGGTGACCGTTACAGTTGGCGTCACCGTGACTGTTGGCGTAACGGTGACCGTAGGAGTCGCCGTTTCGGTGGGCGTGGGCGTCGCCTCCGACTCAACCTGGACACTGGCGCTGGCCGAGCACGTCAAAAAACGCTGGCCGGTCGGGTCCGTGACGGTGAAGTCGAAGGTGTATTGGCCGGACAGATCGGTATTGCTGTAAGCTGCCACATAGTCACCGGTCCGATCAATCAGATCCGTGCTGGTTGTGGCTTGACCACTCAGTTCGGTTTGGGTCGGCCGAGTGACGGCGGCGGAGACATTGGCTCCCCCTAGCGGCTGGTTGGCCGCATCGACCACGCTCACCGTGACGTTGATCGTCTCGCCCGGCTGGTAGGAGTCCTGATCGAAGCTGACGGCTGTCACCTGGCAGGCTTCCAGGACACGCGTCGGCGTGGCGGTCGGCGTGGCGGTGGCCGTAGCCGTTGGGGTTGAGGTGGGGGTAGCCGTCTTACAGCACGGCGACCAGCCGTGGGCGTAAGCGACAGAGAGAGGGTTGGGCAGCAGGCTAAGCCCGGCCGCAAAGAAGCCGATGAGCAGAACGATGAGCCAGTAGTTGGGGAATCGTTTCATGGTGTGGCCTTCTTTCTTTGAAGAGGAGCCCAAACTGAGTTTGGGCTCCTTGGATTAAGACACTTTTAGCCCTTAGAAGGGGAAGCTGGTACCAGGGTTGGTGCCAGCCGTGGGGCCGGACTTACCAAAGTTGCGGGCGACCAAGACCAGGTCCAAAATGTCGACCAGGCCATCATTGGTGAAGCCAGGGCCGGTGAAATCAGCGGCGCGAGAGAGCGTGCTGGTGCCGACCGGGCTGTTGATCAGGCTGGCCATCAACTGGATGTCGAGAATGTTGATCACGCCGTCATTGTTCAAGTCACCGGCGGTCATGTAGATCGAGGTGGAGTCGGCCGGGTCGTCAAAGGAGTATTCGGTGTCCAGATAGCCGCGGCGGTCGACTTCAACCGTGTAGGGGGGCAGGGTCGTGGCGTTGTTGAAGGTGCAGAAGCCCAACAGATCAACGCTGCCGCCGTCACAGGGGTAGATGCCGTTGATGACCACGTCGGTGAAGATATCATTCGGGGTAGCGGTTTCAACCAGGCCGCTGTTCTTGCCACCTTGGAGGGCGATTTGGAACTTGAAGATGGCCGGCGGTTCAACGGTAATGGTGCCATTGATGGTCGGCACGGCCGGGCCAACGCCGCCGCCGTTGTCAACCACCTGCGAGGTAGCGCCATCGAGACAAATGTCAGCCACATCACCCACTGCGGCGTCGGGATCGCTGCGCCACAGAATTTCCAGCACATCGCCGGTGCCTTCGATTGAGTCGGTCTGGTCAAAATAGGTGACATTGACTTTGAACGAAGCATCGCCACCGCAAGCCAGCGCCGGGCCACCGGGCTGAATGGTGAAGAAGTAGTCGACGCCTTTGGTCCCGGGCAGCAGCGAGCCGGGCTCGACACTTTCGGGCTTAACAATCGAAGCGTCATAGCCAACAGCCAGGGTAAAACCATAGATTTGCTGGGCGCCTTCAACGTTGAGCTTGGTTAAGACGGTGCCATCACCCCGAGCGATCAGGGTGTTGGCCGGATTCCACAGAAAGTTGTTGAAATCCACTGCCTGAATGCCAATGTCTTGAGCTGCTGCCGGGGTGACGGTTGCGACAACCAGGATGAGCAGCACGAAGAATAGGCGAGAGGGTTTGGTAAAGAGAGATTGTTTCACGTTTGAGCCTCCTATCGTAGGACTAAATAGATTAATTTCTGAATTGCCCTAGTGGTGAGCCGGGCGCAGCTCGGCTGGCGGCCAGTTTCCGGAATATGCGCGCCTTTAGGCCAGCGTATCCCTATTTTAGCCCCTGATCGCGTGCGGACTCAACGGTAACAGTGCGGGAAGATTCTCGGTAGTTTCAAGGGGTGGGGTTTGCGTGGTAGTACGGAAGGAAGGATGGAAGATTGGAAG